>LNEH01000100.1 GCA_001464505.1 Verrucomicrobia bacterium Ga0077533
AACCGGAAGCCTTTCTCATCAAAGCTCACCTGCTTCAACTCGGCGGCTCTGGCCTTGGCGGGATCGAGTTTGCGGTTGAGCGGCTCGGTGCTGGCCTTGAGCTCGCCGAGCAGCGCCGGGCTGATGGTGAGCAGGTCGCAGCCGGCCAGCTCGGTGATTTCGCCCTTGTTGCGGAACGACGCGCCCATGACCTCAGTGGCGTGGCCGAACTTCTTGTAGTAGTTGTAGATCTCGGTGACCGACTTCACCCCCGGATCCTCGGCGGGGGTGTAGTCCTTGCCCGTGTTCTTCTTATGCCAGTCAAGAATTCGTCCGACGAAGGGCGAGATGAGCCGCACCTTCGCCTCGGCGCACGCGACCGCCTGCGCGAACGAGAAGAGCAAGGTGAGGTTGCAGTTGATCTTCTCCTGCTGGAGCAGCTCGGCGGCCTTGATGCCCTCCCAGGTCGAGGCGAGCTTGATGAGGATGCGTTCGCGGGGGATGCCGGCCTGCTTGTGAAGGCCGATGATCTCGCGGGCCTTGGCGATGGAGCCGTCCCGGTCGAACGAGAGGCGCGCGTCCACCTCGGTCGAAACACGGCCGGGGACGATCCGGAGAATTTCGCCGCCGAAGAGCACGAGCAGTTGGTCGATGATTTGCCCGGTGCCAGCAGCTGCGCCGGCATCCTTGACGGCTTTGTCCAGCAGGTGGGCGTAGGCTGGCAGGGCCGCGGCCTTGAGGATGAGGCTGGGGTTGGTGGTAGCGTCCTGGGGCGCGTATTCCCTCATGCTGGCGAAGTCGCCGGTGTCGGCCACGACCTTGGTGAATTGCCTGAGCTGATCGAGTTGGCTGGCAGTGCTCATGGAAAAGAAAAATCAGGATGTTAAAACCGGCGGATGCGCCCGCAAATAGTTACGCATCCATTCCAGGCCGCCCGGCTCGTCTATAAACGCCCCGTCGAGCTGCGATTCAAACGCCGCAGCGAGCGCCGGTGTAAACTGGGGTCCAGGCGTCAGTCCGAGGGCAATCAGGTGCCGGCCCAGCACAATGGGCTTGGGGGCAGCATGTTCCAGCGCCAGGCGCCTGGCGGCGGTGCGCAGATGATCGAGCCGCCGCACGGTCTCGGTCGAGACCAGCGGCGGACGACCGAGGTGGTCGGCCTGCATCACGGCAATCAATTCGTCGATGGTGGCCGGTTCGATTTTGCGGGCCAGGCGCCGCACGGTCGTGTCGCGGTATTCCTCGGCGCCTTGGTGATGGAGCAGGTGGTTGACCACCAACTGGCGCACGCGGGGAATCAGGTCCAGCGGCGCCCCAATGCGTTGGAGAAAAGCCTCCGCGAGCGGTCCGCCCGCCGCCTCGTGCTCGGGGCTGACCCAGCGCAGCTTGCCCCGGCGCTCGGCCTGTTTGGTCGTGCTGGCCTTGCCGAAATCGTGTGCCAGCACGCTGAAGGACAGGATGCGCCGCGTGACCGGCGAGCCGTCACGCCAGGTAGCCAGGCTGACCAAGGCGTCAAGGCAATGGTTCGTGTGGATCAGCACATCGCCTTCCGGATGCCACTCCGGCTCCTGCGGCACGCCGGCGAGCGCAGCGATCTCGGGGAAGTGTTTCAGCCAGTCGCACTGCTGGAGCGCCAGGATGCCAAGCGAGGGCTTCACTGCCTTGGTCGCCCATTTATCCCACTCGCTCCAGACGCGCTCGACGGGCAGCTCGCCGTAGCTGGCGCCAATGGACCGGCAGAGTGCGGCGGTTTCTGGCGCGAGTTTCAGCTCGAACCGCGCCGCGAGCTGGAAGGCCCGCAGCACGCGCAGCGGATCCTCGACGAAAGCCGGGCCGGTGTGCCGCAGGATCTTCTTCTTCAGGTCCGCCACGCCGCCGTGCGGATCAACGACCCGGTGCTCGAACGGATCGTAGGCGATGGCGTTGAGCGTGAAATCGCGGCGCGCCGCCGCCTCGGCCTCGGTCAGCCCGGGGTCGGGCGCGACCGCGAAGCCGCGGTGACCGGCGCCGGTCTTGGATTCGCGGCGGGGCAGACTGAAATCGTATTCCGCGCCCTCCAGGCGGACCTTGAGCACGCCGAAACTGCGCCCCACGAGGTCGGTCGGGCCGAACGGTGAGAGCGCCCGGCCCATCGCCTCGTAGTCGAGCCCATAGACCTCGATGTCAAAATCCTTGGGCTCGAGCCCAAGCAGCCAGTCGCGCACACAGCCGCCGACCAGCCGCGGCTGCCCGCCCAGGGGCGGCGGGAGTTTCATGTTTTGGGCAGCCGGAAGGCGTGCCACGCGAGCAAGGCCCAACCGAGCAGAAGGGCGATCCCGCCGAGGGGGGTGATCGGTCCGAGGAATTTCGGTCCGCCCAGCGCCAGCCAGTAGAGCGAACCGGAAAACAACACCACGCCCGTGATCCAGCACCGGCCGACCCAGTGCCAGCCTGAGAACGCCAGCAGGGCGACGGCGTGGATCAGTTGGTAAAGCACAGCCGTGCGCCAATTATCAAGCGTGCCGGCGGCAACAAGGGCGTCATGCAATCGCCCGTGAGCCCCGGCTGCGCCGAGCGCGACCCCGGTAAAACCGAGGAGACTGGCGGCGATAAAGTTCAGGCGGACGGAAGATTTCATGGGCGGCACGAGTGTGTGGACAACAAGGGCAAAAACAAACACATCCATGGGCAATGGTTTCAATGCGTTTCAGGCAAAAAATCACCGGAATTCTACTCGTCGCGTTGTGGGCGGGTCCGCTGGGGGTGCGGGGCGACGAACCACCGGCCATGCTGGTGGATTTCAGCCACGCTTCCCGCTATGTTTTTCGCGGAATCGAGCGGGCGGGTCCATCCGCGCAGGCGGCGGCGGAAATCAATCGCGACAGTTTGCGCGGCGGGGTGTGGGCGAACCTGCCTTTCGAGAGCGGCGAAACGCGGGAGTTGAACCTGCATGCCGCCTACACGTGGCGCCCGGCGGATGAGGTCAGCCTGGAAGCATCGGTGGCGCAGCATTGGTTCAGCGAGGTTCCCGGCGGCGGGGCCAGACACTCGTTCGAGGCCGGGCTGGCCGCCACCTTGGCGCCGATCAGCGGGTTCACGCCGGGTTTGGCTTACTACCACGACTTCAGTTTTCGCTCCGATACCGCACAGGTGTCACTGGCGCGCAGCGTTGCGCTGGTGAAGTGGGGCGCATTCCTGGACCTGACAATCTTCGCCGGCTGGTCGTCGGGCGACGACTGGCGGCCGGATGCCCCGGGGCCTCGATTGAACGACAGTTACGGTTACTGGGGTGGGGAAGCGCGGCTGCCCTACCGCATCGGCGCACACTCAACCGTCACCCTTGGATTGCACTATACGGACGCTTGGGGGCTGTCTCCAACCCGTGGCCCGTTTGGGCTGCCGGCGCGGCGAAATTTATGGGCCACGTTCGGTGTAAATCTCGACTTTTGAGGGGTTAAGCCCCTCGGGCAGGTGTTTTGAGAAATGTGAAAGGTTCGGGGTTGACAGGGGTATGCGAAATCCTTCCCTTTGGCCCCTTTCCGCAAATGAAAACCTATCTGGCCAAGAAAGAGACAGTGCAGCCCAAATGGCATCTGATCGATGCCGAGGGCAAGGTGCTGGGCCGTCTCGCCGTTAAAGCCGCCAACATCCTGCGCGGCCGGCACAAGCCCACTTACACGCCCCATGTCGACACCGGTGACTTCGTGGTCGTCATCAACGCGAGCAAGGTCGTCCTGACCGGCAAGAAGGAAGAGCACACCGAATACATGACGTTCTCCGGCTACGTCGGCGGGGAGAAATATCGCAAGCTCACCGATGTGCGCCGCCAGAAGCCCGAGTTCATCGTCATGCAGGCGGTCAAGGGCATGCTCCCGCGGAACCGGCTCGCCGCGAAAATGTTGACCAAGCTCCGGGTGTTTCCCGGCGCGACACACGATCACGCGGCCCAGAACCCCGTCGTCTTAAAGTAATCCATGAGCGCTGAATCCTCCGTTTTCCTCGGCACCGGCCGCCGCAAGTCCTCCACGGCCCGCGTCCGCATCGTCGCCGGCTCCGGCCAGACCACGGTCAATGACCGCAAGTTTGAAGTCTATTTCACGCACGACAACTTCGTGCGCCGCGCCCTCGCCCCGCTCGTCACGGCGGACAGCAAGGACAAGTTTGACGTCCTGGTGAACGTCGCCGGCGGCGGCATCAGCAGCCAGTCAGGCGCCGTGGCCCACGGCATTGCCCGCGCGCTGCTGAAGTTCAATCCCGAGCTCCGCGTCACGCTCAAGAAAGCCGGCCACCTCACCCGCGACCCCCGCGAGAAAGAGCGCAAGAAGCCCGGCCAGCCGGGCGCCCGCAAGCGCTTCCAGTTCTCCAAGCGCTGATCGCCCGAAACTGGATCCAGGGTTTCACCGCAGCGGAGCGCCCCCCGGCCTCCGCTTCTTTTTTTATGGCCCACGAAACTTCTCGATTCCCCGGGTGGGATTTCCTATTTTGCGCCTCCCTTAAATGAATGTCGGCGTTGTCGGTGCGTCGGGTTATTCCGGCGAAATTCTGGTCAAGCTCCTCCTCGGTCATCCGTTGGTCAAGCTGATGGCGGTCACGTCGCGCCAGCACAGCGGCAAGCCCGTGGCCGCGGTCATCCCCGCCTTGCGCGGCACGGCCACCGACCGGCTGAAGTTCAGCGACTCCGATCCGGTGGCCCTGGCCGGCCGGAAGGACATCGGCCTGTGGTTCCTCGCCCTGCCGCACGGCGCCGCGGCGGATTTCGCGAAAACCCTCGTGCCCACCGGCGTCAAGGTTATCGACCTGAGCGCCGACTTCCGGATCGCCGACCTCGGCACTTTCGAAAAATATTACGGCCCCCACCATGCGCCCGCGCTGCTGCCGTCGGCCCGCTTCGTCCTCCCCGAGTTGACCGACCCGAAGTGGAAGACCGAAATCAAGGTCGCCGCCGCGCCGGGCTGCTATCCGACGAGCACGCTGGTGCCGCTCGCGCCGTTGTTGAAAGCGGGGGTGGTGGCGCGTGAGCATATCGTCATCAATTCCTTCTCCGGGGTCAGCGGCGCCGGCAAGAAAGCCGAGGAACAATACCTCTTCGTCGAACGCGCCGAGAGCACCAAGGCTTATGGCCTCACCCAGCACCGGCACCTGGCGGAGATCGAGGAACAGCTCTCCGCCGCCGCCGGCGTAAAAATTGTCGTGCAGTTTAACCCGCACCTGGCGCCGATGCGCCGGGGCATCGCGACGACCATCACGGTCCCGGCCGCGCCCGGCGCAACCGTCGATTCGCTTTACGCGGTGTGGCGCGCCACCTACGCGGACCGGCCGTTTGTCACCGTCCTGCCTGCCGGTGACACACCGGACACGGCGCACGTTGCCGGCACCAACCGCGTGGACATCTCCGCCGTGCATGACTCCCGCACGGGCAATTTCGTCATCACCTCGGCGCTCGACAACCTCGTGAAAGGCGCGAGCGGCCAAGCCGTGCAGATCATGAATCTCTGGCTCGGTTTGCCCGAGACCGCGGGGCTCGCCTGATGTCATTCTGAGCCCCGCGAAGAATCCAGTTCTCTGCCCCATGACCCACCTGACTGTCACCCTGGATGGCGCCGGCATCACCGATGTGCCCGGCTTCGACGCGGCGGCGGTCGCCTGCGACATCCGCGAGAAACACGACCTCAAGCGGCTCGATCTGGCGCTGATTTTTTCCCTGCGCCCCTGCACGGCCGCCGGCACCTTCACCACCAACGCCATCAAGGCCGCGCCGGTGTTGCTCTGTCAAAAACACCTCGCCCAGGGCGGACCGTTCCACGGCATCATCGCCAACTCGGGCAACGCCAACGCCTGCACCGGACCCGAGGGCCTGCAGGACGCCCATACGATTGCCCAGCGCGCGGCGGCTTCGCTCAACCTGAAGCCCACGGCGTTCTTTGTCTGCTCGACCGGCCGCATCGGCCAGCCGCTGCCGCTGCCCCGCCTGCTCAAAGGTCTCGAGCAGGCGGTCGCGGGGAAAGGGCGCACCGCCGCCCATGGCCACAAGGCGGCCAGCGCCATCCTCACCTCCGATACGCGGCCCAAGACCGTCACCGTCAGCTTTACCTACGACGGCAAGAAGCACTTCGTCTCCGGCATCGCCAAGGGCGCGGGCATGATCCAGCCCAACATGGCCACCATGCTGGCGTTCCTCGCGACCGATTTTTCCGTGCCGCGGAGCTTTCTGCAGAAAACCCTTTCCGAAGCCGTCGCGGGCACGTTCAACTGCATCACGGTGGATGGTGACATGAGCACCAACGACACCGTGCTCATCCTGGCCAACGGCCATTCCGGCGTCAGCGTGGGGGACAAAAGCCCGCGCGAGCTGCGGGTGTTGTTCGCCGAGGCCGTGTGGAAGGCCTGTGAGGCGCTGGCCGACAAGATCGTGTCCGATGGCGAGAAGATCACCAAGGTGGTCGAGGTGAAGGTCACCGGCGCCGCCTCCGCCGAGGACGCCGAGAAGGTCGCCCGCGCCATCGGCAATTCCCTGCTGGTGAAATCGTCCTGGTATGGCGAGGATCCCAACTGGGGCCGGCTGGCGGACGCCGCCGGCTATGCGGGCGCCAAACTGGTCGAGGCCAAACTCGACATTCTCTACAACGACACGCCGGCGATGACCGCGGGCAAGCCGCATCCCGAGCTGAAACCGAAGTGGAAGGAGATCGTGAAGGCTCGCCGCTTCACCCTCACCCTCAATCTGCATCTCGGGAAGGCGACGTTCCGCCTGCTCGCGACCGATCTGACCGAGGGCTACGTGCACTACAACAAGAGCGAGTGAGCCGGCGCGCGGACCGTCGCCGTTGGCGGCTCAATAATCGCTTGCACTGCCGCCTGATTCGGCTGCACATTTTGCGTCCATTTTCCCATGACCGGCGGCGAAGTTTCGTCGCCGCTTCACCCGAAAAACCAACGCTTCGAATTCATGCTCCCCTTCAAAAATAAAATCCTGTTCGTCGGCTATGGCGCCGTCGCCGAATGCACGCTGCCCATCCTCTTCAAGCACATCAAGGTGCCCGCGAAGAACGTCACCGTGATGGACTTCGAGGATCGCCGGGCCAAGCTCGCGCCTTGGACCAGGAAGGGGGTCCGCTTTGTCCGCGACCGCGTGACCGAAAGCAACATGACGGGTTTGCTGGCGAAACACGTCGGGCCCGGCGACATCCTGATCGACCTCGCCTGGAACATTGACGCCTGCGAAATCCTCCAGTGGTGCCATGACCACGGCGTGCGCTACATCAACACCTCGACCGAGCTGTGGGATCCTTATGCCGGCGGCCCCAACGCGCACCCGACCACCAAGACGCTTTACTGGCGCCACATGAACCTGCGCCGCATGGTCCGAAAGTGGAAGACCAAGGGCCCGACCGCCGTCATCGAACATGGCGCCAATCCCGGCCTCATCTCGCATTTCGTCAAGCAGGGCCTCATCGATATCGGCACCAGGCTCATCAAGGACAGGAAGGCCAAGGGGGCCCGCGCCGCCCGCATCACCAAACTGATCAAAGCCCGCTCGTTCAACCTTCTCGCGCAGGAACTCGGCGTGAAGGTCATCCACTGTTCCGAGCGCGACACCCAGATCACGGACAAACCCAAGCGGGTGGACGAGTTCGTGAACACCTGGAGCATCGAGGGCTTCCGGGAGGAAGGCACCACCACCTCCGAGATGGGTTGGGGCACCCACGAGAAGACGCTCCCGAAGCACGCCTTCCGGCACAAGGAAGGGCCGAAGAACCAGATCTGCCTGGCGCAAATGGGCATAAACGTCTGGGTCCGCTCCTTCGTGCCGAACTGGAACATTCTCGGCATGGTGGTTCGCCACGGCGAGGCCTTCACCATCTCCGACAAGCTCACGGTCTGGAAGAACGGCCAGGCCGTCTACCGCCCGACGATGCACTATGCCTACTGCCCCTGCGATGAGGCCATCGCCTCGCTCAACGAGATGCGCGGCTACAACTATCAGCTGAACGCGAACCAGCGCATCATGAACGACGAGATCACAGCCGGCGCCGACGTCCTCGGCGCGCTGATCATGGGCCATGACTACAACTCGTGGTGGGTCGGCTCCGACCTCAGCATCGAGGAGTCCCGCCGCCTGGTGCCGCACCAGAATGCCACCACCATGCAGGTTGCCATCTCGGTCGTCGCCGCCTCGCTGTGGATGATTGAGAACCCCGAGTCCGGCGTCGTCGTCCCCGACGAGCTGCCGCACGACTACATCCTCAGGATTTCGAAACCCTATCTCGGCAAGTGGATTTCCCAGCCATTCGATTGGACCCCGCTCAAGCACCGCGACACGACCTTCGACGGCTACAACCAGCCCGACCTCGACCGGAAGGATCCGTGGCAGTTCAAGAACTTCCTTGTGACGGACGCCGGGTAACGCCGCGTTACCCGATGAACTCTTTGGTTTGTCATTCTGAACGAAGTGAAGAATCCAGCAGCACAACCGCCGGCGCACATCATTCTGGATTTGAGCCCTGTCGCCTGCGGCTCGGTAACTTCGCTGCGCTCAGAATGACGGCCGGGGAGACGCAGTTCCTCGCATCGCCATGATCTCGAAAGCCCGGCTGCAGCAGCTCGCGAAAAAACACGGCACCCCGCTGTTCGTCATCGATCACGACGAGCTGCGGAAAAACTACCGGGATTTCCGGCAGCACCTGCCGCGCGTGCAGGTTTACTACGCGGTCAAAGCCAATTCCGACCCCGCCATCGTCCGCACGCTCTTCCGGGAGGGCGCCAGCTTCGATGTCGCCTCGATGCCGGAGTTCATGATCGTCCACGAAAATATCCGGCACTGGCCCGCGAAGAAGCGGCAGGACTGGATCTGGGACAAGATCATCTACGCCAACCCGACGAAGCCGACGGACACGCTCGAGAAACTCAACCGCTACAAGCCGCTCGTCACTTTCGACAACCGCGGGGAGATTTTTAAGATCAAGCAGCATGCGCCCAATGCCGGTCTGGCGCTGCGGCTCAAGGTGCCCAATACCGGCGCGATGGTGGAGCTTTCGTCGAAATTCGGCGCCACCCCCGGCGAGGCGGTGGATTTGATTCTCGAAGCCGACCGGCAGGGGCTGGTCGTCGAGGGCATCAGCTTTCACGTCGGCAGCCAGACGACGAACTTCGAGAACTACGTGCAGGCGCTCAGCCTGACCGCGGCGATTTTCCAGGAGGCGCAGGACCGCGGCTACCATAAGATGAACCTGCTCGACATCGGCGGCGGCTTTCCGGCGCCCTACGACAGCACCGTGCGGCCAATCAAGGAGCTCGCGCGCATCATCAACACGGAGATCGACCGCCTCTTTCCCAAAGACATCCAGGTGCTCGCCGAGCCGGGCCGTTTTCTGGTGGCCTCGGCCGGCTACGCCGTCTCGAAGATCATCGGCAAGGCCGTGCGCGACGGAAAGACGAGTTACTACATCAACGACGGCGTCTACCACACCTACTCGGGGGTCATCTTCGATCACTGCAAGTATCCCATCAAGTCGTTCAAGAAAGGGCCGACTTCGCTCTGCTCCGTGTTCGGCCCGACCTGCGACGCGCTCGACGTCGTGTCGATGGCGGAGAACCTGCCCGACCTTGAGCGCGACGAATTTGTCTACAGCGTGAACATCGGCGCCTACAGCCACGCCTCGGCGACCTGGTTCAACGGCTTCCCGCCGGCCAAGGTGGTCCACGTGAACCGGTAATTTGCGCCCTTCGAGCCATTGCTCACCGAAGCCCATCATTAATATGAACCAATATCCGCATCCTGTCATTCTGAGCGGAGCGAAGAATCCACGGCAGCGAGCGTGGCGTCAGGTTCGGGCGCATGGATCCTTCGCCATGCTCAGGATGACAATCCAACTTGGGGGCAGTCTTTGATGGAACTCGCTGATATCATCGCCAAGGCCAAGGTGCTGCTCGAGGCCCTGCCCTACATCCAGGATTTCCGCGGCTCGATCTTTGTCGTGAAATACGGCGGCAGCTTCATGGACGACCCGGACCCGGCCGTGCGGATGAGTGTCGCGACCGACATCGCGTTCCTCGCGGCCGTGGGCATCAACGTCGTCGTGGTGCATGGCGGCGGCAAGGCCATCAGCCGCGCCATGGACGAATCGGGCCTGAAGCCCGATTTCATCAACGGCCTGCGCGTCACCGACGAGGCGACCATCGCCATCGTGAAAAAAACCCTCGACGAGGTGGTGAACAAGGAGGTCTGCGACACGCTGACCAAGGTGGGGGCCAATCCGAAGGGCCTGTCGGGTGACAGCGTGATAGTCTGTGACAAGCTCAACGTCGATGATGACGGCAATCCTTGCGACCTCGGTTACGTCGGCGATGTGACCGAAGTGAAGGTAAAGCTCATCAAAAAGGAGATCGCCGATGGCTTCATTCCGGTGATTTCACCGGTCGCCGAGGGCCTCGATGGCAAGCCCTACAATGTAAACGCCGACACCGTTGCCGGCCGCGTGGCCAGTGCGCTGCGCGCCCGCCGTTTGGTTTACATGAGCGACGTGCCGGGCCTGCTCTCCGACCCGAAGGATCCCGCCACGCTCATTTCCTCGATCGAGGTGGGCGAAGTGGAGGGCCTCAAGAAGAAGGGGATCATTGGCAAGGGCATGCGCCCGAAGGTGCAGAGCGCCGTGCGTGCCCTGCAGGAGGGCGTGCAGCGCGTCCATTTCGTGGACGGCCGCATGCCGCACAGTCTGCTTCTGGAAATCCTGACCGATCAGGGCGTAGGCACGGAAATCGTGCATGGCTGAACCGGTGGCACAGCGCATTGTGCGCGTGCATTTGTCCCCCCGACTCGTAAACTTCCCCCTTTCCCGCTTCCCATGAGCCAACCCACCATCGTCCGCACCAACACCGCCGAGCTTTATGACGCCTACGTCATGAAGAACTACAACCGCGCTCCCCTTACGCTCGTGCGCGGCCAGGGCGTCACGGTCTGGGACGACACGGGCCGGGAGTATCTCGATTTCGCGGCGGGCGTCGCGGTGTGCGCGCTGGGGCACTGCCACCCCGCCTGGGTGGCGGCCGTCCGGCACCAGGCCGGCGAGCTCATCCATGTCAGCAACCTCTACCGTAACCCGCAGCAGGGCGAGCTGGCCCGCCGGCTCGTGCAGCAGTCCGGCCCGGGCCGGGTGTTCTTCTGCAACAGCGGAGCGGAGTCGAACGAAAGCCTGCTCAAGCTTGCCCGGCTCCACGGCGTGCGCAAATCCGGCGAGGAAGGCAAGTGCCACCAGATCATCTGCGCGAAGATGTCTTTCCACGGCCGGACCTTCGGCGGGATGAGCGCCACGTCCCAGGAGAAATTGCAGAAGGGTTACCGGCCACTCCTGTCCGGCTTCGCCTTCGGCGAGCTGAACAACCTCCCGAGCTTCGCCGACCTCGTCGACGCCGGCACCGCGGCCATCCTGGTCGAGACCGTGCAGGGCGAGGGCGGCATCACACCATGCACCGATGAGTTTCTCCGGGGTCTGCGCCGGCTGTGCGACGAACACAACCTGCTGCTCATGTTCGACGAGGTGCAGTGTGGCATCGGTCGCACCGGCGATTTCTTCGCCTGCCAGCACGCCGGGATCCGGGCCGATGCCATCGCCATGGCCAAGGGCCTCGGCGGCGGCTACCCCATCGGCGCGATGTGGGCGGCGGAAAAACACGCCGACCTTTTCACCCCCGGTTCCCATGGCTCAACCTTCGGCGGCACGCCGCTCGCCTGCGCCGCCGCGCTGGCGGTGCTCGACACGCTGGAGCGCGAAGCGTTGATCAGCAAGGTCCGGACGCAAGGCGCGGCCTGGAAGACAAAGCTCGATCAGCTCATCCAGGAATTTCCCCGGCAGGTGAAGGCCGTCACCGGCCGCGGCTACATGCTCGGGCTGACGCTGCACTCCGACCCTGCGCCTTATCTGGCGGCATTGCGTGAGGGCGGTCTGCTCTGCCCGATGGCCGGGGGCAACACCATCCGCCTCCTGCCCCCGCTCATCGCGACGCCAGCGCACCTTGACCGCGCCACGGACATCATCCGGTCGGTGCTGGCCCGGAAGGGATAAATTCTGGGTTCGACGGAAGCCCGGTCACGGCCAGGGCGGTTATTCATCCCGACCGGACGACCGACTCCCGCCTTGCGTTGGCGAGGGGACGGCGTAGCTTTTCCGGCGAGTCACCATGCGTCCCTTGCCCACCGAAGCCGAATTGCTGACCGTCGAGGACTACCGGGCCACTCCGGAAGGTTCGCGCTACCAGCTTGTCGAAGGAGAACTCGTCATGTCCCCGGCCCCGAATCTCTATCATCAATCCGTCGCTGGTAAGATTTACCGGTTGATCGCCAATTTTATTGAAAACAAATCAATGGGCAGTGTCTTCATCGCCCCGTGCGATGTCTATCTGTCGCCCCACGATGTCGTGCAGCCGGACGTGCTTTTTGTCGCCCAGACCCGGCTCGGCATTCTCGCGGAAGACGGGGTGCATGGGGCGCCTGATTTGGTGATTGAGGTTCTGTCGCCCGCCACGGCGCACCTGGATGCGCGCACCAAGCGGAAGCTCTACGCCCGCCATGGAGTGAAGGAACTCTGGCTGGTCGATCCGCTGCTGTTGCAGGTTCAGCTTTACGATTTTGCGCGCGACCCGGCCAAACCCGTGCGACTGGTCGATGAGTCCGAGGATTTCACGACCGTGCTCCTGCCGGGCCTGACCGTCCCGGCGGCGGAAGTGTTCAAGCGGTAGGCGGTCCCGTCCGCCTGCTTCCCTCGCTCATCGCAACCTAGGAACACCTTGACCGGACTGCGGCAGACGTCTCGCTGCGTGAGGTAGGGCGGAGCGGCCCGCTCCGCCGCGGCGCACCGACTGATAGGCGAACCTCAATAAGTGGAGCGTGAGCGGCTCTTCCTTCGCTTGGTTTTGCGTGGTTGCGCGATCATGGCTTCCAGTGAGATGAGATAACCGCCCAGGCGCTGGTTGGCGGCCAGGAGATCACGGCTCAGCGCCGTCCATTCCGGAAACTGGCTTTGCATTTCCTGCGGCGCGACGCCGGGGGCGAGCGCGCGATTGCCGCCGGCGGCCAGCCAGGTGCGGAAGCGGGCCTGCCATTGCTCGAGATGCGGACGCATGCCGTCGTTGAGAATCGCCCGGGATAGTTTGACCAGTTGCCGCATCTCCTGGTTCGCGGGGTCGCGGTGCAGCGGGATGGCTTTGACCAGTTCGCGCGCGAGCTTGAAGAAGGCATACCACGAATCGTAGAGGTCGGCCACGAGATCGTGCCGCAGGTCGATGGGCAGGCCGAGCTTGCGCGTGGTCATTTCCACCCAGAGCTGGTAGGCGATGCGAAAGGCCTCCGGATCGGACAGCGGCTGGAAAGCCCGGACGGCGGGCGCCAGCGGACTGGCGGGGCGGGCATGGTTGAGCAGCGCATCCGGTGTCGTATGCAAGAGTGCGGCGACACAGCGCAAGGTGCGCCGGGACCCGCTGCGAGCATTGAAGAAACGCTCAAGCGCCGTGCGGCTGATCGCCAGCCGTCGCTCCTGCACGGCGCCCAGCACACCGCTCCAATCGTCGTAACGGTCAAAGACCAAGGTCTTGAGCCTTTGACGGTCGTGAGACGCGAGCACGGCGGACGACATGATGCGTGATACCAACGTCCCTTGATAATTAGACTTAACGCGGCAGCGCCGGTAGGGCGGCGAGTCCCTTCGCCGCCGCGGCGCGGAAAGCGATAGTCCAAATCATTAGGGACGCTGGTATGAGTCAGTGGCGGAAAACCGCCCGGCTGTCCACGTCGGAGGCGGCAGGGCCGGAGTTTGCCGCCATTCGCCGGTTTTCGCCGGATGACGCGGGTGGGGCGAAACGGTATGTTGAGGCGTGCGCCAAAACCTCTTCCCTATGAAATCTCCGACTGTGTCGCTCTTTGCTCTGGCCGCAGCCGGTCTCCTCCTCGGCGGCTGCGTTGCCCCGCAGGAAACCCCGCCGACGAAGCGGACCGCCAGTGTGACTGTGCCGACCATCACCGCCTTGCCGGAGACGAAGGAATCCCAGGGAAAGGGGGGCCTTGAGATTTCAGTCGCGCCATCGGTTTATACGGCGGAGAAATTCGAGAGAACCACCACGCGCCAAGCCAGCCCCTCGATGGGCGGCATCATTCTGGCGTCGCTCGCCACTGGGGGCAACGCGGCCCAGCAAGTCTGGGTCAACATCACCAAGGAGGAGCAGTTGCGTGCCAGTCCGGGGCGCCTCAAGTTCACCGTCCGGATCAACAATAAGCTGGCCCGTGTCTTTCGCGGGCAGGGTGCGGTGGTGCAATTCAACGTGGCCGGGAAGCTCCAGCCCTTCGGCGAAACGGATTACAAGGAGTTCGTCGAGGGTATCGTGCCCCCGCGCAACGAGTCGACCTTCGCGATCCACGGCCCACGCTTGGACGCCCTGCCCGACAAATGCACCATCGGCATCTTCCTCTACGACATCGTGACGGCGACCGATGTGGCAGGCAACGTCACGGAACGCCAGAACTACGAGTGGTTCTTCAACTACGAGACCCACGCCGTCGAGCAACCCGTCGAGCGCCGTGTCACCGAGGGCTTCGTCGACCTGGGCACTTACCAGCAGCTGATGCTGAAGCAGCAGCAGGAGCAGGCGCTGGGGGGCCGGGTTCCGCAACCGTGAGGGATTCGCGATGATTCACACCCAATTGTTGAGCACCGCATGCCTTCTGGTTCTGTCGTCCATCGCGGTTGTAGCCGCGCCCCCAACGCCGTGGAAAAAGCTTACCCCGAGCGCCAAGGTGGAGGCGATCATCGCGCGCGCCTCACTGGACGAGGGGCGGAACGTAAGGCAAGAGTGTAAGCCTTGGGTGCAAGCGGTTGTGGCTAACGCGACTGGTGGTGCCGTTAAGGTGCCTCTGACTACCGAAGGTGGCTACGGTTCTGCGTGGCACGATGGTCCTGGTGTCTCTGGTGCGTGTGTCCCCGTGGGCAGCATCCGGCGCGGGCAGGTCATCCAAATGCGATGGCGGAATCGTAACGGCTCGGTGCTTCCGCACACCGCTATCGTCCTTCGGAACGCAGGTGGCACGCTCACTGTCATTGATGCGAATTGGAAATCCGACCAGACCGTGCGGACACATTCTTGGTCTGTATCGGAGTTCTCTCAGGCCGTTGGAAACGCCTACACAGTCTACACGATTCTCTGATTGCCATGTCCAAGCCACCCCAGGTCGTCGTTGCCCAGATTTCCATGAGCCCAATGACCGCCGCGCTGCTCGGTTTCAATACTGGCCGGTTCGATCCACGCGATGCTTGCACCACCACTGCGTGGCCCATGCCTGGCTCCTCTTGAGCTATGCGCGATATCAACTTTGACCGGTCTTTTCGCTGCCGAGTCTTTCAACTCATCGCCAGCGCTATCTGGGTGTTGAGCTTGCTCTCCGCAGGGGGTTGTTCACGGGCGACGTCAGAAGAGGATGCGCGGCGGATCGAGGCGAACTTGAATCAAATCTGGGAGGCAGGGCTGCAACACATGCTGGAGACCGGCAAAGCTGAAGCGCTACTGGAAGATATCGTCGGCCCGCAGAAGTATATCAAAGAGGTGCTCCAGCTAGAGTCACTCAGCGTGCGCGCCAAGGACGGCCGGGTGATTACCTGGCACACGGCGTCGAGTCCATTGAAACAAGTGCGCGACAAATATCGCGGACATTAAACTTATGCCAGCTCCCAAAAAAATCACCGTCGCCGCCAAGGACCAATTGGAAAGCGCCATCACTCAATACGTCGGCAAGGGCTTCACCGTAGCCAATCGTTCCGACCGTTCCGCCACCATGCAAAAGCGGAAGCAGTTCAGCATTCCGATCGCCATCATCGGCTTCCTGCTCTGCTTCATCGGCCTGATCTTGTATGCCATATGGTATTCGATGCAGCCTGATGTGGAGGTGGTTGAAATTGTTGTGGTCTGATCCGCGCTGCCGTGCGGCGGGGTTTGCGGCCCTCCTTGTGGCATATTGCGCGTATGCTGTCTTGCTGATCATGAGTGAGTCGCCGTATCGGGCCCGGTGCCCATTTCTGCTCCTCACGGGGTGGCGCTGCATCTTCTGCGGCATGACCCGCGCGGTGGGCAGCCTGCTGTGCGGGGATTGGATCGGGTCATGGAGGCTGGCACCACTGACCCTGCCTGTGTTGGGCTGGATGGTGTTTGGCATCGGCGTGTTGCTCCGGCGGGCTTTTGGTGGGCCGCGCCCCCCCGGTATGATACCTGACGAAAACCTGGTCGGTCGGTCGCTGGAGAGGCTGCGATGCCATGGCTGGGAGATTGTCAATCGCGGACCGGCGGGCATCAAGGTGCGGAGGCCGAAACCGCCGGATTGGAGTTCGGCCAAGGTGGGGGTCAGCCTCGGCGTCGTGTGTTGTCTCACCCTTGTGCTCCTGCCCATTGGCTTGCTGATTCTCGGGGGCCATGCCGTGCGCTATCTGATCCTGCGGGTGCGTGCGACCTACGAGGTGGATTTACTCACTTGGCGCGAAGTTGAGGGAGACACACGGCCGGCGCGTTTTGTTTCTTCCTGATCAGCGCAGCTTCGCGCGCGTCACCCTGAGCCGCGTGACCTCTCCCGCCGGTTCAAATATGCATGGTGTGTCTTACGGGTATTGGTGGATTGACTCATACATCGCTTTGCGGGATAGGTCGCGCGTTGAGGGTCACGGGGATCCATTCACATGAGCACCAACCCTGTGGGACAAATTTATCGCGCGTTCATCTGTTACAGCCAGCAGGATCGGGTCGCTGCTGAAAAACTGCACCGGCGCTTGGAGACCTATCGGGTGCCGCGCCGACTCGTGGGCACGGAGGGTCGGCATGGTCCTGTGCCGCAGAGTCTCGCCCCGATATTCTGTCGCGGGCGGGTCGCGCCGCTGAAGCCGTGCCTCTCCTGGATCAGGCCTTGGCCGACTTTGGCCAGCTTCTTCCGCGCGAACCGGCGAACTTGGAGTTGAAAAACCGCGCGGCGGCGGTGGCCTGGCAACTCGGCAACATCCACCGCAGGGCGGGCGATTTCACCGCTGCCGAGCCGGTCTATCGCCGCGGGTTGCAATGGGCCGAAGAACTCTGCGCCAAAGAGCCGGAGAATATTTTCTACCTGCGCCGCCGGGAGCTGGCTTCCGGCACCCTGGGCCAGATGTTCCTTGAGGCGGGCCGATATGATGAAGCGGTGGCCCAGCTCTTGGTCACATTGGAACGAGGGCGCGCGATCCTCGGCCTCGATCCGGCCAATTTGGTCTATCAAGACACGGTCGCTACCAACCTCATCAACCTGGCGGAAGCACAGATGATCACCGGGCGCGACGACCAGGCCGAGATTTCTCTCAGGGAATCGGTGGAATTTCGCGAACGAGCGTTGCAGGCGGGAGCCACGGATGTGCGCACCCTGAACGTTCTCGCCCACACGCTGGGCACCTGGAGCGCGCTTTCGAGCAAACTAAAGCGGCACGATGATTCGATCACCCGGGCGCGGCGCGGGGTGGAATTAATGCGGCAACTGGTCACAAGGAATCAGTCCGATATCCGACTTGCGGACGACCTGGCCTTGCTCCGCTCAAAACTGGCTGGTGCGTTGCTGGCCGCCGCCAAGGTGGCCGAGGCCGCAACGGAGTATCGGCTGGCGATACGCGAAATCGACACCGTGTTGGAACGCGACCCGAAGAACCCCCAGCTCCCTCGTTGGCGCGACCGCGCGAGTTGGCAATTTGGCCTTGGCTCCGCGCTCAGTGAAAGCGGAGATCGCGACGGGGCGATGGAGGTTTTGCGGGAATGCCTCGCTGCATTCGACCGATTGGCCGGCCCCGGCCTGCCAACCTCAACTTGGGAAAAAGACAGGCAGAAAGCGGCAGAGTTGCTGGAGCGCCTCGCGCGCTGACCCGGTTCACGTCCCGCAGCATTTCTTGAACTTCTTGCCGGAGCCGCAGGGGCAGGGGTCGTTGCGGCCGATTTTCGGGAGGGCGAGGCAGGGACCGGAGCTTTGCGTGAAGGGTGAAAAACTTGCTCGGCAAAGTGCAGGGATAAGTTAGGCTGACGGCATGAAATCCTTGCTCGATGAGGCGCGGGAACTGGCGGAATGGCAGCGCCGGGCGCGGGCTGCCGCCGAAGCTTTCGCCGCGGCGGTGCGGGCGGATTTCGGCGCGCGGGTGCGCTGGCTTCGGCTCTATGGCTCGCTGGCGCGGGGCGACTGGGCCGGGCCCGACGATTCCGACATCGATGTGGCGGTCGTGCTGGACCGGCGGGAGCCGGCGGATGAAGGCCGGATGTTTGCCCTGGCCGGAGCAGTGTCCCGCGCGCATGACGATCTGGTGCTGTCACCGCGCGTTTTCGCCGAGGTGGAGTTTGCCCGGTTGCTGGAGCGCGAGCTGCTCTACGCCGAGGAAGTGATGCGGGAGGGCGTGCCGCTGTGACCAAGGCCAACCAAGCTGCCAACGCGGCGGCCGAACGGGCTTTGAGCACCGAGGCCTTGGCCGAGGCGCGCCTGTTGCTGGCGCACCGGCATTATCGCGCGGCCGTATCCCGCGCCTACTATGCGGCGTTCCATGCCGCGCGCGCTCTGTTGATGGAACGGGGTGTCCAGGCCAAAACCCACGACGGCCTGCGCCGAATGCTGGCTTTGCACCTGGTGAAAACCGGGCAACTCGACCCAAGGGTGGCCGAAATCCTGGCGCGGCTGGCCACGAAGCGTGAGGATAGCGATTACGCGTCGGACGTGCCGATCTCCCCGGCCGAGGCGGAGGAAGCCGTGGCCCAAGCGGAGGTTTTCGCCCGGGCGGCCGGGGTCGCGCCCGGGAAACCTTGAGGGTAGCGGTTCACGCGCCGCAGCATTTCTTGAACTTCTTGCCGCTGCCGCAGGGGCAGGGGTCGTTGCGGCCGGTTTTCGGCGGGGCGATATACGGGCGCGGCTCCACCCAGGGCTCAGATGGCGCGAGGTCGAGCTCTGGAGTCGAACCGGATTCCTCGGCGGACAGCGTCGGCGGAGTCCACGACCGCCGGCCGGGATGCAGTGAATCAAAAAAACACCAGCCACGCACCGCCTCCCAAGCATCTGTGATCGGCGGCGGGAAGCGATAGGAGTTCGGGTCAAAGATCGCGCCGGGCTCCAGTTCGGCGAGCACCTCGTCGAGGTCGCCGAGAAACGACGGGTCCACGAGGTCGCTTTCAAAAAGCGCCGTGACGGAGCCACGCAGCTCCCAGGCGCGCAGGTCGAGGATTGTGGACGCGATCTGGCCACCGAAGATGACGTGGTTCTCATCCTCGGGGTCAAGCGGCAGGGCGGCGCACCGCGAGAGCAGCGTGAGGATGGTTGCGCGCGAGAGGGTGCCGCGCGCGACGAGCAAGGCGGCGGCGTCCAGGCCCGCGCCCCGGGCGAAGGGATCAGCGGAGGCGTCGAGCGCGAGGGCTTCGATGGCGCGGAGGTCGCCCGGCCAAGTGTCAGCGAACACCCGGCGCGCTCCCTCGGTGATGAAGTCGCCGAGCACGGCGTCGCATTGTTTGGCGGGGAGCCGCAAGAGAGCGGCCAGCAGCGGATGGGCACCGGTCTCACGCCACGCGGCCGCGAGGTAGAGAAGAAAAATGGGGGAGGAGTTGTTTTTCCGCCCATCCCACCGGGCCGGCCGGACCGAGGCTTCCAGCAAGCGGGCGAGCAGCACCGGCGCGAGAGTTTCGCGGTGGGGCGCGGCGGCTTGGAGCGCCGCCGCCACGCGGGCCGGATCAGGCGAACAGATATCGTCAAGCAGAAGGGTGGAGGCGGAATCCATGTGTTCCGATAGCAATGGCGATCCACCAGTCGAGGCGACAAAAAACCGTTCCGATCATCGCTCGATTTCTTAACCGCTAATTTTCGCTAATCGACGCTAATAAATTCTCCACCGGGGCAGTCCTGCTCCCCGATCCGCGCTCATCCCGTTATCTGCGGTATAATCCGGCCTCCGTGTGCTCCATCTGCCTCAGTGACCTCTGTGACGAAAAACCCTTCGTCCCGCGCTGCGGTAACTACGGCGCGGGCAGCTTGGCGAGCAGGCGTTGGAAGACCGCGAGATGTTTGGGCAACTCCGCCGCCAGGGCGGTGGCACTGGCCTCGCGATAGACATGCACGGCAAGGTTGCGGGCGGTGATGATGTCGAACCACGCGGTTTCATCGTCGATCCAGCCGAGCTTGAAGGCTTGGGAAAACGCCTCGCGCGGGCCGGCCGCCTACAAGCCTTGCAGCCGGACCATTCGCTGGAGAAGTTTCCACGCCACCTCGTAGGCCAGTTCGAAGCGCAGGATGGCCGAGTCGCGATCACGATCGGAACCTGTTTTCGCGGTTGCGGCCAACGCTTCACCCCAGCGGGCCATAATTCGCTCCAAGTCCGCCCGGCTCTGCTCAAGCGTGGACATCGGGCAGGGTGCGCGTGACGGCGCAGGCCGTTTGGCGAAACTCGGGTGTGGCGGCGGCGAAATCCACCGCGTCCACCGGCCGGATGGTCGGGAGGCGGTCCAAGGCCAGCAGCAGTTCGCGGCGGAGGGCGGCCCGTTGGTCGGCCCGCGCGGTAGCAATCTCGTAGCCCAGATCGAGATCGGCGCCGGCCGGCGCATCAGGCCAGTGCGCCGCAGCCGAGCCAAAGACGAAAAGTCTTACGCCGCGCGGGGCAAAGCGCGCCGCGACCTCGTTGAGTGTCTGGCGGACACGCGGGGCGACGGGGGAGAGCGGGCGCATGGCGGAAGGCTGGTCATCCGCCAGACAGCCGTCAATGCCGCGCTGGGCGGGGCCGGGACTGGATTTCTCTCTCGCCGATGATTGCTCGGGGCCTTACATACCGCTCTTTCCATGAGGCACTTTCTCCAGGAGACTGACTTTTCCCGGGCCGAGGCCGGGCAGGTGTTCGCCCTGGCCCGGCGTTTCAAGCAGGAGCGCGGACACCACGAGAAGCCGCTGGCGGGCCAGACCTGGGCGATGATTTTTGGCAAGTCGAGCACGCGCACCCGCGTGTCGTTTGAGGTGGGTATCCATGAACTCGGGGGCAACCCGCTGTTCCTCAACACCAGCGACATCCAGATCGGTCGGGGCGAGACAATCGCGGACACGGCCAGGGTGCTGTCGCGTTTCGTGCATGGCCTGATTGTGCGCACGCACGCACAAAGTGATCTCAGCGACCTCGCGGCGCACGGCGGTCTGCCGGTTGTGAATGCCCTGACCGATTTCCTGCACCCCTGCCAGATCTACGCCGACGCGTTCACGGCGGCGGAGCGCTGGGCCGGACCGCAGGGGGATTTGCTGGCCGCTTTGCAAGGGCGCAAGGTGGCCTTCCTCGGTGACACTTCCTTCAACATGGCGAACTCATGGATCCTTGGCGGCGGCCTGTTCGGCATGCAGGTGGTGCTGGCCGGACCGGCCGGTCACAAACCGGGCAAAGAGATCGAAGACCTGGCCAAACAATCGGGCGCGGCTTTCCGGTTCACCAGCGATCCGCTGGAGGCCGTGAGCGGAGCCGACATTGTCTACACAGACGTGTGGGCCAGCATGGGGCAGGAGAACGAGGCGGCCGAACGCCGGAACCGACTGCGGCCTTATCAAGTGACCGCAAAACTCTTTGCCACAGCCAATCCTGGCGCGCTTTTCATGCATTGCCTGCCAGCTCATGCGGGCGAGGAGGTGACGCAGGAAGTGCTCGACCATCCGCGCTGCGTGATTTTCGACGAAGCGGAAAACCGTCTGCACGTGCAAAAGGCCATTCTGGCCATGCTGGCACGGAACCGAGGCTAAACCTCAGGGGCGAGCGAGAATCATCCTGACGCGCGTGGAATTGACCTGCACGAAATTGCCCGTCGTCAGGTCGCCATCGTCAATCTTGGCATCGATATCCGCCCACAGCGCGTCGTCGCAGGTGTAGCCGGAAACGGAAATGCCAGCGTTGCCGCCGGAAGACATGGAATTATCCCAATTCCAGCGGCCACCGACGACCGTGGCCGCCTGCCAAGTCGCCACCTTGAAGTCGTCATTCATGGACACGGGAGTAGTGGGCACGACGCCCGGTCCGACATTGTCCGGCCAGGCACCGTTTAAGGAATTGTAGACCTCAAAGGCTTGGGCGAAGACGCGATAATCGTTAATGATGCGGGTGATCTTTGAGGCACGCTGCACGCGCTGGAAGGCAGGGATGGCCAAGGCCGCCAGCAACCCGATGATGACGACTACAATCATGATCTCGACGAGCGTGAAACCGCGCGCGGGGCAATGGCTGAACCGGGGTGGGGTCGTGCTCATGCTTCTGCGAACGATGATTCCCCTGGCGGGGCAAAAGACAATCCCGCAACTGCGAATTGCCCGTATATTCATGATTTTTACTTTGCGCGCCACGGGAGGGGTGCCAACACTGCGGCCTCTAGCATGAAGATCGTCCTCGCATACTCCGGAGGCCTAGACACCTCTGTCATCGTCAAATGGCTGCGGGAAAACTACAACGCCGAGATCATTACCTTTGCCGCGGATATCGGTCAGCAAGAAGAGCTTAAGGGCCTGTCCACCAAGGCGAAAAAGACCGGCGCCTCGAAGCATTACACCCTGGATCTCGTCGAGGAGTTTGCACGGGACTTCATCTATCCGATGGTCCGCGCCAACGCGATTTACGAGGGGCAATA
>LNEH01000101.1 GCA_001464505.1 Verrucomicrobia bacterium Ga0077533
GGCGGCGGCGCGGTCGGCGATGTCCTTGGCGACCTTGGCCTTGAGGGCGGCGTCGGCCGCGGCCTTGATGGAGGCCTGCTTCGCGGCATAATTCTTGTCGAAGCTGTAGTAGAAGGCGCCAAAGATCAGGGTGCAGATCAGCGGGAAGATGATATAGGCTTTGTTCATGGTCGGGAGCGGGGGGCGTTTAAAGGTTACAGTTTGGCTTTCTTCTCCTCGCGGTCCTTGATGGTGTCTTCGATGGCCTTGATCATGTTTTTGGTTTGCGGATCCTTGGCTCCCTCGGGGGTCGCGAGGGCTTTTTTGGCGGCCTCAAGGGCGATGTCGAATCTCTTCAATTCAAACGCAATGTAGGCGAGATACATCAGGACCTGGTGGGGTTTGGACAGGTTGCCTTTCGCCACGGCCGCTTGCATGTGAATCAGGGCGTCAGCGGATTTCTCCAGCCCGTGGTAGGGAAGGCCTTGCTGGCCTGCTTGAGCACCTCGATGCTCATGAGCGGGCGCTCCAGCTGCTGGTAGCAGAGGGCATACAGCTCCCAGTTTTTCAACTCGTTTTCGATTTTGCCGCTCTTCAGGCCGCTTTCGAGCAAATCGGCGGCTTTTTCATACTGGCCCATATTGAAGTAGATGCCGACCAGATTGAAATGATACTGGGGCGTGTTCATGTGCCCCTGGGCCTGGGCCCGTTCGATGGTGAGCGCCGCGCGCAGATCCTGTCCCGAACTCAGGTAGGTGCCGGCCAGCTGCTGGTAGTAAGTGGAGCTCTCGGGCTTCTGCTTGATCAGCAGTTCAAACATGTCCGCCGTCTCGGACATGCGGCCCAGTTGCTGCAGGGCCGCCAGTTTGAGCACATAAAAGGTGTCCTTGGGGCGGATGGCGAGGTGCAGGCCGCGTTCGGTCTCGTCCAGCGCCCGCTGGATAAGCTTGAGGTCGGGCTTCTCCGGATTCTGGACCGCCCAAGTGTAAAGCAACTGGGCGTAAAGCAACTGGGCATCCGCCGTGGATTGCGGAGTGAACTTGAGCCACTTTTGCATGGTGCCGTCGGCCTTTTCAAACAGCTTGACGGCCACCGTCGGGTTTTTCGACTGCACCGCTTCCTGCACATAAAGCTGGGTCAGGTAGTGGAGCAGGTCGCGGGTGACCCGCTCCTCGAAGTAGGACGGGGTCTTGGCCTCGGAAAGGGCCAGGGCACGCTCCATCGGCTCAATGGCCTTGGAGAAGTCACCCTTCTGAAAAAGAGTCTGCACCTTGATCTGGTAGAGGGTGGCCGCGTCGTAGCTGTCAGCCGGCACTTTGGCGAGTTGGGCGTCAAGGATGGCCAGGGCCGCGTCGTAGTTTTTGGCATCGGCGGCGGCCTTGAACTTCGGCAGCACCTCACCGGTGGCGTCCGTCAGGGAATATTCCCGCGCCGGTTGCTGGGCGGTCAACGTCACCGCCAGCGTCAGCGCCCCGAGCAGGGCCAGAGCGGAGCACCGTAAAGGTGAGGAGTGGTGCGACACGACAGACCGGATCATTTGGCATCCTCCAGGTTGAATTCGATCGGCTGCGAGGCACGGGTGTTGACGTTTTTGCCACCCTTGCGGCCGGCCTTGAATTTCCATTTCTGCACGGCCTGCATGGCCGGCACTTCGAACTCGCGGTGGGAGGAACGGACGATCCGGGTGTCAACCACGTCGCCGGCGGCGCTGATGATAAACTCGACCACGACTTCCCCGCTGATGCCGGCGCGGCTCATCTCATAAGGATACTGGGGCGGGTTCTGCACCCGCGCGACGGGCTTCTGGTCCAGGTTGTTGATGTCGAAGAGATCCTTGATGCCTCGGCCGAAATTGGCGCCCGGGGGATTGACCGGGATGTTGATGGCGCCTTTGGAGGCGGTCATGCCCGGGGGCGGGGGCGGTTGCAGGGGCTGGGTGAAGGAAGTGACCGTCACTTGGGTCGGCAAGTCCACCAGGCTCGGCGGCGCCAGCACGTTTTCCACGGGCTCATCGTGCAATTCCTCCACTTCCTTGTCCTCCTCCTCATCGAGGGGGGGCATTTCCATCTGGATAATCTCCTCTTTCTTCACGATCTCGCGCTTGGGCGGGGGCTGTTTGCCCGCAAAAGGATTCAGGGCGAACAAATGGACCGTGACGGAGATCAGCAGGCCGATGAGGAGATCTTTGTTCATGCGGCTTATTTGCCTGTCGGGCGGGTGCGGGTTTCGACGGAGAATTTGTCGATGCCGGCCTTGCGGACCTCATCCAGCACCTGGATGGTGGCGCCGAAGCGGGCCTTTTCGTCGCCCGCGATCAGCACGCGGGGCTCCTTTTGGGAGGCATCCATCGTTGATTTGTAGGCGGTGAGACGGGTGGCGATTTCGGACATCTCGAAAGGATCCCGATTCCAGAAGAGGGAGTTGTCGGCCGAGACCTGGATGGTGACGGTTTCATCCGGCGGCGGCGGCGTGGCAGAGGGAGGCGCAGGCACCGGCAGATCGACGGGCAGGGACTGGATGCGGTTGAGCGAGAGGGTGAACAGAACGAAGGTCGCGAGCAGGAAGAAGATGACGTCAATGAGCGGGATGATCTCAATGCGCGCCTTTTTACGGACCGGGATTTTGACTTTGGTGCCTTCCATGGAGTAGGGGCTGCGAACAGAAAGTAGGTGTATGACGTGCGGACGGCCGGTTTATTAGAAAGCAGCGCTCAGCGGACGAGGGTTTCGAAGTAGACGCGGGTGAAGCCGGCCTTGCGGGCTTCGTCGACCACATAAATGGCCTGGGCGAAGAAGGCGCGTTCGTCGCCGTTAATCAGGATGCGGACGTCGGGATTCACGCGCTTTTCGTTGAGCAGGCGCTGGGTGAATTCGTCGAGGGTGATGAGATCCTTGTTCCACGCCACCGTGCCCTCGTCGGTCACGCTGATGGTCACGGTGCCGTTGGGGTCACGGGGCTCGCTGGTTTGCGCGGTGGGCAGCCTGACGCTGATGCCGCCGGACTTGTTGAGCGAGAGGGTGAACAGAACGAACGTCGCGAGCAGGAAGAAGATGACGTCAATGAGAGGGATGATCTCAATGCGCGCCTTCTTGGTTCCGCCTGTGCCGCCGCCACCGTGCATAGGGTATGGGGGTAGAGGTTAAAGTCGGGAGAGGCCGGAGCCGCTCAGCGGCTCTTGGAGCCGGCAGTCTTGTTGATGATGATCTCGAGCGAGTTGGAGGCGTCCTCGATGTCGTGGCGGGCCTCTTCAGAGCGGGCGTTGAGATAATTGAAGGGCAGGAGGCCCATGATGGCGATGGCCAGACCACACATGGTGGCGATGAGGGCCTCGGCGACGCCGCCGGTGATCTTGGTGGCGGCCGAGCCGATGTCACCGCCGGGGGTGTTCAGGGCGGCGAAGGTGCCCATCATGCCGACCACGGTGCCGAGAAGGCCGAGGAGCGGGGCGGCGGTGATGCAGGTGTCGAGCGTGGGCAGTCCCTGGCCGAAGCGCTGCATCTCCTGGCTGGCGGCGCGGGTGAAGGCGTTGCCGAGGGAGTGCTCCTTGTGGGTGAGGGCGTAAACGAGGATGCGGGCCACGTAGTCCTGGCTCTTCTTGCCCAGTTCGACGGCGCCGTCGGTGTCGTTGGACTCGACCTTCTCCAGCATCTTGTCGACGAGCTCGGGCTCGCGGCGGCGGGTTTCGCGGACGATGAACAGCACGCGCTCGATGGCGACGGTGATCAGGAGGAACGAGACAACCAGGATCGGCCACATGATGGGGCCGCCATGCTTGAACAGCTCCATGGAGGTCATGGGGCTGCCATCCGGGTTAGTGAGCAGGATCGCCAGGGGCAGGGATGCAGTAATCATAGTGCGGGTGGGATGATTGGTTTAACCGTGGGTAGTATTCCTTAAGTGGAAAATCAGAAAACGGGGAACGGGCGACGCCTCAGTGGAAAGCGCAGCATCGACGGCCTTGGCCGTCAGGCGAGGGAAGAAAGGAGTGGGGGAGCGCAGGCAAAGTGGCCAAAAAACTTTCGGGAATCCAAATGTTGCCGAGATTAACTTTGGACTGTCAATGCGCTTTCTTTGGCCGGTGGAAAATTAATGCCACGCGGATTGGCTGCCGGAGTGGATAGGATACGAAGCCAGATGACTGGTTCAATAGCTGCATTTTCGAGACCCCGAGCCAGCCTGGTCATTCGCGTGACCGACTAAGCTTCCGTAGTTGGACGTGATTACCGGAAATGAGAGCTGCCTTTTTGTCGCGGGACCAGCGTTTGAGCTGGGCCTCCCGTTTACGAGCTGCCGTAAACGTTGAGTAGACCTCCACTCGAAGCAACGCGACCGGACGATCGAGTGCAGTCGTTCCGCAAGCTTGGCCAGAAGTGTGGTCATCAAGGCGTTGCTTAAGGTCTGTGGAGGCGCCGATGTAAGATCCCCCTGATCGCAAGAGCAGGAAATAGACGACCGGCGTGCCCCTCGACAGGCTCGGGGCCATACGCCGCGCTTCCGCGATTAACTGGTTCATCTTGTTCTCGGCTTCGCTCGGGACCCTGAGCCTGCCGAACGGGCAAGCCGTGCTCGCACGGCGCGTCGAATGGCTGCCCGACTAGGACTCGAACCTAGACAGAACGAGTCAGAGTCGTTCGTGCTACCATTACACCATCGGGCAGTGATCAATCTTGCGTGCGCTGCTGCTGCGCGGGCTACCGGCTGGCTGGCCGAGTCGTAGCTCGCCGGCCCGCCTTTGCCCGCTAAACGCGGGCTGCGGCGCGGCAGTCTTCGTGCCGTTGACCCGGTGAGCGAAGACTGGAGCCGGCGATGGGATTCGAACCCGCAACCGCCTGTTTACAAAACAGGTGCTCTACCATTGAGCTACGCCGGCGAGGCGTCGCTGCGCCCAAACCAATTTGACTGGCAAAAAACGAAATTTGGTGGCTCCCCCGGGACTCGAACCCGGAACCAATTGATTAAGAGTCAACTGCTCTACCATTGAGCTAGGAAGCCGAAAAAGGAAGGGGCAAAAATTAATATCACAGGTGCCATGTCAACGACATTCCCGTCCGGAGCGGGGCCGTAAAATTCTCCGCTGAAAAACGCCTGTGGCAAGTAAGTTAGGCGTGCGGCTTTGCTCGGTTTGCCGTCGTGGGCACACCCGGGCGAAGGGCGCATCAGGACGGCTGGTGGGAGTGCGCTCCTTCGTTTCCCGTCACCTGTAGGAGCCTGCGGGGGCCGGAGTTAGGCGGATGATCCCGCCCCGGCTCACTTTATTGGACAAAACTCTTGCCAAGGCCGCGCGCGTGCTCTGTTTTCGCCCGCTCCCTCCATGCAAAAGACCAAAAAGTCCGTTGCCAAGCGCTTCAAGATTTCCGGAACCGGGAAGCTGATCCGCCGCACACCCGGGTTCCGCCACCTGCTGGCCGCGAAGAGCACAAAGTCCAAACGCCGTGCCTCCCGCGACAAGCTGGTCGCCCCCGGCCATGCCGCTCCGCTCCTCCGCTGTCTGCCGACCGGTCTCCGGTAAGCGGTCGCGCCCACCACCAACTTGCCCGGCGGGTGAATCCTAACGAGACGACCCGCCGGCACTAAAACCACCGACAAAACATGGCTCGTGCTACCAACTCCCCCGCGTCGCGCAAGCGCCGCAAGAAAGTGCTGAAATACGCCAAGGGCTATTTCGGCAACAAATCCAAGCTCTATCGCTACGCCAAGGAAGCGATCCAGCATGCCTGGCAATACGCCTACATCGACCGGAAGAAGAAGAAGGCCAACATGCGCGGCCTCTGGATCGTGCGGCTGAACGCCGCCTGTCGCGAGGCGGGCATCAGTTACAGCCGGTTCATCGAGGGCCTCAAGGCCGCCAACATCCAGCTCGACCGCCGCCAGCTCTCCGAGATCGCGATCGCCGACGCCGTGGCGTTTGGCGGCCTGATCAAGCAGGCCCAGGCCGCGTTGAAAGCCAAGGCGGCCAAGGCCTGAACTGACACACGCGAGCCCCTGCAAGCTCGCCTTCTGGTCCAAGACCATTTTTCTGAAGGACGGGCCTCGCAAGGGTCCGTCCTTTTTCTTCATGCAAGCCACCCTCTCCGCCCTCCTCGCCAAGGCCACGGTCGAGTTTCCCCGGCTGAAGTCACGCGCCGACTTCGAGGCGGCCAAGGCCCGCTACGTCGGTCCGCACGGCGAGTTCACCGTGCTGATGAAGCAGATGGGCACGGTGGCCAAGGAACAGCGTCCCGCCCTGGGCAGGCTCATCAACGAGGCCAAGGCGCAGCTGCAGGTTCAGCTCGACACGGCCCTGGCCCGCATCGGCGAAGCCGAGATCGCCGCCCAACTCGGGCCCGCCATCGATCCCACCTTGCCGTCGCCCGACACCGGCCCGGGCACGGCACATCCGCTCACGCTCGTGCGCGAGGAGATGTGCCGCATCCTGCGCAAGGCCGGCTTCACGGTGGTCGAGGGCCCCGAGGTGGAGACGGAGTATTACTGCTTCGATGCGCTCAACACCCCCGCCGAGCACCCCGCGCGCGACGCGCAGGACACATTTTATTTTCCCGGGAAGGCCCGCTTTGGCAACCTCACGAAGAAAACACCCGAAGAGAAATATCTGCTGCGCACGCATACTTCCTCGGTGCAGATCCGCACCATGCTCAAGGGCGAGCCGCCCATCCGCATCGTGTCGCCGGGCCGGGTCTACCGGCGCGACACCTCCGACGCCACGCACAGCGCCAACTTCCACCAGATCGAGTGTCTCTACGTGGACAAGAACGTCACCGTCCGCGACCTGAAGGCGCTGCTCGACTACATCTTCGCCGCGCTGCTCGGCAAGGACACCATGACCCGTTTCCGCCCGCACTACTTTGGTTACACCGAGCCCAGCTTCGAGGTTGATCTTTCCGCCCAGCACCTGCCCAAGGTGAACAAGGACTGGATCGAGATCGGCGGCTGCGGCATGGTCGACCCGGCAGTCTTCGCGGGCGTCGGTTATGACCCCGATGTGTGGAGCGGCTACGCTTTCGGCATGGGCCTCGAGCGTCTCGCCATGCTCATGTATGGCATCGATGACATCCGTTATTTCTACCAAAACGATCTGCGGTTCCTGAAGCAGTTTGCCTGAGGTCGCGCCGATGAAACTTTCCCGCAACTGGCTCCGCCAATACGTCCGGCTCTACAGCACGACGGAGGAGTTGCAACGCGCCATCACGTTCCTGGGCTTTGAGGTCGAGGGCGTGCGGCAGATCGGCCTGCCGCCGCTCGAAAGCGTCGTGGTCGGCGAGATCAAGACGCGCGTCAAGCACCCCGACGCCGACAAGCTTTCCGTCTGCACCGTGGACGTCGGCCCCGTCGCCGGCGGCGTTCGCACCATCGTGTGCGGCGCCCACAATTGCGAGGCCGGCAACCGCGTGCCCGTCGCGCTGCCCGGCGCCGTGCTGCCGGGTGGCTTTACGATCAAGTCGTCCAAGATCCGGGGCCAGCAGTCCGACGGCATGATGTGCTCTCCTGACGAACTCGGCCTTTCTGGCGACCACGCCGGCCTGCTGATCCTCGATCCGGCGGCGCCCATCGGCCAGCCGATCAACGAGACCCTGCCCGACGGCGACACGGTGTTCGACATCGAGGTCACGCCGAACCGCCCCGACGTGCTTTGCCACATCGGCATGGCCCGCGAACTCGCGGCCTGGTTGAAATACGATGTTCGCTTCCCGGAAATCAAGTTCAAGGGGCAGCTGACCGGCACACCCCGGCCCGACATCCTCAAGGGCATCCGGGTGGATGCGCCCGAGGATTGCCCGCTCTACGTCGGCATCGCCGTGTCCGGGGTGAAGGTCGGCCCGAGCCCCGCCTGGATGCAGGAACGCCTCGCCGCCGTCGGCATGCGCCCGATCAACAATCTCGTCGATGCGGGCAACTTCGTGATGCTCGAGCTGGGTCAGCCGCTGCATGTCTTCGACGCCAAAAAAATCACCGGCCGTTCCCTCATCGTCCGCCGCGCCACTGATGGCGAAAAACTTGTCACCCTCGACGAGAAGGAGCGCACGCTGAACAGCCGCATGCTCGTCATCGCCGACGAGGCCAAGCCCCTGGTCATCGCCGGCATCATGGGCGGGCACGATGCGGGGGTGGATGCCACCACCACCGACATCGTCCTCGAGGCGGCGTATTTTCGCCCGCAGTCCATCCGCGCGACTTCCCGGCGCCTCGGCCTCACGTCCGATTCGGCCTACCGGTTTGAACGCGGCGTGGATCCGCAGAGCACGCTGGAGGCTGCGCGCCGCGCCATTGACCTCATCCTTGCGGCCGCCGGCGGCACGGTTGTCGGTCCGGTGCTCCAGGTGGGCGGCGAGCGCCGGTGGTCGCGCAAGATCAATGTCACGCCCGATTACATCCGCGCCAAGCTGGGTTTCGATGTGACGGATGATGAGATGCGCGATGCGCTGATCGGCCTCCATTTGCCCATCAAGGGCGAGCAGGAAACCAAGGCGGGCCTGGAGTGGACGGTGGCCATCCCCAGTTACCGCCGCGACCTCGGGCGCCCCATCGATCTCGTCGAGGAAGTATTGCGCATCTACGGCACCGACCGCGTGCCGGCGGCGGTATGCACGGGGCCCGCGCTGGCGGATGGCGACGACGATCCCATCGCCCTCTTCAATCGCCGGGCCACCGACTACCTGGTCGGCCAGCATTTTCATGAGGTGGTCAACTACACGCTGCGCGCGCAGCCGGAGCTGGCCACGTGGGTCTCGGCCGCGGCGACCAGTGAACTCGCGCTGGCCAATCCGTTTGTCGACGACCAGTCGCACCTGCGGCCGACACTGATCCTCGGCATCCTTGAGTCACTCAAACTCAACCAGTCGCGGGGCGTCCCCGCCTCGCGTCTGTTCGAGACGGGCCGGGTGTTCATGGAATTGAACGGCACCGTGCAGGAGTGCGTGGCCGTGGGCTTTGTGCTCTGTCACAACCCGAAGGAGCGTGCCTGGCTCGCGCGACCCGAACCCGATTTCTACGCCGTAAAACACCACCTGGAGATTCTCGCCCAGATGGCGGGGATAGACCTGGCCGCGCAGGAGCTCGTGCCGGTGCGCGGAGCCTATTGGGGCTGGCAGGAGGGCCAGTCGGCCGCCGCCGGCGAAATGAAGGACGGTTGGACCGTGCGGTTCGGGCTGTTGAACCTCGGCATGGTGCGCGCCGCGGGAGTCGAGGGCAAGCTGTGGGCGGGCACGCTCGCACTGCTGCCGCAGAAGCTCACGACCCCGGCCGGCCACCGGCGTTACCAACCGTTCAGTCTCTTTCCGGCGGCGTTGCGCGATCTCGCGCTCGTCGTCGACGCGGCGCGCCCCGCCGCCGAGGTGCGGGCACAGCTGCTCGCGGCCGCCCGGGCGGCGACGGCCGGCGGCGCCTTCACCGTCGAAAGCATCGAGGTGTTTGACGTCTACACGGGCGTCCTTCCGCTCGGTGGAACGCACGCTGACGGACGACGAGGTCAACGCGGTCTTGGCGAAAATCCAACAGGCCATCGTGGCCGATGGAACGATGACGATCCGGGCCTGAGCGACTGTTGCGGCGGTCTGCCTGTCGTCCGTAGCCTTGGCGAAGGATGATGACCGCCGTGCCTTGGTGATCGGCGCTCAGAGAGCGCCGCTACCGTTTCCTTATTCCACAAACCGCTCCAGGAAAGCCCGCACCTCCGTCGGCACAGCCTTGGCGATGTTCGGCACAATCAGGCGGAAAAGCTGGCGCACCTCGGTG
>LNEH01000102.1 GCA_001464505.1 Verrucomicrobia bacterium Ga0077533
CGATTCGGCGTTTGAGCAGAAACCGCCGGCAGCCGCAGCAGCCGGCGGGCGCCGTTGACGACTTTGTCCCACTGCAGCGCCGGGCCGGGATCAATCTTGTTCGTCTGGATGTGATAGTGGCCGAGGACGCCTTGGAATTTGGCGAGTTCCTCGTCGGGCAGTTTGTGCGGCAACACGCGGCCATCGGGGCCGCGCGGGTAGTCGAGCGTGATTTTTGGCAGCACCCGCGAGAGGGCGGCGGTGAGTTTGATGAGCGCGGCGTATTGCTGCGGAGTGAGGTCGTATTGGTTGAGATCCTGACCCTGGATGTTGCCCTGCACGCGTTCGGCGCGCGCGGGCGAGCCGATGAAACCCTGGGTGCGGATCATCGGGTCGCCGAGTTTCTCCGGCACCTTGATGACGAGCCGGCCCGACGCGTCGGCGCCATACCAGGTGTTGAGCGTTTCGAGCTCATGGGCGCCGTAAGCCCCCATGTTGGCGATCTCGATGCCGACGGAGCGGTCGTTGGCGATGGTGGCGTGGCGGGCGCGCTCCTTGAGGTCGAGCGTCTGGTAGATGGTGCCGTCGATATCCAGCATGAAGTGCACGCTCAGGCCCCGATAGTCGTGCAGGATGTTGAAACACTGCTTGCTGATGCCGCAGACGTCATAGTGGAGCACAAATTGATCCACAACCCGCCGCAAGGTGGGCAGATCCCAGCCACCGCCCCGCACGCGCTCGATTTCCCCGGGGGTCAGGCCGGCCTTGCGCAACCCGTAGCGGTTGGGCGTCAACTGGTCCTTGACCTTTGTTTTGGTGCTCTCCCAATCGCTCTCCTCCAGCGGGGAGAAACGGCGCTCGACCCGGTAGGCGTCGTAACCGCCCGGGTCCATCCAGGTGACGACCTTGGTGCCGGTGTGGAAAAGCTGGCCCGCAACGACGATCTCGTCGCCGGTGCGTTTGGCCAGAGTTCCGGGGCGGGTGGCGCAGCCGGTGCTGCACAGCATGGCAACGAGGGCGGCGGCGAATGCGAGTGGAGTTGTTTTCATGGGTTTTCTTTGGCCACGGATTTCACGGATGAGCACGGATTTTGGATTTCATGATAAACCTGCCTTATCCGAGAAATCCGCATCAATCTGGGCCATCCGTGGTGAGAAATAATCATGCGCTCAGCTTGATCCGGCGCTTCAGGGCGAGCACGCGCTGACAGGATTCGTCCACGCGTGACTCCGGAATCCGGCCTGAGGTCACGGCTCGTTCGAGGATGTCCAGCGCCTTGCCGGCGATGCCGGGATCGTAGCTGAGGTTGTTGCCCAAGCAGAGAAGATCGATGCCGGCCTCGATCGCGGCGGGGAGTGACTTTTCCAGGCCATAGTGGCTCGAGATGGCCTTCATTTCCATGTCGTCGCTCATGATCACGCCGTGAAAGCCGAGCTGGCCGCGGAGCAGGCGGGTGAGAACCGCGTGCGAAAGGGTGGCGGGGTGGGCGGGGTCGAGTTTCGCGTTGAACACGTGCGCAGTCATAATGACGTTGCACAGCCCGGTGGCAATGAGGCGCTGGAAGGGAACCAGCTCGCGTTCGTGCCAGGTGGCGGTCACGTCGACGAGGCCGAGGTGCGTGTCGCCGGTGGCGCTGCCGTGGCCGGGAAAATGCTTGGCGCACGAGAGCACGCCGTGCGCGCGGTGCGCCTGGGCAAATTCCGCGGCGTGACGCGCGACCGCCTCGGGGTCGGCGGAGAAAGCCCGCCCCTTGCCCTTGATGATCGGGTTGTCGGGGTGGGCGTCGAGATCGACGACGGGCGCGAGATTCAGGTTGAGGCCGAGGCTCGCGAGGGTTTGCGCCGTGACCGCCGCGTGCCGGTAGGTTTCAGCGGGCTGGTCCAGCCGGCCCAGTTCCTCGTGGGAAATGCTGGCGGGGAAACCGTAGGCGGGCTTCAGGCGGTTCACCCGCCCGCCTTCCTGGTCGATGGCGGTCAGCAGGGGAATGCGCGACTGGGTCTGCAGATGCGCGAGCAGGGCCTTGACCTGCGCGGGCGACTCGATGTTGCGGCGGCGGTTGCCCGAATCGATGGTGCCGCCGGTCATGTCCTGATCGAAGAGGATGACGCCGCCGATCCGGTGCTCGCGGATGTCGCGGACGATGAATTCACTCTCGGCCGGTGTGCAGCCGCGAAAACCGATCAGCAGCATCTGGCCGATTTTTTCACGCAAAGAGGGCGCGGGCATGGGCGGAAAGAAGTGGACCGACGCACTTGGCGGACTCGCGCTAGTTCTTGACCGGCCCCGGCGGCTCTGGGGGCAGGTTAGCCTGGAGTTGTTCGAATTTGGTCCGGGTCAGGGCATCCGGCGCGACGCGCAGGCCGAGGCGGACGAGACTGTGGGCTTCGGCGGCGAAGCCATGCTTGGCGCGCAATTCGGCCGCCTGATAGATGAGTGCCGCATTCCGCGGGAAAAGTTTAACGCCCTGCTCGAGGGCGGCGAGGTGGGCATCCTTTGGCGGGAAGGCGCTGCGGGCCCAGGCCTCCGCCATGAGCTCATAAACTTCCGGAAGCGATGGCGGCTGGTCGCGGGCGGTAAAAAGCGGTTCAAGCACATGGGCGGTCTGCGCAGTGCTGAGCTTGCCAAGCTCGCTTCCGGGCTTGGCCAAACCGTCGGTCAGGCGCAGGCGCGCGAGCTCCAGATGGGCGCGGGGTCTCACGGCCCTGCCCGCGACTGCCGCCTCAAGAAATTTCCGGGCGCGCGCCTGATCGCCGGCTGCGAGCTCGGCGAGACCGAGGGAGGCGAGCAGAGCGGGTTCGCGCTCGCCGCGCCGATAGGCCGTGACAAGCGCCGTCCGCGCTTCTGCGGCCTTGCCAGCCAAGGCGAGAGCGTCGCCTTTGATCCGCCCGATCTCGGCTTGGGTGGCTTCGCGGACCACTGCTTCAGGCGGGTAAGGGATTTTTTGGCCTTTCCCCGCCTTCACTCCGACCACCTTGTGCCGGGTCCATTCAGAATAGCTCCGCAAAACAAATAGCATTTGGGCATAAGTTTTCTGGAAGCAGTCCTTGAACAATTCCTCCGTCAAAGGCTCGCGTTGGATTCGGTTCACGAATCTGAGGAAGTGCTGGTGGTTGCGGCTCTGATCCCCGAAGAGACCCCAATGGACAAAGGCATAGCACTGCGCCCCCCAGACACTGCCAATAGGTTGGCGCGCGTTCAAGGAATCCTCGACCATGGTAAACATCTCTTGCATGGGGACAAGAGCCCGCGCAGTGAGATCCCTTCTGAAATCCCCGCCGTCGGTTGAGGTGAACTTCGGGTCGGAGACTTTGCCGATCGCAATCGCCGTATCGCTAAATTCCAAAACCCGGAGCAGCCGGGCGATGCCTTCCGCCAGCCACGGTGGGGGCTGCTGTTCCTGCCGGGCCAGCACTAATTTCACATATTCCCGTTTGAGTTCGAGGTAGGGGTCTACCCAAAGGCTGTCGGTGGGGCTGACGGTGGGACTGTCGGTGGGACTGTCCGGTGAACTTCCGTCCGTCAGCCCGGTCAAGTCGATGGCTTTGGTTTGGTAATCCAGCACGATGGCCGACGCTCCGCCCTTGGAGAACATGAGACTGGTGATGGCGTGATCCGGAGCCCATTCCGTATCCGGCCGGAAAAGCTCAAACTGCCGGTTGCGGCCACAGATGATCAACGAAGCGGGCCCGGCCATGTTCTGGCGGGCCGCGGGCCAAACCACGCCGACCGCAAAGGCGAAGCGCTGAAAATCATCCACCAATTGTTTGGTATTGCCCGCGGAGGCGTTGGACAAAATCTCGAAACCTTCGATCCGTGTGTAGAACCACTGTTCCGGCGGTGGCAGTTCGCGTTCAGTGGTCACGGTGTAGGTCGGCAGTTGGAGCACCTCTGGCGATGCGGGTTGCTGCGCGACAAGCCCGAGCGGGAGCGCCAGGCCGATCAGTGCTGGCAGCACTGATCGTGACGAATGGAGGAACGGGCGCATGGGAGCATTCCAATTGATTGGCCGGAAAGTTCAACCGGTGAATTTCGACCGGCTGGGCCCTCAGTGTTTCACGACGCCGATGCCGGGCCGGTCGGACAGCGTCACCTTGCCGTCCACGATGGTCGCGCCGTCGAAGAGGTCGTTCTTGATGAGGACCGCGCCGTCGAGGTCGGCCCAGTCGGCGAGGGGCGAGAGCTGGGCGGCGGCGGAGATGGCGCAGGAGGTCTCGGTCATGCAGCCGAGCATCACCTTCAGGCCGAGGACGTGGGCGAGGGTGATCATTTTGTGGGCCTCGCGCAGGCCGGTGCATTTCATGAGCTTGATGTTGATGCCATCGAACACGCCGCCCAGGCGCGCCACGTCGGTGAGCCGCTGGCAGCTTTCGTCGGCGATGAGCGGCAGCGGGCTCTTGGTCCGCAGCCACGCCGTGTCGTCCCTCTGCGCCTTCGGCATGGGTTGCTCGATGAACAAGACTCCCTGGGTGGCGAGCCACTCGATCATTTTCAGCGCCTCGTTCCGGTCGGTCCAACCCTGGTTGGCATCGACGGTGATGGGCTTGTCCGTGACGGAGCGAATGGCCTCGATCATCTGACGGTCAGTGTCCCGGCCGAGTTTCACTTTGATTATCTTGTAAGGCGCGGCCTCGCGCGTCTTCTGCCGGATGACCTCAGCAGTATCGATGCCGATGGTGAAGGAGGTTACGGGCGTCTTGGCCGGGTTCAAGCCCCACAGCCGATGCCACGGGGCGCCGAGCTTTTTCCCGATCCAATCATGCAGGGCGATATCCACGGCGGCCTTGGCGGCGGTGTTGCCGGGCGCGAGGGCGTCGATGGCGGGGAGGATTTCCTCCAGTTGGAAAGGATCGGGGAACCGGGTGAGATCGACTTGTCGTAGAAAAGTGGCGGCGGTGTCCTGGCTTTCGCCCAGATAGGGCGGCATGGCCGCCTCGCCGTAACCGGTGACGCCATCCTGCTCGACCTCCACCATCATCGCGGGAGTGGCGGTGCGGGAATAGTTCGCGATGTTGAACGTGTGCTTGAGCTCAAGCGAGTAGGGATAATAGCGGAGTATCATCTGAAGTTGGCGGACCAGGCCGCAACGGAATCGAAGTGATGGCAGGCCCCGGGCGCCGCCGGGTGGCTTATTTCCCGCCGGCCGCCGTTTCGTGCAGTTTCATGAGCTTCTCGATCAGCTTTGCCGGCGGGGTGTTGTGTTTTTGGCAAATCTCATCAGCCCCGGCCATGGTGGCCTTTTCCATTAGCTCCAGGTTGCCGCCGGAGGTGAAGACCAGGATCGGGATGTGCTTCGTATGCGGCGCGGCCCGCACCGCCTGGATCAGGTCCACGCCGTTGAAACCAGGCATCATCAGGTCCGTGACAATCACGTCGATCGGCTTCTCCGCCAGGATGTCGGAAGCTTCCTCCGGTGAACTGGCGATGTGCATCGGGATGCCTGCCACCGTCAGGCCAACGGTCAGCACCTTGCGGGTGGTCGGGTCGTCCTCGATGATGAGGACTGTGGGTTTTTTCTTGTTCATGGCAGGAGAAAGGGGGGGCAAAGTGGCGGAAGGGGAGGGATTCGAACCCCCGGAACCTTGCGGTTCAGCGGTTTTCAAGACCGCCGCGATAGACCACTCTGCCACCCTTCCATCCTACGCCAAGCCTACGGATGGCAGGCCGGACGCCGCCTAGCGACGGATTTCAGCTCGCAGCGTTGGCAAAATTACCGCTGTGTCGAGTCTGCAAGTTCGCCGTTCCGGGCCAGGTGGCGGGCTTTGCAATCATGGCTACACCAAGCAGTCACGTCGCGGAAATGCAGGGTCTCTACGGACCGTTCACCATCACGGAACGGGTGGTGCAGAAAATCTGGCTGCGCGGAGATTTTGACCGGACACGACTGCGGCTCACGGCGTGGAATCTGCTGGGCGGACCGGATTTTCGGGCTGCTCAGCTCGTCATTGCCGGCGCAAAGGTCACCGGCGACGTCGAGGTTCACTTCCACGCGGCCGACTGGCGGGCGCATCAGCACGAGCAGGACCGGGCTTACAATAACGTCGCGTTGCATGTCGTGCTGTTTGCGCCGGGCCCGAACGAACGTCCAGCGGTGCGGGGCGACGGGCAGGCGATCCCCACGCTGGTGCTGTTGCCGCTGTTGCACCGCGATCTGGAGGAATATGCTTCGGATGATGCGTTGGAGGTCATTACGGCGCGGGATGAGTGGGAGAAATTCGCCGAGCTGGCCGCGACCCCGTCGGCGGAACTGCCCGGATTGCTCCGGCAAAAGGCCGCCGCGCGCTGGCGACAGAAAGTGCGGTTCGCGAAAATGCGGATCGAGCGGGTCGGCTGGACGGCGGCGGCGCACGGCACGGCACTGGAAATCCTCGGCTACCGCCACAACCGCGCGGCGATGCTGACCGTGGCAACAAAATATCCACTGGCTGCCTGGACCAAGGGCCTGGAGAGCGGGCAGGCCTATCATGAGAGCGGGGCTGGGTGGCAGGCGCAGGGCGTGCGGCCGGCAAATCATCCGCGCACCCGGCTGCGGCAGTATCAGCAGTGGGTCGCGATGCGGCCGGACTGGCCGGAGCGTTTGCGGACGATGGGGCGGTCTCTGCCGTCGGGCGGTCTGGAGGCGACCCCGACCCGACTGGCGCGGGCGGCGCTGAACCTGACGAAGCGGCGCGCGGCATTGGCGCGCGGACTTCTGGGCAGCGCGGTGGGCGGCACGAGATTGGACAACCTGGTGTGCGACGGCTTCCTGCCGCTGATGGCGGCCGAGACTGGAACCGACCTGGGGGCGGTCTGGTTTCACTGGTTTCTCGGCGATGTGCCCGATCAGGTGAGAAATGCCCTGCCAAAACTCGGCATCGCCGGTCGCGGGGCGCCGCCGCTTTGCCATGGCTGGGCGCAGGGATTGCTGGGCTGGATTCTGGAGCACGAAGCCCGCGCAAGTCGCTGACCCGCAGAAATCTGGCCGGGGGCTTGACAAGCGTTCGCGGGGAGGAATATGTTCCGCCCCCTATAACTAGTTCACTTTCTAAAAGGTGGGCCCTCGGGTCCGCCTTTTTTTTCCCCATTAATCCACCCACACCATGAGCAGCGAAATTCTGTCCGTCCTCGAATACATGGAGAAGGAGAAGGGCATTCCGCGTGCCGACATGATCTCCACCATCGTCAACGCGATCAAGACCGCGGCGTTGAAGGGCATTAATTCGGGTCAGGAGCTCAAGATCGACATCAACCCGAAGAACGGCCAGCTCAACGCCTGGTCGCTCCTGAAGGTGGTCGATTCCGTGTCCGACTCGAAGCTGCAGATCCACGTCGAGAAAGCGCAGGTGTTCAAGCCGGGTGCCGTGATCGGTGACACCATCGAGAAGGAAATCGATCCGTCCTACCTGGGCCGCATCGCGGCGCAGACCGCCCGCCAGGCCATCATGCAGCGCCTCCGGGCCTTCGAGAAGGAGCGCATCTACGACGACTTCAAGGATTCCGTGGGCGACATCGTCAGCGGCACCGTCCGCCGTCGCGAACGCAACGACCTCTTCATCGATCTCGGCAAGGCCGAGGCGGTCATGCCGGGCAAGGAGCAGGTTCCCGGCGAGGAATACGCGCCGGGCGAGCGCATCCGTTGCATCCTGCTGGAAATCGAGAACAGCAGCCGCGGCCCCGAGATCATCCTCAGCCGCGCCAGCCCCAAGTTTGTCCGCCGTCTTTTCGAGCTCGAGGTCACCGAAATCGCCGACGGCACCGTGAAGATCGAGGCGTTCGCCCGCGAGCCGGGTTACCGCACCAAGATCGCCGTCGTCAGCACCGACCCGAAGGTCGACCCGGTCGGCGCGTGCGTCGGCGCCCGCGGCGCCCGCGTGAAGAGCATCGTGCGCGAACTCGGCGGCGAAAAAATCGACATCATTCCCTACCACGCCGACACGAAGGAAATGCTCATCGAGGCGCTCAAGCCGGCCGTGCCGCGCGAGATCATCCTCGACGAGAAGAACAAGCGCGTGCTCGTGCGCGTGGTGAACGACGACCTCGCGGTCGCCATCGGCCGCAAGGGCCAGAACGCCCGGCTGACCTCCCGTCTGGTGGGCTGGCGCCTCGACATCGAGGAGTTCAAGGTGGTCACCGCCGACCCGCGCGCGCAGGCCATCAGCCTCTTCGTCAACACTTACGCCTTCGACAAGGCCGTGGCCGAGCGCCTCGTGGCGAATGGCATCAACTCTCCCGCCGCCTTCGAGGGCGTCGAGGCCAACGACCTCGTCGGCTTCGGCTTCACCGAGGCAGAGGCGGCCGGCGTCATCGCCAAAGTAACCGCCTCCTGACCCGCCGCCGATTTTTTCCGCCGGCCCCACCATTACTGAATGAGTTCCCGCATCCACGAGATTGCCAAGCAATACAGCGTTGAGCCCAAGGAGATGCTGTCCTGGCTCAAGGAGCAGGGCTATGTCGCGGCGGACACAAAGTCGGTTTCCAGCACCGTCAGCAAAATCTATTACGACGAGATCGAGAAGAAATACGGCAAACCCGCCGCCCCGGCCGCTGCCCCCGCCCCGGCCGCGCCCGAGGCGCCCGCGCTCAAACTTCCCGCCGGGGTCTTCGTGAAATCCGCGGCCGACATCGTCCGCGAAAAGGAAGAAGTGGCCAAGGCCGCCGCCGCCGCGCGGGCCGCCGCCCTGCCACCCGCTTCGGTCGCGGCCCCCAAGCTGCCGCCCCTGATGAAGGCCCCGCCGCGCCCGCTTTCGACCGCCCCTCTGTCTCCGCGGCCCGCTCCGGTCATGCTCGCGCCGCGGCCGGCGCCCCTCTCGCCGGTGTCGCCGGCCAAAAACCCGGTCGCGCCTCCGCCGATGCCCTCGGCCCGCCCGCCCGCCCCTCCGGCGGCGAAAACGCCGCCGCCATCACCGTGACCGAGGAGGGCGGAGTGAAGATCATCCACCTCAAGCCGCCGATCATTGTGCGGGAATTCGCCGTCGCGCTCGGGCTCAAGCCATTCAAGCTGATCTCCGAGCTCATGGAGATGAGCATCTTTGCGTCGATGAACCAGTCCATCGACGAGGCGGTGGCGACCAAGGTGGCCGAGAAACATGGCTTTCTGCTCGACATCAAGCATCGCGGTGAGACCGCTGCTCCGGTCGTCACGCCCGAGAAGGCCAAGATCAACAAGGAGGAAAAGGCGCGCGAGGAGGATCTCAAGAACCTCGCGCCGCGCCCGCCGGTGGTCTGCATCCTCGGCCATGTCGATCACGGCAAAACCTCCCTGCTCGACGCCATCCGCAAGGCCAACGTGGCCGCCGGCGAGGCGGGCGGCATCACCCAGCACATCGGCGCCTACCAGGTCGAGCACGGCAGCCGCAAAATCACTTTCCTCGACACCCCCGGCCACGCCGCTTTCACCAAGATGCGCGCGCGGGGCGCCTCCGTCACCGATATCGCCGTGCTCGTGGTGGCGGCCGATGACGGTTTCATGCCGCAGACCGACGAGGCTTTGCAGCACGCCAAGGACGCCAAGGTCGCGCTCATGGTCGCCGTGAACAAGATGGACATGAAGGGCGCGAATCTCGACCGCGTGAAGCAGCAGATGCAGGAGCGCCAGATTGCACCGGAGGATTGGGGTGGCGAGACCGTCACCGTGCCCGTTGCCGCCATCAAGGGGCAGGGCATCAGCGAGCTCCTCGACATGATTCTCCTCCAAGCCGACGTGCTGGAATTGAAAGCCAACCCCAAGGCCGAGGCCAGCGGCGTGGTTATCGAGTCCCAGGTGGACGTGGGCCGCGGTCCGCTTGCCACCGTCATCGTCCAGCGCGGCACCCTCCGGGTGGGCGACGCCCTGGTGTGTGGGCCGCACTATGCCAAGGTCCGCGCGATGTTCGACGATCAGGGTAACAACCTGAAAGAAGCCCCGCCGGCGATGCCCGTGCGGGTCATCGGCTGGTCGGGTTCGCCCGATTCCGGGGCCAAGTTTACGACCGCCAAGAATGCCCGGGAGGCGGAGCGCCTGGCTGAGGAGGCGGAGGATCTGCTCAAGAAGTCCACGGTTACGGAGGATGCGGTGCCGAAGGACATCTCCCTCGACGCGCTTTTCGCCAACATCGCCGCCACCTCGGCCAAGACCCTCCGCGTGGTGCTCAAGTCGGACGTCTTTGGTTCGCTCGAGGCCGTGAAGAATGTGCTCGAAGGCATCAAGAGCGCCAAGGTCTCGCTCGATATCGTCGCCTCGGACGTCGGCATCATCAGCAAGAATGATGTGCTCATGGCGAGCGCCTCGAAGGCCGTCATCATCGGTTTCAACACCAAGCAGGAAAACGGCGTGACCGCGCTGGCCAAGCACCACGGCGTCACCATCGAAACCTTCGAGATCATCTACGAGCTGGGCGACAAGGTGAAGGAGATGATGGCCGACCTGCTCGATCCGGATCTCAAGGAAAACAAGCTGGGTGGGGCCGAGGTCCGGCAGATTTTCCCGGTGGCCAAGGGTTTTGTCGCCGGCTGCCTCGTCACCGAGGGCAAGATCAACCGCGGCATCACGGCCCGCGTGCGGCGCGGCAAGGAATCTGTTTTCGAGGGCAAGATCGGCACGCTGCGCCGGTTCAAGGACGATGCCAACGAAGTCCGCGCCGGCCTCGAGTGCGGCATCCGCCTCGATGGCTTCGACGGCTACCAGCCGGGCGATCGCATCGAGTGCTTCGAGATCCAAAAAGTCCGGGCCTCGCTCTGATTTACGATTTGCGATTTACGAATTACGATTTGCCACAAACTTACTAGCGAAGTTGCGTTAAGCCTCGTTTCGGACTGAATCGAAAATCGAAAATCCAGAATCGAGAATCCGATGAGCAGCAACCGCCTTCTCCGCGTCAACGAGCTCCTGCAGCGCGAAATCAGCGCCCACCTCCGCCGCAAGCATGGCAGCGAGTCGGTGGCCATCACCATCACCGGCGTCGAGATCACCGGCGACCTGCGCGAGGCCAAGGTGTTCTATTCGGTTCTTGGCGCTGCCACGGAGGCCGCCGCCGCCGGCAAATGGCTGGTCCGCCACCGTGACGAGATCCGGGAGATGCTGGCCAAGAACGTCATCATCCGCCACGTGCCGCTGCTGGCCTTTGTGCATGACAACCACACCCCGCGCACCCTGCGGGTGGAGACTTTGCTGGGGGAAATCGACCGGGAGACCCTGTCGCCGTGAACCACTACACCAAATTTGCGGGCCGATTCGCCGTCCTCCTGCACGAACTGGCGGGGCAGAAGGCGGTCGTCATCGGTCACCAACGGCCCGACGGGGATTGCATCGGTTCCCAGGTCGCCTTGTGCCGCGTGCTGCGCGCGCAGGGGATCGATGCCGTGTGCATGAACCCGGATCCCGTGCCGCGGCGCATCAAGTTTCTGGTCGGGGACACGCCTTTCTTCCAGCGGGATGAGCTGCCGGCCGGAGACCGGCTCGCGATCTTCACGGATTGCGCGGACCACGGCCGCGCGGGGGAGAAAATCAAGATGCTCTACCCGGCCCCGCAGGCCTGTTTCGACCACCACGTCTCCAATGTCGGCTTTGCCGTCCGCAACTTTGTCGATACCGGCTCGGCCGCGACGGCCGAGGTGCTGGCCGGGTTGTTCATCGATGCGGACATCGTGTTCGACACGGTCACCGCGCAGGCTCTCTACACCGGCATCATGACCGACACCGGCCAGTTTCGTTTCTCCTCGACCTCCCACCGGGTTTTCCGGTTGTGCGCCGAGTTGGTGGCCCGCGGGGCCAATCCGGCCCTGGCCGGCCAGGAGCTTTTCGAGCGCGAGTCCTTCGGCAAGCTGAAGCTGCTGCAATACTATCTCGGTTCGCTGAAACTGGAGTGTGGCGGCCGGGTCTGCATCGGCGTGCTGCGCGAGGGCATCTTTGAAAAACTCGGCGCCACGGTCGAGGACACCGAGGGCCTGGTGGACTACGCCCGCTCGATCGAGGGGGTGGAGATCGGCGTGCTGATCGAGGAGCGGGCCGGCGTCATCAAGGCCAGCCTGCGTGCCATCCACGGCTCCTACCGCATCGACACCGTCGCCAGCCAGTTCAACGGCGGCGGGCACGCCAGCGCGGCCGGCCTGAACTGCCCGGGCACCTTGGGTTCGTTTTATCCCAAATTGGTCGAAGCGCTTTCGCGGCGCCTCGCCGAGACGGACGCCAAGCCGCAATGAGCCTCCAGCAGGCCAGGGAAATGGAAGGCGTGTTGCTGGTGGACAAGCCCCGGGGGCTGACCTCGCACGATGTGGTTTACCGTCTGCGGCGGAAGCTCCAGATGAAAAAAATCGGCCACGCCGGCACGCTCGACCCGATGGCGACCGGCGTGCTCGTGATGCTCATCGGCAAGGCGACGCGCATCTCCCAATTCCTGATGAGCGTGGACAAGGCCTATGAGGGCGAGGCGACGCTCGGGGTCGTCACCGACTCGCAGGACGCGGAAGGCGAGGTGATGGAGACCCGACCCGTGCCCGAATTGACCGAGGCCGGGGTGCGCGACGCCATGAAAACTTTCCTGGGCGACCAATACCAGATGCCCCCGATGCACTCGGCCATCAAGATCGGCGGCGTGCCGCTCTACAAGATGGCGCGCAGGGGGGAGGAGGTGGAGCGCGAGCCGCGGTTCATTCGCGTGACGAGTTTCACCCTGCGGTCGTTTGCGCCGCCGAAGCTGACTTTTGACCTGCACTGCACCAAGGGCACCTATGTGCGGACCATCGCGCATGACCTCGGGCAGAAGCTCGGCTGCGGGGCCCACCTGTCGGCCCTGCGCCGCACGGCCAGCGGGCAATTCACCATCACGCAATGCCTGCCCCTCGACCAGGTCGAGGCGCTGTCCCTGCCGGATATCGAGAAGCGCCTGATCCCCGTCCATGAGGCGGCGCCCCGCGTGGCGCAATGAGCACGCTGCTTCAGTTCGACAGCCTCGAGCGCACCGCGCTGCCGGCCCAGCCGCTGCACCTGGCCATCGGCATGTTCGACGGGGTGCATCTCGGACACAAGTCGGTGATCGAGTCAGCGATCCACTCGGCCCGCCGCAGCGGTGGCTTGGCCGGCGTGCTGACCTTCTGGCCGCACCCGAGCGCGTTGTTTCGGCCGGAAAATCCCACCCGGTTGCTCATGCCCCCGGAGATGAAACGGGCGGTGCTCGGTCGGTTGGGGTTGGATTTCCTCATCGAACAGAATTTCTCCCGCGAGTTCGCCGGCACCGGTGCGCGGGAATTCATCGCGTTGCTCCAGCGCTGCCTGCCGCGGTTGACGGCGGTCTATGTGGGTGAGAACTGGCGTTTTGGCCGCGACCGGGCCGGCGACATTACCGTGCTGATCGAGGAGGCGCGCCAAGCCGGCCTCGCGGTTTTCAGCGCGCCGCGGCTCAATCACAATGGCGCGCCGATCAGCAGTTCGCGCATCCGGGAACTGCTGGCGGCCGGGGCCATGGCGGAGGCGAATGCTTTGCTCGGTTACACTTATTTCGCCGAGGGCGCCGTGCAACCGGGCCGCCAGCTCGGCCGCATCCTCGGATTTCCGACGCTGAATCTCGCGTGGGAGCCGGAGTTGAAGCCCGGCTACGGCGTCTATGCGGTCGAGGTGGTCGGCGATTCCGGCAAACCCGTGAAAGGCGTGGCCAACTACGGCCTGCGGCCGACGGTCGGGCCGGCCGGCCGGCCGCTCCTGGAGGTCCATTTGCTGGAGGCTTCAGCGCTCACGTATGGCGACAAAGTGACGGTGCGCTGGCTCCATTTCCTGCGGCCGGAAGCCAGGTTCGGCAGCACGGAGGAACTGCGCGCGCAGATCGCCCGGGACCGGGAAGGCGCATTGGTTTTCTTTCAAAAAGACCCCGCCAGATGATTTCCACTCTCCATTGTCGTGCTCGCCCTCGATGGTTTTAGCGCAGGGCATGCCTCGCTTTGGCGCTCTTATGAACTGCGGTAACATCTTTGACTGGCATGCCATACGTGGCTTGTCGGGCAAAGACCGACCAAGCGAAGTATGGCGGGATGGACGGGACTCGTTCCGGCGCTGCGCCGAGGCATTTCACCCGCGCGATCTCAGCCCCGAGCCCCCCCGGTCTTTCTATCGGGTCTTCTCGTATAGAGCGTCGATAGCCTCTCGCAGCGGGATAGCGGGCTCCCCTCGAATCGGGTGCTCCTGCTGCAGCGTGCGTAAGCGCGCCTCGTAATCGTGATAAATTGGGGAGCCGGTGTCGCGGTGACGAGAAAGCGCGGTTAAGAGCAACAGACGGGCAACAGGGTCGCTCTTTTGATCGACAGCGTTGGACAGGAGGCCGTCCAAGATGGCACGATCACCGTATAATGAAGGCCCGTCGCTTTTGTGGAGCGCAGCAGCCATGACCACGAGGGTCTGAGTGCGAGCGTAAAGTGAATGCGGCCAGCGATCCGCTGGTGGTGGTAGATACCAGATCGGCGGAAGCTCGAGTTCTGCATTGGCTTCGCGACAGGCCAGGTCGACGAGGCCTTGCGACAACGCAGTCAATGCAGTGGCGCGGCAGAGAGTGTGCGAACAACGGCGCCATCAGATACTCGCAGTATCGTCAGGGTGATGGACCACTCTGGCTCGCTCGCGTCGATGTGTGCGTTGACAATCAACCGACAAGCGTCGGTTCCATCGCCGGCCAGTTTGACCGCGTTGTCGTTTGAATAGGCTTGGCCCGCGAGCACAAAACCAGAGCGGCCCGCCACACAAGTGAAGAGGGCGACACCGCGAGCCGTGGTGCGAAGATGAACCTGTTCGGCCAAGTAGAGGCAGACCGACCGACTGAAGATGCCTTCGCGGTTCTCCCTCTGCACGGTCACTTGGTCGCTTCGCTGCGCGGCAGGAAAAGTGACGGACGGCGCGACAATGCCGATGCGTGGAGCCACCGGGGACTTGGCTGGTAAGAGTCGAAGGAGGTTCTCCTTTTCGCGTGCCCAGACCACGCCGTCGAGAGGCAGCAGTTCAAACGTGAGCTTCACATTTGGGGAGATGGTGCCGAACCGCTGCTTTCGGTTGTCGAGTTCCTTTTCCCAAAACTCGAGGTGGGGGCGCCAATCAGGTCGTTTCTGGTCGTAAAGCGAGTCCAGCAACAGTGCCGCCTCGGCGTCGCGATTAAGGTCGACGTAGGCCTTGATGAGATTGTTTCCGACGGCGAGCCCATGGTCGGCAGGCCGGAACTGCGGGGCAACAAGGGTGATGATCATCGGCAACTGGCCGTTGTTCCCGAGGTCGCCTGAAATCTGCATCAAAACGTCGGCCGGTGCCGGTTCGACTTGCTCCAACACCTGTCTATAGAACGCCATGGCGGATTCGGTATCCTTTTTCTCCAAGGCATCACGCGCCAGCCAGAGCTTAGCGCGCCAACTGCCCGGAAGTGCGGCCGCGCGGCGCAGCGCTTCGAGCCAGCCGGTTTCACCGGAGCGCTCCCGGGCGAGGGCAGCGAACCAGAGGAGGCCGTTGTCCTGATTGGGATCGAGTTCCAATGCGTGCCACAACGTCGAATCCGCGAGAGTCGTCTCGCCGCGAGCACTGTGAACCTTCGCGAGGTTGGTAACAACTGAGCCGGTCTCTCCGTGCTTTTGGACGAATTCGGTTAGAACGGCACCCGCTTCCTTAATGTGTTTGGTCTGGAGGTAGACATTCGCAAGGACCGTAACGCCACGCTCGGCATTGGGGTCAATCCGCTGAAGCTGGCGGGCGGCGTCAACGACTTCGCCGACGAAGCCGTCGCGAAGCGATTGGATGATGAGGGAGCAAAGTGCATCAGGATTAGACCAATCCTTCTTCAGCGCGCCTGGTAGAACCGTTGTCCTCCAAGTCTCCTTGGAGATAAACATTGGTCTCCCATAGGCGTCGAAGACCTGGATCATGTTTGGATCCTTTGCGGGATCGCCCACGGCTGCGGGCGCGGCCGGGGGCTTCTTACCGAACAATTTTCCGAGGAAACTCATGAGGCTGCTGGTTTTTCAGCTTGTGGCCGAACCTGTGGCCAACCAACCCGAAAATAGACGGAGGGAGCGCCGCAAGGCTCGCGGCAAAGACAGTGCATTCACCGCGCGGCCAGACGCAGAACTGGGCGGCGTGTCACTAGGCTGCCACTACCCGCGGCTTTCTGCGGGTTTCTGCGGGTTTTGTCACGTAGTGGCACGCGAGCCATAGAAAGCAAAAAACCCCGCAACCATCTGGATTGCGGGGCTTAAACTGGCGGGATGGACGGGACTCGAACCCGCGACCTTCTGCGTGACAGGCAGACGCTCTAACCAACTGAGCTACCACCCCGTGAAACGGGAAAGAGGCGGCAACGTAGATTTGGAGGGAGGGGTGTCAAGTGCCGTTTGAAGTGTTCAGTTTTTTCGGGAAAGTCGGCGTTTCAGCTCCCACGGCGAGGTCGCCGTGGCCCCAAAGAAAGCAGGTCTGGAGCGCGGTTCGGGTAGATTTTCAATTGTGGGCCAGCGAGCTCGCTCGCGCTCAGATTGCGCCCGCCCGCGGGCTGCCTATTGTGTTTTGCGCAGAACACCCTGCCAGAGGGCGCTTTCACCGGCGATTCCGTGCTCCGTGAGTTTTTGCGCGATGATTTCGAGGGTCGGTTCATCGACCGCGTGCTTGGGGTCCGGCGGAAATTCCGGCCGGACGGAACGGGTGAGCGCCCAGCAGGCCCAGGTGCGCCAGCGGCGCTGCTCGCGGCGGGGTTCGTTCATCCGGTCGGCGAGGTGCTGAAAATGCACCCGTGGATTCCCGATAAAGATGTCAGTCGGGGTGCGGCGTAGAAACCACGCCATGGCTTCATACGGCAGCGGCCAGTCGCGCAGCACAGCCTCGTCGCCGTGCAGGTCAGCCCCCAGCGCCCGGTCGAGTTTCAGCAGAGCGCGGGCGGCGAGGCCCCGCTGCCAGAGATACTGGGCATAGGTCAGCGCGGTCAGGTAGAACGCGGCGTCGCGTTTGGCCCCGTGGATCGTGAGGGCGCGGGCGTCCATGGCCGCCGGGGCGGGCGGCAGAAGTGGACAGAGCGGCAGCGGACGGGACATGGGGATCGATTAATGAAAATACAGTAGAGACGGCTAACCACTGATTGGCGCTAATTTTCTCCAAACGGAAGGATTTGGTTAACCACTAATCGGTTTCGCCAACAGGCGAAACTTTGCTTCACCCCTCAGGCTAATCGCCTTCGGGTTTGGTTGGAGGGGTCTGCTGATCGCAGACCCGGAACCGCCCGCGATAAGCGGGCCCCAAAGCCAATCGGCGGCGATGATCAGTCGCCGCGCTCCTCCAAGGATTCATCCTTTGATGAATCCAATTAGGGCGTGTTTGCAAAATCGGTTTTTTGTGGGCCAGCGAGCTTGCTCGCGCCAAATCCGCGCCTGCAAGCAGGCGGCCTACCGTGGCTTTGTTGCCCAGAATCACATTTTGCAAACACCCCCTAGTGGTCAAATAGTCCGGGTTCGTCGGGGAGCAGGCTGGCGCAAGTTTAACTTGGCGGCCGGCCCGCGCTTGGCGCATAACAGGGGCCTGCAAACGCAAGACACAGGCTCCGTCAATGAGGTGAGCGGCGCAAAACGCCTGGCGTTGTGGCTGCTGGCCGCGTTGCTGCGGGTCTGGGGCCGGACCCTGCGCTTCGAGGCGGATGCGGCCACGCAGGCGCGGCTGGCGTATGCCGAGACGCCGGCGGCACTGGTGATCTGGCACAACCGCTTGTTCGTCTCGGCCGAGTATTTCCGCCGCTACCGGACCCGCCGGAGCGTCTATGCGCTGGTGAGCGCGAGCAAGGACGGCGCGTGGCTGGCGGCGTTCTACCGCCTGATCGGGCTTGTTCCCGTGCGCGGCTCCAGCAGCAATTTTGGGCGCGAGGCCGGCAAGGCGCTGATCGAGGTCATGCGCGCCGGGCATGACATCGGCATCACCCCGGACGGCCCGCGCGGCCCGATGTATGTGGTCGAGCCGGGCGTGCTGGTCGTCACGCGGCGCAACAATGCGCCGATGGTGCTCGTCGGCGTGGAGTTCACCCGCGCCTGGCGGTTGAACAGCTGGGACCGGTTCTACCTGCCGTGGCCGTTCTCGCGGGTCAAATTGCGTTGCACCGTGCTGCCGGCGAAAAACGCCGACGGCACGAAGCTCAGCGCCGACGAGGTGCGCACGGCGCTGCTGGCAGTCAGTCCGGAAATGGCGGAGTGACTGCAGTCTGTAGCGGCGGTCTATGACCGCCGGTTTGAAGGTCGGCGCTCATAGAGCGCCGCTACAGGTTCAGAACGTCGGCGTGACCGTGATGCTCTTGCCGGGGGCGACAACGAAATCGTTCCCGGTGCTCCAGGTGACATCGTTCACCAGCAGCTTGAAGGTGACGGGGGCGTTGGCGCGTTTGACGCTGGCGGTCCAGAGGTTGGCGCCGGTGCAATCCATCGCGATGCCGCGGTCCCAGCTCAGGCCCGGGCCTTCGCCGCGGAGGTAGAGGTGGTTGCCGAAGCCGATGTCGATCTGCGCGGAGATAAAGGTGACTGGCGGCTCGCCGGTTTTCTTTTTGGCCGGCGCGGCAGTTTTCTTCACCGGAGCCCGGCTCTTGGCGCTGGCAGTGGCGGTTTTCTTAGTGGTCTTGCTCATGTTGATTTCTGTTTGTTATTAAAGGGGTAGAGGGTTGTATTTTCCCCTGTGCCCACCGGCTGCAACAGCAATTTCACGGCCAGAACGACGATTGCGTTAAATCCCGCAGGATTAGGGGGTAGTGGCGGTGGAATATTTTGGTTTACTCCGGCTGGAGCGTCCTTCAATTAAGCCGCTCGGCCTGGGGGGCAGTAGCTCAGTTGATAGAGCGCGTCGTTCGCAACGACGAGGTCGTCGGTTTGATCCCGATCTGCTCCACCAGCCTTCGCCGAGGGCAACGAGGACGAAGGCTGCCGTCCACAGGCTTGGCGACGGACGGCATTTCATCCCGATACGCTTGAAGCTTCCGCCTTCGCCAAGGCTACGGCGGACAAGACGGCTGGCAGGCCAGCCACAAGCGCGATTCGCTCTTCGAGCTACGGCTCGGCAAGCCAGCGAAGGCTGCCGCGCCGGAGCCTGCAGGGCGGAGGCGGGCAAATCGAAAATGAGCAACTACTGCTACGTCTATATCTTGGAATCTCTGGCCCCTGCGGGCGGCTACTATGTTGGTTTGACCGAGGACTTGTCCGCCCGGCTCGCCAAGCATAATGCCGGTGAAGTGCCGCACACAGCCAAACTCAGACCATGGCAGATAAAAACCGCCGTTTCGTTTCGGAATCGGATAAAGGCCGCCGCATTCGAGAAATACCTGATACCAACGTCCCTTGATAATTAGACTTAACGCGGCAGCGCCGGTAGGGCGGCGAGTCCCTTCGCCGCCGCGGCGCGGAACGGAGTCCGCGCCCTA
>LNEH01000103.1 GCA_001464505.1 Verrucomicrobia bacterium Ga0077533
CCGTAGCTCAGCTGGATAGAGCACCGGTTTTCTAAACCGGTCGTCGCGTGTTCGAGTCACGCCGGGGACGCCATCCTTCGCTCGCCTCCTATCCGGACCAAGGCGGTTTTACCACGAAACACACGAATGACACGAAAGTGGCCAAGCCGATGATTTGGTTCGAAATGGAGCCAGATACTTCAGCCTGAGAGCAGGGATACTCCTTTCGTGTTTTTGGTGTATTTCGTGGTGACCTTTCATAATCATCTCGGACAAGGAAAGGGCTTGCATCGCATCGGGCGGTGAGGCTTCTTGGCTCTTCGTTTCGTCGGGCCGTAGCGTAGTCTGGTAGCGCGCTTGCATGGGGTGCAAGAGGTCGTGAGTTCGAATCTCACCGGCCCGACCAATTTTAACCCCCTTGGAGTGGTTTCCCCGTGATCACGGTCTATGTGCTGCGGAGTCAGATTACCGGTCGTCGGTATGTCGGGATCAGCGCCAACCTAACCCGGCGGTTGGTTGAGCATCGGAAGCGTGGCTCGACGGTCGCCAAGCAACTCGGCCCGTTTAAGCTGATCCACACCGAGGAATATCAGGACTACAATCAGGGCAGGGTGCGGGAGAAATTCCTGAAGTCAGGCAAAGGGCGCGAGTGGCTGGACAAGCAATTCAGTTAGCCTACGGATGGCAGGCCATTCGCCTTAGTAGGCGGGGGTCGACAGGCCAACAGGATCATGTGTGGCCGCGTATTTGAGCCGCTGGATTTCAGGGCTACGGATGGCAGGCCATTTCGCCCAAGCAGGGTGGGGATTAAGGATGCCAGCTAAGGGTTTGGCGCCTGCCTTGTGCGATGTTCGCCTGAGATCGAGGCTAGGATGGCAGGCCATTTTTGCCGCGACGGCGGGCGGAGTTTCCTCCACGCTCCGGTCTGAAAATGACCCCTGTCGAGGCCAAGAAACGAATCGCCGAGTTGCGCGCGGAAGTGGCGCGTCATGCCGAGCTTTATTACCGGCAGGCCAAACCGGAAATCTCCGACCGCGACTACGACAAGTTGGAGCGTGAGCTGGCCGACCTTGAAAAAAAGTTTCCGCAGTTCGCCCGGAAGGAGTCGCCTACGGCCAAGGTCGGCGACGACCGGTTGGAGGGCTTTTCCACCTACCGGCACCGCCAGCCGATGCAGAGCCTCGACAACACTTACTCGGAGGAGGAATACCGCGCCTTCCACCAGCGGCTGGTCAAACAGCTTGAGCGCGAAGCGCTGAGCTATGTCGTGGAGCCCAAAATCGACGGGCTGGCCGTGAGCGTGACCTACGAGAAGGGCAAGCTCACCCGCGCCGTGACCCGCGGCAACGGCGAGGAGGGCGACGACATCACGGTCAACGCCAAGACCATTTACTCCCTGCCGCATGAGCTGAAGGCCGGCAAGAAGCACCCGGTGCCGGATGTCATCGAGATTCGGGGCGAGATCTACCTGACCACCGAGGAATTTCAGCGCATCAACCAGGAACGCGAGGAGGCCGGCGAGCCGGTCTATGCCAATCCGCGCAATCTTGCCGCCGGCACGATCAAGCAGCTCGATTCGCGCGAGGTGGCCCGGCGCAGGCTGGAGATCGTGCTCTACGGCATCGGCTTTTGTGAGCCCCAGGTCGCCGAGTCGCAGAGCGAGTTCCTTGCCATGGTGAAACAGTGGGGGTTGCCGACCGTGGAAAAATTCTGGACGGCCGACGGCATTGACGAAGCGTGGAAGGCCGTCGGCCAGCTCGACAAGATGCGGCACGATTTCGCCTACGGCACCGACGGCGCCGTGACCAAGCTCGACTCCTTCGCCTTGCGCCGCGCAGCCGGCAGCACGAGCAAGGCGCCGCGCTGGGCCATCGCCTACAAGTTCGAGCCCGAGCGCGCCGAGACCAAGATCAACGCCATCACCATCCAGGTCGGCCGCACCGGCGTTCTGACACCCGTGGCCGAGCTGGAGCCGGTGCAACTCTCTGGCACGACCGTGCAGCGCGCCACGTTGCACAACAAGGATGAGATCGAGCGGAAGGACATCCGCATCGGCGACTACGTGCTCGTCGAGAAGGCCGGCGAGATCATCCCGGCCGTGATCGAGGTGAACCTGAAGCGCCGCACGCCGCAGTGCCGGCCCTACAAGTTCCCCGAGAAATGCCCCGAGTGTTCCACCAAGGCCGTGCAGCTGGAGGGCGAGGTGGCGCTGCGCTGCCCGAACTACGATTGTCCGGTGCAGGTGCGCCGACGGCTGAGCCATTTCGTGTCCAAGGCGTGCATGGACATCGACGGGCTGGGTTTCGCGATGGTGGACGAGCTCGTGACGAAGGGTTGGGTGAGGGGACTGGCTGACATCTACCGGCTCAAGCGCGACGACCTCCTCACCCTCGGCAAGAGTGTGGAGAAATCCACCGACAACCTGCTGGCGGCGATCGAGGCCAGCAAACAACGGGAGCTGTGGCGGGTGATCCATGGCCTGGGCATCCCGCACGTCGGCGTGGCGGCGGCGAAGGACCTGGCGGCGAATTTCCGCGACCTGGAGAAGCTGGTCGCGGCCACGACGGAGGACTTCATTGCCAACAAAGAGAGTGTAATCTCGGGCATCGGCGGCACGATGGCCGAGGCCATCACGGGTTTCTTCAAGGAACCGCGCAATCGCGCCACCGTGGCCGCGCTGCTGAAGGCCGGGGTGCAGCCGCAGGTGGCGGCCAAGACCGCCACGAGCAGCCTGTTTGCCGGGAAGACCTTTGTGCTGACGGGCACACTGCCGTCGATGTCGCGCGAGGAAGCCACGGCAAAGATCGAGGCCGCCGGGGGCAAGGCCAGCGGGAGCGTCAGCAAGAAGACCAGCTACGTGCTGGCGGGAGCCGAGGCTGGCTCGAAGCTCGACAAAGCGCGCGAATTAGGGGTCCCGGTTATTGATGAAGCCGAATTTCTGAAGATGGTGAAGGGTTAACCAATCCGTTTTTTTGACCACTAATGGGATTCATCAAGGGATGAATCCTACGTAGTGCGTGGTGACTAATCGTCACCACAAATTAGTTCATGGGCCCGCTAATCGCGGGCAGTTTCCGGTCTGCGATTAGCAGACCCCCCGAACCCAAGCACGGAGACGATCAGCCTTCGCCAAGGCTACGGCCGACAGGTCAGTCGGAGAGGCGAAGTAAAGTTTCGCCTTTGGCGAAACCCATTAGTGGTTCAAAAACTCGGATCGGTTTAAGGCGTGAGCGGCGGCTTGAGTTTGGGCATGCCGTTGTCGACCGACAGCGGCCCGGCGCCGCTGATGGCGAACATGACCAGCAGGAAAAACACGAGGGCGGAAAACTCGAGGGACTGGCCGCCGGACATCAGCCCCTCGCCGCGATGGATAAACACCGCGCCGGCCAGAATCGGGATCTGCACCCACGCGGCGATGCGCGTCAGCAGGCCGACGGTGAGCATCAGGCCGCCCACAAGGTGGGCCAGCGAAATGTAGTGGAGCAGGCCCACCGTCACGAGCCAGGGGAATTCTATCCGCTTGAGCAGATCCAAGATGAACTCCGCCCGGGTGTTGGTGATGATGAACACACCGCGGATGAAAAGGCCCAGTCCGAGGTAAATGCGCACGCAATCGAGCCAAACCTTGGGATGGGCTTCCGCCCAGTCGATGAACTGACGCAGTTTATCCATGACAACGGACTCCTTGGGGTAAGCCGACGGGCGTGATGTCCGTCGGAGCGGTGGCAGGATATGGCGGCGGGCCCCCGCGAGTCAACGGCGGGGATGGAGTGTGGGAGCGGGTTTACCCCGCGACTGTCGGGGCATAAAGCCCCTCCCACAGCAAAGGCTCAATACCCCTGCCGTTGAAGCTGCAACTGCAGCTCGCGCTGGAAGGCCTGCACGTCCGCCGGGCTGGGCTTGTAACCCTTCTGCGCGGTCTCGAGCATCAGGCGGCCCATCTGGTCAATCGCCCATTTGCCGGTGGTGCCGTCGCTGAAGTTTACGCTGCCGCTGGCCATGAAGCCGGGGCGGACGAGGCGGTCCACCTCGAGCGCAAGGGTGCTGGCGCCAGCGGGCAAGGTCGCGAGGTCGTCGGCTTCCGGCGGACCATCGGGCGGCAGATCGTCCTCGTCGTCCGGGGCGTTGGGGTCGGCCCGCTCCTCCACGGCGCCGGGCGCCATGCCGACTTTCTCCTTCAATTTGTCGATCAAGCCCTTTTTTCCCGAGCTGGCAGCCGGGCGGGGCGGGGGTGTCTTGCTCACATCGGAGGTGTCAACCTTGGGCGCGGGGTCCTTCAATTCGAGGTTCAGGTCGTCGACCAGGAACCGGACATCCCGGTAGGTGAGCGACAGTTTGAACTGCTCGGCGAGTTTCTTCTGGACGGCGGAAAGGTTGTCGCCGGCGGCGACCCAGCTGGCGACGGTCTGTTTTTGTTCGGGAGAGAGGGACATGGACGGAAGTTGAGAGTTAATGGCTGAGAGTTGAGAGTCAAATCAAGTGCCGGGCACGGCGGGCCGGGTTGCAACTGCTCAAACTTCACGCCCGAGCGGCCGGGTGAGGCAGGTGGGGCCGCCGCCGCCTTTTTGCGCTATCTCCGCGCCGGCGAATTCGTGCACCTCACAGCCGGCAGCGGCGAGCTGGCGCCTGGTGCGCGGGTTGCCCGCAGCCAACACGCAGACGCGCGGGGCCACGGCCAGGACGTTGCAACCAAGCGTGTCGAACTCCTCCGGAGCCACCTCGACCAGCCGGATGCCGCGGGCGAGCAGCAGTTCACGGAAGGAGACCGGCATGAGCGGGGAATGCACGAGGGCGAGGCCGGGCGCCAGCGGTGAGTAGACGGACATCAGGTGGAAGACATCGTCCGGACCCCGGTAATGTGGCAGCGGCACGACGACGACCTCGTCAACGCAATCACCCAGCAGCGCGCGGAGCTGGCGGATGCCCTCGGGGTTGGTGCGGTAGCCATGGGCGACGGCGAGCGTGCGCGGAGCCACCCAGGCGACGTCGCCGCCCTCGAGCCGGCCGGGGCCGGTGATTTCACCGGCGATGGGCACACCCCAGGCCTCGGCGGCCCGGCGCAGCGCGGCGGGTTCGGCGCGGCGGGTGGCCTTGCCCATCGAGCAGAGGATGAGGCCCCGGTCGCAGACAACCCCCGCATCGCGCACGTAGAGGGAGTCGATGCTCTGGGTCTCGTCGCGGGGCAACTGGAGCACCTCCACGCCGAGGCGCCGCAGCAGCGCGGCGAAGGCGTCGGATTCCGCGCAGGCCCGGGCGTAATCGGGACAGCCGGTGAAGCGGAGGGGCTGCCACTCGGCGGCAAGACGCGCGGGACCGACGAAAGCATCAACCGCGGGTTTGACGATGACCTTTTTCAGAGTGCCGGTGTCGCTTTGCAGGGTGAGGGGCATGGGAAGAGTCGAAAGGTGAAGGCTGAAAGTTGAAAGGCAGCAGAAAAGCCGGCTTCAGACCACTTCCAACCTTCCGCTTTCAATCTTCAACTGTGAGCGACGCGCCGGGAACCTGTAGCGGCGGTCTATGACCGCCGAA
>LNEH01000104.1 GCA_001464505.1 Verrucomicrobia bacterium Ga0077533
GATGGCGTTGGGCCGGCGCTTGCTCGTCATGTCCGAGTGGCGGATCTGGTAGTGGTCGGCGACGCGCTTCTGGATGCCCTCGATGTTGAGGCGGTTCTGGGCCTCCTCCATCAGCACGTCCTTGAGCAGATGCTCGGTGGTGGCGAGGTCGAGGGTCTTGCCCGTGAGGGCGGCGTAGCTGGAAATCTTGATCAGGGCGCCCTCGAGCCGGCGGATGTTCTTCGAGATGTGCTGCGCCATGAACTCGATCACGGGCATCGGCAGCTCAATCTTGAGGGTGGCGGCCTTGGACCGGAGGATGGCGACGCGGGTCTCGAAGTCGGGCGACGAGATGTCGGCGGACAGACCCCACTGGAAACGGGAAACGAGGCGCGCCTCCAGCGTGGCGATCTCGGCGACCGGGCGGTCGCTGGAAATGATGATCTGCTTCTGGGACTCGAAGAGGTCGTTGAAGGTGTGGAAGAACTCTTCCTGGATGCGCTCCTTGCCGGCGAGGAACTGCACATCGTCCACCAGCAGGACATCGACGCTGCGGTAGCGCTGCCGGAACTTCGTCAGGGCGTTTTCCTGGATGGCGTGGATGTATTCGTTGGTGAATTTCTCCGTGGAAAGGTAGGCCACCTTGGCCTCGGGGTTGCGCTGGAGGATGCTGTGCCCGATGGCGTGCATCAGGTGGGTCTTGCCGAGGCCGGTGGCGCCGTGGAGGAAGAGGGGATTGTAGGCCTGCGCCGGCGCCTGGGCGACGGCGAGGGCGGCGGCATGGGCGAGCTGGTTGTTCTGGCCGACGACGAAGTTCTCGAAGGTGTTGCGCGGGTTGAGCGAGCTGGCGGCGGCCATGCGCTCGTCGTAACGCAACGGGCGCCTGGCGGCGGCGCGGCCCTTGGGGTCGGTGGCGGGCACCCGGGCGGGAGCGGTGCCGTTATCCATTTTCCTCAGGCTCACCTGCACCATGCGGCCGGCGGCCAGACGCAGGCGTTGCGAGATCAGGTCGAGGTAGTTGTCGTGAATCCAGATGGCGGCGAAATCATTCGGCACGCCGAGAGTCAGCGAGTCCTCCGTGGTCTCGACGCAGCGGATGGGCTCGAACCACATGGCGAACACATCCTCCGGGAACAACCCCTTCAGGTCGCATTTGACGGTTTCCCAGAGACTGGTCTGGAGGACGGGGTGGGACATGACGGAGCGGGTAGGTGACAGATTTATTGATCCCACAGCAACTGCATTCACCCTGAACTCCGGTTTGCCTGTCGTGCGCCTGCTACTCGGAAGGGAAAAGGGGAGAACTGGCCGTCACTCGTCCGCAGCGCAGGGGCTGCGGGGCAAAGTGACTGGTGGCCGGGGTGTAAGGAAGCCCTGGGCGAGTCGAGGCACGAAATGCGCTGCGGAGTTGGGAAAGAGCGGTCGCTGCGAACGACATTTAAAAATTACTTTGCGAGTAACGTGAATCAAAAAATGCGTTTCAAGGTCAACTTTCCGACATCTTGTTCACACTTTTCCGGCGATAACTTTTCCCATTTTAATGTTGCGAAATAAAGAGCGGGCCTCGCGTGCCTTTTCCCCTCTGAAAACTTCCGCTCAGGCATTCGCGAGCTGGCCGGCCGGCTGAAGCTTCCTGAGACGGCGATCAGCATGGCCATCCTTCGCCAAGCCTACGGACGGCAGCTTTCGCCCTCGTTATACCATTTACTCATTGGATTTGGATCATAGCGAAAGTGCTTGTGGTAGGGCGGAGCGGCCCGCTCCGCCGCCTAAAGTCTCAAATTATCCCGTAATTGGTATTACACCGGCGAAAGCTGGTGCGGTTCGGGCTCGGTCCACTTGCCGTGCTCTCGGATCAGGGCGATCAGCCGGGCGTCGGCCTCCTCCTGCGGGAGGTTGTATTGGACGCAGTTCTTGCCGACATACAGGTTGATCTTGCCCGGCGCTCCGCCCACGTAGCCAAAATCCGCGTCGGCCATCTCGCCCGGGCCGTTGACGATGCAGCCCATGATGGCGATTTTCACGCCCTTGAGGTGCCCGGTCTGGGCCCGGATGCGCCGGGTGGTGGTTTGCAGGTCGAAAAGGGTGCGGCCACAACTCGGGCAGGCGACGAATTCGGTCTTGGAGAGGCGCGCCCCGGCGCCCTGGAGGACATTGTAGGTGAGTTTGACCGCGCGGGCGGGGTCGGCTTCGGTCTCGATGCTCACCAGGTCACCAATGCCGTCGCACAACAGGCTGCCGGTCAGGAAACTGGCCTCGAGCAGCTTGGACAGGAAGCTGTGGTCGCTCTTCACCGCCGTGGCGATCGTGTTGCGGATCCAGACCGGGGCCTTGGAACCGGCCGCCTTGAGGTGTTCCAGCAAACGGCGGTAGGTGCCAATACTGTGGCCGGTGGTGGCGTCTGGTCCGGCGAGAGTGAAGATCAGCCCCGCGTCGCCGAGCTGGCGCAGCACCACCGCGAAGGGGGCGAAGTGCTCCGGGTCGATGTCCGCCGCAAGAAAATGCCCGTGCCGGCGGACAAGGTCGGCAAAGGTGGCAAATTCGGCGGTCTCGCCGGCTGCGAACCCGCGGACCAGCAAGAGGCGGCCTTTGCTCAGGGCGAGCAGCGGCTGGAGCACGTCGGGCGACAGGGGCGAGGCCAGCTCAAGGGCGAGGAAATCAACCGGCAGCGGCGTGCATGCCGCGGTTTCGCAGAGCGCGGCCAGATCGCCGGGGCTATTGATCGGAACCAGCAGGCCCTCGGCGGGGGTGTCCTTGAGCTGGGGGGCGGCAAGAACCTGCGCGGCGTCCGCCAGGCCGGACAACGTCGTGCGAACGATGACACGGGGCGGTTGCCCGGGGCCCACCGCGCAACGATCGCTGAGTTGGAGCACAGAAACCTCCCGTTTGCTGAAATGAAAAGGGTCAATTGTGTCCGTTACCAGCGCGGAACGCTCAACGTTCAACGTTGAACTTTTAACGTCCAAGGCTGCAGAACCTGAACGTTCAGCGTTGGGCGTTGAGAGTTGAACGTTGGAGTCTTGCCAGAGGCTCATGGCCTTGTCGGCGATGGCGCGCGCCACGGGAATCTCATAGACGGAGTCCTCGGTCAGCGACACGCGGATGGTGTCGCCCAGGCCGTCCAAAAGGAGGCTGCCGATGCCGATGGCGCTTTTGATGCGGCCATCCTCGCCGTCGCCGGCCTCGGTGACGCCGAGATGCAGCGGGTAATGCATGTCCTCCCGGGCCATCCGCTCGACGAGGAGCCGGTAGGCCTGGATCATGATCTTCGGGTTGCTGGACTTCATCGAGAGGATGATGGCGTGGTAGTCGTGCGACCGGGCGATGCGGAGAAACTCGAGGGCGCTCTCGACCATGCCGAGCGGCGTGTCGCCGTAGCGGTTCATGATGCGGTCGGAGAGGGAGCCGTGGTTGGTGCCGATGCGCATGGCGCGGCCGAGCTCCTTGCTGCGCTTCACGAGCGGGGAGAAGGACTCGTGCAGCCGCTCCAGTTCCCGCCCGTAGTCGGCGTCGGTGTATTCCCTGACGGCGAATTTCTTCTTGTCGGCGTAATTGCCGGGATTCACGCGGACCTTCTCCACGTGTTCGACCGCCTCCAGGGCGGTGGAGGGCAGGAAATGGATGTCGGCCACCAGCGGGATGCGGCCGAAGCCGGCGGCGGAGAACTGCGCGCGAATCTCCTTGAGGCATTTCGCGGCGGCGACGTTGGGCGCGGTGATGCGGACGATCTCGCAGCCGACCTCGGCGAGGGCGATGGACTGTTGGACGGTCGCGGCGATGTCCTGGGTGTCGCTCGTCGTCATCGACTGGAGGCGCAGGGGGTTCGTGCCGCCCACGCCCACGCCCCCGACCATCACCTCGACGGTGCGGCGGCGGAGCGTGCGGTAGCGGGACGCGCAGTAGGACATGGGCTGAAGAGAAGTAACAAGCAACAAGGGGGCAAGTGGCAAGAACCGGAAGGCGGGCTGTCTTCCTGTCACTTGATACCTGGCACTTGCTACTTGCCAGCGTCAGCCGGCTTAGAACCTATCCGAATAGCGAATCGGAAAATGCCGTGCTGTAGCGGCGGTCTATGACCGCCGAAGGCACGTTATCGGATTTTCGGCGGCGGTCTTAGACCGCCGCTACTTGGCCGGCTCCGTTGTTTTCTTGGCCGCGTCGGCCGCTTCCTTGGTCTGCGCATCGGAACGGACATCCCGGGCGATGCGGCGCACGTCGAATACGCTCACATAAATGATCATGGAGAACAGCAGCACGATGAAAACACTCTGGGCCGCGGCAATGAAGTTCATGGGCAGGGCCTTGCCGCGGAGGCGGCCGATGGTGGCGAACAGCATGTGACCGCCGTCCAGCACCGGGACGGGCAGCAGGTTGAAGATGGCGAGATTCACGTTAACCAGGATGGCAATCCAAAGCACATAGCGGATGCCGGCTTCGGAGGCGTCCCAATAGATTTTGCCAATGCCGATCGGGCCGCTGAGCTTGGAAATCCCGATGTCGGAGTGGGGGTGGATGAGGCTCCACAGCGTGCGCACGGTCATGACGACCTGGCTGTAGAGCTGGGTGAAGGGATCGGTATGCTTGAGGCCGAAACTGGTGCGGTAAGATGCGCCCAGCCACGCCGGCGTGTCCGGGGCGCGATCGGCGGGCACCTTGAGTTCGACCAGTTCTGTGCCGCGTTCGACGACGAGGGTGAAGGCGCGGGCCGGCTGCTCCTGCATCGCATCGAGCAACGTGGCCATGTTCAGCAGGCGCTGGCGGTCCAGCTCAACCAACCGGTCGCCCGCCTGTAGGCCGATGGTGCGGGCGAATGATTTTTCCGGGACGCTGGCGACGATCGGAGTGTAGGCGTAGATTATGCCGATCCGGCGGATGTTATCGTCGCCCGACAGGCGTGGATAGACGGGCAGATCAATCACTTGGCCCTCGCGTTCGATGGTGAAGACCGCGCGTCTTTGGCCGTCTTGCGCCCGGCCGGAACTCATGACCAGCGTCTGCAGCAGTTCAGGCCAGTCGGCGACCTTCGTGCCATCGATGGCCCGGATGGTGTCGCCGACCAACAGGCCGGCTTGCAGGGCTGGACTGGGCACAATCGTGCCGTCGGACAGGGTGATGGTCCTGGCGATGTAGCCGACGCGGGTGGTGGAGAGTTCCTCGCTGGTCGGCTGGCCCACGACCCATAAAATGCCGGCGAGCACGAAGGCGAAGAGGATGTTGAAAAACGCGCCGGCCGCGAAGACGATCATCCGGGTGCTGTAGCTGATGGGCGGCAGCGGCTCCGTCTGCTCCGACTCGCCTTCAATGGCGGCCATGTCCGCCAATTGGGGCAGGGCCACGTAGCCGCCGAGCGGAATCCATGACAACCGGTATTCCACGCCATCCTGGCCGGTCCATTTCCAGATGGCCGGGCCGAACCCAATGGAGAAGCGGGTGACCTTCACGCCGCGGCGCCGGGCCGCGAGGAAGTGGCCGAGCTCATGAACGAAAATCGAGCCGCCAAAAAAGACGACGATCAGGAAGATCGACCAGGCGCTATTGAAGATACCAGAAAGGAGTTCCATGCTGTTAGCGTGACATCCTGAGCAACGCGAAGGATCCAGCGGGATACGAGAATTCAGATGGATGCTTCATTCGCGGTGGGTCCGATACCCCGAAGCTTGCTTCGGCTTGGTTGGCGGAACGGGATTGAGTGTGAATTGCATGGGGCTCGAACGGGTTTGTAGAAGTCTTGTCAAATGCCTCGGGGCTTGCCCCGGGGATTCTTTACTGCGTTCAGAATGAAAGGTTACTAGGGTTGGTTGGTAAAGTGGGTGGCCGTGACCCGGGCTTCGGCGTCCACGGCCAGGATCTGATCAAGCGTGGTCGGTTCAATCAATTTCACGGTGGCCAGAGTGTGCTCGATAATCCGGGGAATCGCAAGGAAGGGGACCCGGCTTTGCAGGAAAGCCGCGACCGCCACCTCGTTAGCCGCGTTAAAAACCGCCGGGGCGGTGCCGCCGGCCGCCATGGCCTCCTGCGCCAGCCGCAGGCAGGGGTAGCGGGTCGCTTCGGCCGGCCGGAAATCGAGCGAGAAGATTTTGTCCAACGACAAGGCCGTATCGGTGCCGGCGGCGGCGCGTTCCGGATAAAGCAGGGCGTGCTGGATCGGAAAGGTCATCGAGGGCGGGCAAAGTTGCGCGAGCATCGAGCCGTCGGTGAACTCGACGAGGCAATGCACGATGCTCTGCGCGTGCAGCACCGCCTGGCACTGTTCCGCGCGCAGGCCGAAGAGCCACTGCGCCTCGATCAGCTCCAGGCCCTTGTTGGCCAGGGTGGCCGAATCCACGGTGATCTTCGGGCCCATGGCCCAAGTCGGGTGTTGGAGGGCGTCGGCGGGCGTGACCTGCGCCAGCTTTTCGATCGGCCAGTCGCGGAAGGCCCCGCCCGAGGCGGTGAGCACGAGACGGCGCACGTCGGCGGTGCGATGGCCTTCGAGGCATTGGAAGACGGCGTTGTGCTCGCTGTCCACCGGCAGCAGCCGGCTGCCGCTGGCGTGGGCGGCGGCCATCACCAATTTCCCGGCGAGCACAAGGATCTCCTTCGAGGCGAGCGCGATGGTCTTTTTCGCCGCGAGGGCGGCGAGGGTCGGCTGAAGCGCGGTGGTGCCCACGATGGCGACCAGCACGGTGTCGGCTTCGGGCAGGGTGGCCAGGATGTTGAGTCCTTCCGGGCCGCGATGCAGGGTGATGCCGGGGGGGGCCGAGGCCTTGACGCTGGCGTCGCCGAGCGCGGCGTGGCGCACCCCGAATTCGCGGCAGATGGCGAAGAGTTTTTCGGCGTTGTGATGCGCGGCGACTCCGACGAGTTCGAGCCGGTCACGATGCGCGCGGATGACCCGCAGCGTGCTTTCCCCGATGGAGCCGGTGGCCCCGAGGAGGATGACGCGTTTGCGAGAAGGGGAAGGCACAGGAATAGGGAGTGAGGGAGTGAGTGGGGAGAGAGCGGAGACGGGGTTGGTCACTAATTCCCTAATTTCCTTACTCCCTTCTGCTCATCACTCCAGGAACAGAAAGATGAAATACGCCACCGGCGCGGTCAGGATGAGGCTGTCGGTCAGATCGAACGCGCCGCCGATGCCGGGAATGAGCTGTCCGGTGTCCTTGGTATCGGCCCGGCGTTTGATGGCGGATTCAATCAAGTCGGAAATGATGGCGATGATGGCGAGGGGCACGGCGATAAGCGCCGCGATTGGCGGGGTCAGGCTCCCGGGCAGCCGGTCGGAGAAGAGAAAGGCGATGGCCGCGCCAATGCCGGCGGAGACCAGAACGCCGCCGACCGCGCCTTCCCAGGTCTTTTTCGGGCTGATCTCCGGGGCCAATTTGTGCCGGCCGACGGTGAGGCCGGCGAGCAAGGCGCCGACATCGCAGAACTTGGCGACGGCCACGACCCAGAGGCAGAGCGCGAGATTCTCGCCACTGTCGGCCTCGCGCATCAGAATCCGCACCAGAAAGTGCAGCAGGTAGGGAATGTAGAGGAGTCCGCCCATCGTGGCGGCGATGGTTTCGACGCGGTTGGTGGTGTCGCGCTCCCGCAGCACGCGGATGCAGGTAACCAGCAAGGCCAGCACCAGGAGGCCGGCGGGAATGCTTTCCGAAGTATACGGATCCTCGGAGAAGAGCGCCAGATAGTAGGGTGCGCCTGTCATCAGCACACTGAACAGCAGGCCCATCACGCGGAAAGGCCGGGCGCCCATTTTCTCCATCATGCCGTAAAATTCATGCAGCGTGAGCACGGCAAGCAGCGTGATCAGCGCGATGGCGGCATGCGCGCCAAAGAAATACAGGCTGCCGAGAACGACAGTCCACAAAACCAGGGTGCTGAGAAGGCGGGAAAGCACGGAAAGAGCAGGGAGGTTAGCTTGAGTGATAGGCCATGGGCGTGGATTTCCTACACACCCCGCCCTGTCGGGCACCCCTCTTCATAGAGGGGATTCAAGCAGCGCAGTCCGGGGTCCCCTCCATCAAGAGAGGCCTGTCGTCCGTAGCCTTGGCGGAGGATGATGGCGCGAAGCGACGGGGTGTGTGGCTTGGTCATGGCGAAAAGTGACGTATGCAGGTCAAGGCCGACCAGCCTTGATTTGCTCGGTGGTCAGCCCGTAGCGGCGCTCGCGGCGGCCATACTCGTCCACGGCGGCCTGGAGATCGGCTGGCCCGAAGTCGGGCCAGAGCACCGGGGAGAAAACCATCTCGGCATAGGCGCACTGGAGGAGCAAAAAATTGCTCACCCGGTGCTCGCCCGACGTGCGGATGAGCAAATCGGGTTCGGGGAGGTGCGCGGTATAGAGGTAACGGCTGAAGTTTTCCCACGAGGCGTCGGCCAGTTTCTCCGTGCCGGCCTGCACGGCGGCGGCGTAGGCGCGGGCGGCGTCGGCCACCTCGGAGCGCGAGCCGTAGTTGAGGGCGAGCACGAGCGTCCACTCCTTGAAGTCTTTCGTGGCTTCGACCACGCGGCTGAGCTCGCGCTGCACGTTGGCGGGGAGGGCCCCGGTGCGGCCGATGGTGAGCAGGCGAACGCGGTTTTTGATGAGATTGTCCAGCTCCCGTTTCAGAAAATAATCGAGCAGTCCCATCAGGCCGGAGATCTCGTCGGCGGGGCGTTTCCAGTTCTCGGCCGAAAAGGCGTAGAGCGTGAGGTAGCGGATGCCGATCTCCCGGGCGGCGTCCACCACGGTGCGGACGGTCTCGACGCCCCGGCGGTGGCCCTCGAGGCGGGGCAGGCCGCGCGCTTTCGCCCAGCGGCCGTTGCCGTCCATGATGATGGCGACATGCTGCGGAATCTTGGCCGGGCCTGGTGACGACATGCGAAAACGTGATTTAGGTCGTCGGCAGCCGGTTTGACAAGCCGCCTTCGCAACAATTGCTCCGGCGCGCCCAGGGGGTAAAGGGCGTGGCTTGCCTTCTGCCCGCGGGATTGCAGATTGCCCTCATGGCCAGCCAACCCCTGACCCCGGCGGAGATCAACGCGGCGCTGCCGGCGTTGCCCGGCTGGGCTTTTGACCGGGACGCGCTGGCGAAAGAGTTCAAATTCGGCAGCTTCAAGGAGGCGCTGGCGTTCATGGTGCGCGTGGGCTTTGAGGCCGAGGCGATGGACCATCATCCCGACTGGTCCAATGTCTACAACCGCGTGGCGGTGCGGCTCAACACGCACGACGCCGGCGGCAAGGTGACGGCGAAGGACGTCGCGCTGGCCAGGAAAATCCAGGCCCTTTCGTGGGTGGATTGACAGCGGCCGCCGCTCAAAGTCCGCGCAGAAAATTGAAGGTGCGGTCGCTCTCGCCTGGCAGGTAGCCCTCATGGGCGTAATCCGGGTAGGTCACCATGTCTTTCGGGGCGGTGATCTTGTTATCGGCGGCGAACTGGGTCGATGGCGGGCAGATCGGATCCATCAGGCCGGTAAACATCAGCATCTCGGCCTTGATGCGCGGGGCCGGACGGATCCGATTTGCCCCAAGGCCTTACACCTTCCGGAACGACCCAGCAATGGTTTACCAGATACACGCAGCTGCCCGGCGGATTTCCAATTGCGCCTTCGTTCCGGTCCGCTACCTTGAGTCCATGAGTGATTTTGCACCTGCTGCGGAAGTGGCGTCGGCCCGCGAGGCCCTCAACCGGCTCAAGGCCAACATGCGCGTGACCATCAAGGGCAAGGACGACGTCATCGAGCAGACGCTGGTCTGCCTGCTGGCCGGCGGCCACCTGCTGATCGAGGATTTGCCGGGCGTCGGCAAGACCACGCTGGCCTACTCGCTCGCCCGCTCGATGGACTGCGCATTCTCCCGCATCCAGTTCACGAGTGATTTGCTGCCCACTGACGTCACCGGCGTGTCCATCTACGACGAGACGGTGAAGGAATTCATTTTCAAGCCCGGCCCGGTGTTCGCCAATGTCGTGCTGGCGGACGAGATCAACCGCGCCACGCCCAAGACCCAGTCGGCGCTGCTCGAAGTCATGGATCGCAGCAAGGTCACGGTGGATGGCGAGGCGCACGCGGTCGGTTCGCCGTTCATGGTCGTGGCCACGCAGAACCCGGTGGATTACGAGGGCACCTTTCCGCTGCCGGAGAGCCAGATGGACCGCTTCCTGATGCGGCTGCAAATGGGTTACCCGCAACCCGGCGACGAGCTGGAGATTCTGCGCGCGCCGCGGCTGGGCTACGACGCCATCGCGCTCAATCCGGTCGCCACGCGCTCGGATGTGCTCAAGATGCAGGCGCTGGCCGGCAAGGTTTTTGTGGAGGACAGCGTGCTGGACTATGTGCTGAAGATCATCACGGCCACCCGCACCGAGGTGGAGTTCAAGGCCGGCGTCAGCGTGCGCGGCGGTCTCTCGCTGCGGCTGGCCGCCCAGGCGCGCGCGCTGGTGCAGGGCCGTGACTTTGTCATCCCCGAGGACGTGCAGGAAATGACCGGCCCGGTGCTGGCCCACCGCCTCTCGCTGGCCCGGCAGACTTCTGACGCGCTGGAGGAGCGCCGCACCGTGCTCGCGACCCTGAAGCGGATCATCGGCGCGATCGCGGTCCCGGAGTGACAAATGAAAATGACGAATTTCAAATGACGAACTGCAGATCCGTCATTCGTCATTCGGAATCTCGAAGCCGGTCATGAACGCCGCAACCACTGCCATTTCATCCCCGGGCCTCGACTGGCAGGGCCCCGGCGCGCGGAGCCGACGCCGCGAGTTCCGCTGGCACACGTTGCTGTGGGCGCTGGTGTTTCCCCCGAAGCGGCACCGGATTTCCCTGACCGTGCCCGGCCTGTTCCTGATGGGGCTGGCCGTGGGCATCGGCACGGCCGCCTACAACACGGCGAGCAACATCCTCTTCATCACCCTTTCCCTGCTGCTGGCGTGCCTGCTGCTCAGCGGCCTGCTCTCGTGGTTCAACTTCATGGGCATCTGCTGGCGGATGCGTCCGCCGGGCGCCTGGCGCGCCGGGCACGAGACGCTCGTGACCGTCGAGGTGGAGAACCGGAAAAACTGGCTGCCGACCTACAGCCTATGGTTCGAGCTGGCCACGCAACCCCGCCATCCACCCGGGCCGGAGAAACCGGAAAAGGAAATGCGGATGCGCGACATCCTCGCCGCCGCGGAGAAACATGTCACCCGTGGGCGGATATTTCTGCGCGAACGCCTCGAACCGCGCGGCGCCACCAGTCTCGACTGGGGGGTCAAACCCACCCGGCGCGGCGAAGCCGTCATCGAATTGGGCGCGGTGGGCTCGCTGTTCCCGTTCGGTTTTCTGCGGAAAAACATCGGCACGGCCCTGAGGCACACGGTGCTCGTCTGGCCGGCCCAGGTCGAATACCAGTGGAAAGGTGCCGTGGCGGCGCACGCCGGCTCGTCGGGCCAGCGGACGGCCCGGGCGGGCACCGGGGACGACCTGCTCGCGCTGCGCAAATACGAGCAGGGTGACTCGCACCGGCAGATCCACTGGAAGGCCAGCGCGCGCCTGGGCCAGCTGATGATCCGGCAATTTGCCGCCGAAAGCCACGACGGCTATGTGCTGCGGCTGGACACCCCGGCGGCAAGCTGGACACGCCCCGAGCAATTCGAGCTGTTGTGCGGTTTCGCCGGCACGCTGGCCGAGGATCTTTATGCCGCCGGGCGCTTGCGCGGCGTCAGCGTGAACGGCGGACCATTGCTGGAAACGCGACGCATCCGCGACCTCGAGGCCTTGCTCGACGAGCTGGCGCGGCTGCAACCGGTGGAAAAACCAGGCCCCGGGCACGCGGGGCCTGCCACCACCAAGAACATCATCACCTTCGCGCCCGAAGGAGCGCGGGGAGTCACCGCCTATGCCGACGGCCAGCAAACCGCGTCAGCTTAACCTCGATGAACTGCGGCGGCTGAACTGGCTGCTGGGCGGCGCCATGGCGCTGGTGTCGCTGTGGACGGTTTTCTTCCTCGACCTTGAGGCGCTCGGGCTGGTTGGCGTGGCCGGGGCGGTGATCCTGGCCACCATGGTCTGGCCCACGATCCCGCAGCGGGTGCCGCCGCTGGTCTGGGAACTGGCCGTGCCCGCCATCATCGTGACGATGGCAGCGGATTTTTATTTCAGCCCCGACACGCTCCCGGTGCTCATCCGGCTGGCGATCCTGCTCGTGCTCTACCGCGCGGTGTCCTACCGGCGGAAACGCGAGGACCTGCAGCTCATCGTGTTGAGCCTGTTCCTCGTGGTGGTGGCGGGCGTGCTCACGGTGGCGCTCGGGTTCGCCTTCCTGCTGCTGCTTTTCACCGCCTGCGCCCTGGGCTTCCTTTTTGTCATCAACCTCATCTCCGCCTCCGAGACCGGCATGGCCCACACACCGCAGCTCGAGACGGGATGGACCCGGCTGGGCTGGGGCCAGTTCTTCGCCCGGTTGCGCGCGGTGATCGACTGGCGGCTGCTGGTTTTTGCGGGCGTGCTGTTCGCGACGGTCGTGGCGATGTCCGGCCTGCTCTTCCTCATCATTCCGCGCTTCGAATTGGCGACGGGTTTCTTCCTCGACCGTTACATCACGCGCAAGAGCCGCACCGGCTTCACGGAAACGGTCCGGTTTGGTTCCGTGAGCGAGCTGATACGCGACCAGAGCGTGGCGATGCGGGTGGACCTGTCCGATGCCTCGGGACTCCGCGAGTCACCCTACTGGCGGCTGGTGGTGCTCGACGAATACACGCCGGATGGCTTCAAGGTTTCCGCCCAGATGAAGGCCCAGCTCCTGCGGTCGCAACGAATGACGCAGACTCTGCGCAGCCGCAAGCCGCCCCTGCATCCGGTCGGCGGCACTTGGACTTTCTATATCGAGCCCGGCGTGAGCCGGTTCCTGCCGCTGCCGGGCAGCTTTGCCAATTTGCGGTTGCGCGATCTCGCGCCGCTGCAAACCACTTACACGCAGAACCGCGGCACCCAGGCACCCGAAGGTTTGTTGGATGGCACGCGGCTCGTCGCCTTGCGCACCGAGGCGATGACGATGACGGCGTTTCAACTCGATGGCGTCGAATTCTCCGGGTCTATCCCGGACAGTGCTTTTGCGCGCTTGCTGCGCGTCTGGAACAATGGCGGCGAAGGTCAGACGGACGATCGGAATTACGATGCACGCATCATGCTGAAAGGGCCTGTCGGTTCGGCCAACGAAGCCGTGCTCCGGCGGGTGGTGCGTGAGATCACCGACGGCGCAACGCTGCCGGCGGACGAATTTGCCCGGCGCGCCACCGCCTGGCTGCAGGGTCGTCATGCCTACACCCTGGCCGCCAAGCTGCCGGCGGGGGCGGGGAAGGACGATATCGTGCGCTGGCTCGATTCCAACGAGCCCGGGTTCTGCGAATATTTCGCCGCGAGCCTGGCCGTGCTGGCGCGGGCGGCGGGCCATCCGGCGCGGGTGGTGGCGGGCTTCCATGGCGGGGTGCTGAACGGATTTGAGAACTATTACATGGTGAGAAATTCCGACGCCCACGCCTGGGTCGAGATCTACGACGGCAAGTCCGCCTGGATGCGCGCCGACCCGACCCCCGGCGCGGTCGCGGCGGCGGCGGAAGCGGCGACCCAAGCCGCCCGACAGGAACAGGACAGCAGCTGGTCCGCCCGCGTGGACAGCCTGCGTGTGCTCTGGTATCGGCGGATCGTAAATTTTGATGCCCGCACCCAGGTGCAAATGATCGAGCAGATGAAGTCGTTCACGACGGACTCGGGCACGGTGCTGCGGGCCCGCCTCGATGAATTTTCCAAGCGCCTCAAGGCCTGGCTCGACCGACCGTGGGATGCGGCCCGCACGGGCCGGACCGCCGGACTGGTGGCGGGAATCGGGGCGCTGGGCTGGATGGTGGTGCGACTGGGCCAGTGGGGCTGGGTGCGCTGGCAGATGTGGCGTCGGCCGCGGGAGTTTGACCCGGTGCGCCGGACGGCCGGGAAATGGCTGGGGCGAATTGCGGAGTGCGGAGTGCGGAGCGCGGAGTGCCGGGCCGTGCGCGAGGATTTGCGGCGGCTGCGCTACGGCCGGCGCGAGACCTGGCCGGAACCGCGCGGCGTGTTCAAGCGGGCGCGGCAGGCGCGGAAGGTGGCGCGTTCGCGTCGATAAGTTTAAGCGGGTAGGGCGCGGACAACACACCTCGGCGCTTCCGCCTTCGCCAAGGCTACGGCAGACAAGGCGCGCCACCCCTCTTGATAGAGGGGATCCAACCCTGGCGATGCATGTATCTGCTCTAGGAAGAGGGGTGGCCAAAGGCCGGGGTGTGTAGATCAGCGCTGCGGCCTGTTTAACTTGATCCAAGCATCTATCGCCCGCACCACGGCATCAAGATCCCTCTTCACCAGCTGGTCATCGAAACGCAGAAACCTGACCCCCAACGATTCCAGTTTTTCCTGGCGGCTCTCATCGTCCGGCCCCTTGAGCTTGTGGCTCTGGCCGTCGATTTCCACGGCGAGCATCAATTCGTGGGAAAAGAAATCTACGATGTAGCGGTCGATGGGTTTTTGCCGGTGAAAACGTATCCGCCCCGTTGCCCGCGCTTCAATTGCCGCCAGAGCATCACCTCGGTGAGCGTGCTTTGATTTCGCAGCTCTCTCGCCAGTTCCTTCAGCGCGGGATTACACCAATTACGGGATAATTTGAGACTTTAGCGCAGCAGCGCGGTAGGGCGCACCGGCCCGGTGCGCCGCCCACGGCGGAGCGGGCCGCTCCGCCCTACCCCAGCTTCACCCCACCATCATCGGCCGGTTCAATCGGGCTGCAAGAACACACCCCGGCGCTACGCGCCACCCCTCTTGATAGAGGGGATCCAAGGCAGCGGTGGATGGACAAGGAGCGGAGTCCGCGCCCTACCAGGTGCGGACTGGTTAGTCCTCACTCGACCTTGAAATTCACCGGCGGGGCCGGGGGCCGGTCGCGTTTTTCCTTCCACTTCTCGAGGATGGCCTTGACCACGGGGGCGGCAAAGGTGCCTCCGCCGAAATTGTCATCGCCTTCCGCGCCCTCGAGCACAACCGCGACGGCAATCTGGGGATCCTCCAACGGGGCGAAGGCGACCAGCCAGGCGAGATCGATGCGGCCTTTCTGCGCGGTGCCGGACTTGGCGGCACCGGAGAGACCGTCCACCCGGGCCAGGCGGCCGGTGCCCAGCTGGTAGCAGGCGGCCAGGCCCTTGAGGATGACGTTGTAGTCCGACGGGGAGAGTCCGAGGGGAGCGGTATGCTGGGCGGGCCGCTTGGAATCGTGCAGGAGTGTCGGCTTGGTCTCGGTCTCGCCGCGGGCGAAGGAGGCCACCATGCACGCGGCCTGCAGCGGGGTGATGAGGGTGTCGCCTTGGCCGATGGAGATGTTGGCGGTGTCGCCGGGGAACCATTTCTCGTGCATGTGGGCCTGCTTCCAGGCCGGATCGGCGACCCGGGGATTTCTGAACTCGGCCGGCAGTTCGATGCCGGTGGGATGGCCGTAGCCGAAACGCCGGGCTTCGGCCGCGATGAAATCGGGCGTGGTGGCCAGGCCGTATTTGTAGAAAAACACGTTGCAGGAATCGCGGAGCGCGCGGACGAGATCGACGCCGCTGCCATGGCCGCTCTGGTTCCAGCAGGGGAAACGGCGGTTGCCGACCGGGTAGTAACCGGGACAGTCAACCAGAGACACCCCCGGTTCTATCGTGCCGGCGCGCAGGCCCGCGATGGCGGTGATGATCTTGAAGGTGGAGCCGGGGGGATACTGGCCTTGGATGGCGCGGTTCAGCCAACCCCCGGAATCCTCGATGGCCTTGGCCGCATCATGGGAGAGCCGGGGCACGAAATTATTGAGATCGTAATCGGGTTTGGAGACGAGCACGAGCACCTCGCCGGTGCGCACATCGAGGGCGACGGCGGCGCCGGTGCGGCCCTCCATGGCCTGCTCGGCCGCCTGCTGCAGCTCGATGTCGAGGCTGGTGACGAGGCTTTTGCCCTGCACCGGCAGTCGTTTCTCAATCGGCAGATCCACTTTGTAGCCGAGAGGGTCGACCAGGTAGATCGCCCCGCCGGTCTCGCCTTGCAATTGCGAGTCGAACACCTGCTCCAGGCCGGTGCGGCCGGTCGATCCCTTCATCTTGAAGGTCATCAGGTCCTCGCCGGGGAAGTCCTCCACCTCGGGGTCGATATCGAGGCTGGTGTAGCCGAGGGTGTGGGCGGCGGCACTGCCGTGGGGATAGTGGCGCGAACTGCTGGCGTAGACCTGCAGCGGCGAGGTGACGGGCAGGCGCTCGATCAGCCGGGCATATTCCTCGGGCGCGAGATCATCCAGCAGCACGTAGGGCAGCAGCAGCGTCTGGTTGACGTGCCGGTTGAGGTCCGCGGTGCGGACGGTCTCATGGCGGTTGAGGATGAAGTTGATCTTGTCGAGGTAGTGTTGCGCCACGGCGGCCCGGGCGATGCGCGCGAGCTGGTCGGCGTTGGGGCGCTCGGCGCGGTCCAGTTTGGCGTAATTGGCGGCGACCTTCCTATACTCGGCCTTGAATTCGCCGCGGAGCTCCGCGAGGTTGAGCACGACGGAGAAGCGGGCGCGGTTCCCGACGAGCACCTGGCCGTCACGGTCGAAGAGGTTGCCGCGCGGGCCGGGCACGATGACCCGGCGCTGGTTCTGCAGGCGCTCGCGCTCGTGATAGAGGCCGGTCTTGAAAAGCTGGCGGTAGGCCATGCCGGTCGTCAGCACGACCAGCAGTCCGACGACAATCCCGTGGAAAAGGAACAGCCGCGGGTTGCGGGCGCGGTGGGTTTCGATGAGACGGCTCATGGCGGAGATGAAGCTCCAAGCACCAAGCTCCAACATCCAGAGAAACTCCAATCAGAAATCATCATCACGTGGCGCATGGCTCTCGATTTGGCGCTTGGAGGGTGGAGCTTGGTGCTTTGCCTACAGGCTCACCCGTCTTCCGGTCTCGGGATGGATCGACACCATTTCCATCGCGCGGTCCTGGAGCGCCAGGAACCACGGGGTGATGACCAAGAGCAGCAGTTGGGAAGCAAGCAGGTCGGCGAAGATGCGCAGCCAGGCCGAGGCCGGTCGCGGATTGGCGCCCACCAGCAGGAAGGAGAGGGCGATGACGAGGAACAGATTGGCAAACAGCGCCACGACGATGCCGAAGACGGCGCCCTCCCGCGGGAACCGCTGGCGGCCATAGAGCAGGGTGGCATGAACGAGGCCCAGCAGCAGCAGGCTCGTGCCGTAGGGCACCGGCTCCACGGCGTCGATCAGCAGTCCGGTCAGCACGATGGCGATGAGGCCGTGCTTCCGGTCAAGCCGCAGTGAAGCGTAGACGACAAAGAGCCCGCCCGCGTAGAGATGCACCGCGGAGCTCGCCAGGTAGTTGTTGGCCAGGCCGATCAGCCACCAAAGCAGCAGGTTGGCCCCAAAGACAATGGCCCAGCGCGGATCGTATTTACGCATGGCGGGTATGTCTGTAGCGGCGGTCTATGACCGCCGTCCGGCGCTCACAGAGCGCCGCTACAGGGCAAGGGTGGCGGTAAGTTTTCACAGCTCCTCGGGATTGACCCACCTCCGCTGCGATGCAGCCACGGCGCGGCATGGCGGTAGCAGCTTCATAGTTCGTCGGGATTCAAGGGCACCAGCACCGTGACCTCGGTCAGCGAGCCGAGCCGCTCGTCGAGGGCGACCTCACCGCTTTTGAAGAGGCCGTCGGTGCTGGGTTCGAGGCTGGTGATGTCACCGATCGCCACTCCGGGCGGGAAAACGCCGCCGAGCGGCTGGCGAGGATGTCGAGCGGCACGAATTCCACCGTGCCGCGCGGCGAGCGAAAGGAGGGGTTCAGTCCGCCCTGGTAACTGATGGGTTTGTTGTCGCCGCTGACTGTGGCGGCGAGGCGGAAGGTGGGACTGGTGAGCAGGTCCACCACGGCGGTGTAGCGATGCACCTCGATCACGCGACCGACCACGCCCCCGGCGAAGACCACGGGGGCGCCGACCGGGATGCCGTAGTTCTCGCCCTTGCGGATGATGAGGCGCTGCCACCAACCGGAGAAATCGCGCCGCGCCACGCGGGCGGGCTCGAAACGGAAGGACGGCATCGAGGGCAGTTTGAGCAGGTTTTCGAGCCGCAGGATCTCGGCGTCGAGCTCCTTGTTCTGCTGCACGCTGAACTCGTATTGGGCGATGAGTCCGGCCACCTGCCTGCCGGACTGCCACATTTCCTCCTTGGTGTGGAGCTTGGTGAGCCAGAAGGTCTGCAGATCCTGCACGTAGGAGTCGGCGACGGCCAAGGGCGCCTGGATGGCAAAGAAGGTGGCGCGCGTAAAGGTCTTCACGACCAGTGGCACGAAGAGCCACACCAACAGGATCACCCCAAGCGTGGCAAAGGGACGGAGTTGGTCGTAGCGTTTGGGGAGCACGGCGGAAAGGATGCGGTGATTGGGTCTGGCCTGGTCCGTTTATCGCGGGTCGAAGCAACACACCCCGGCGCGGTGCGCCACCCCTCTTGATAGAGGGGATCCAAACCTGTGCGACCGAAGATCCCCTCTGGAGAGGGGTGCCCACAAGGGCGGGGTGTGTCGGGGAGCGTCCATCAGCGGGCGACGCCGGTGGACTCAGAAGTCCGCGGCGATGCTTTGGAGCTCGTCGATGTTGGTCAGGAACACCCCGGTGCCGTTGGCCACGGCGGAGAGCGGGTCGTCGGACACGGTGACCGGCAGGCCGGTCTTCTCGGAGAGCAATTTGTCGATGCCGCGGGTGAGCGAGCCGCCGCCGGCCATCACAAAGCCGCGGTCCACCAGGTCGGCGGAGAGCTCGGGCGGGCAGCGCTCCAGCGCGGCGCGGACGGCCTCGACGATGGAGCCGACCGTGTCCGCCATGGCCTCGCGGATCTCCTGCGAGGTGATGTGGATGGTCTTGGGCAGGCCGGCGACCGAGTCGCGGCCCTTGACCTCCATGGCCAGCTCGGTGTCGAGGGGGTAGGCGGAGCCGATGGTGACCTTGATTTCCTCCGCCGTGCGCTCGCCGATCAGCAGGTTGTAGGCGCGCTTCATGTAGTTGATGATGGCGAGGTCAAACTCGTCCCCGGCGACGCGGATGGACTTGGAAAACACGATGCCGGAGAGCGAGATGATGGCGATCTCCGTGGTGCCGCCGCCGATGTCGACGATCATGTTGGCGGCGGGTTCGTCGACCGGCAGGCCGACGCCGAGCGCGGCGGCCATGGGCTCAAGGATGGTGATGACCTCGCGGGCGCCGGCGTGGGTGGCGGACTCCTTCACGGCGCGTTTCTCGACCTCGGTGATGCCCGAGGGGATGGCGACGACGACGCGGGGCGAGACGACCTTGGAATTGTTGTGCACCTTCTTGATGAAATAGCGGAGCATCGCCTCGGTGACGTCGAAATCGGCGATGACGCCGTCCTTCATCGGGCGGATGGCGGTGATGTTGCCCGGGGTGCGGCCGAGCATCTTCTTCGCCTCGTCGCCGACGGCGAGGACCTTGCGGGAGGTGGTGTGGACCGCGACTACGCTGGGTTCGCGGAGCACGATGCCCTTGTCCTTGACGTAGACGAGGGTGTTGGCCGTGCCCAGGTCGATGCCGATGTCGTTGGAGAAAAGTCCCAGCAGTTGGTTGAACATGGGTGGCGGTGGCGGGGGGTTGGAGAATACAAGCCGCCCGCCGGCGAAATTGTCAAAAGCAAACTCTCTGGCAAAAAACGGGTTAGGGCAGGGAGTCAGGCA
>LNEH01000105.1 GCA_001464505.1 Verrucomicrobia bacterium Ga0077533
TCAAGGATTCATCTCTTGCTGAATCCATTAGTGGTCCAACCCTTCCGGGGCCGGGCGCTGGTGCAGGCCTTTTACCCACTGGAAACAGCGAGGAACCTTTTTTGTCCCGTCGCCGTAGTGGGATTCATGCAGTTTGGGCAGGTGGAACCGGGCCTCCGGACCGGTTTTCTACCACGTCCATCCAACCAACCCGTCCGGAGGCCGGGTTCCACCGTTCAATTGCATGAGCCCGTCTCACCCCCACAGGCCGCGCAGCAGGTGCAGGGCGAAGATCAGGGCCAGCGCGTAGGTAAGGCCGTGGAGCTGCCGGGCGCGGCCGGTGGCAAGGTGGATCACCGCGTAGGCGATCAAGCCCAGGCCGATGCCCTCGGCGATGCTGAAGCTCAGCGGAATGCCGACGATGATGAGAAAGGCCGGCGCGGTCTCGGTGAAGTCGTCGAGCTTCAGCTGGGCGACCGACTGGAACATGAAAATGCCGACGATGACCAGCGCCGGAGCGGTGGCGGCAGCAGGAATCGCGAGGATCACCGGGGTCAGAAACAGGGCCAGCAGGAATAGCGCCGCCGTCGTCGCGCCGGTCAGGCCGGTGCGACCACCCGCCTCGACCCCCGATGCGGACTCGATGTAGCTGACGACCGTCGAGGTGCCGAAAAGCGAGCTCAGGATGGCGGCGATCGAGTCGGCTATAAGCGCGCGGCCGGCCTTGGGCAGCTTGCCGTCCTTGTCGAGCAGCCCGGCGCGCTGGGTCACGCCGATCAGTGTCCCGATGTTGTCGAACATGTCCACCAGCAGCAGCGTGAGGATGATGGGCAGGGCCTTGGCGAAATCCGTCACGAGCAGATCAAAGTTGAGCTGGAGAAAGACCGGCGCCGGCGAGGCCGGCAGGTCGAAGAGCGCCCGGGGCATGGTCGTGATCATGCCGCCCTGGCCATTGGAGACCAACAGACCGGCGGCGGTGACGGCGAGAATGGAAAGGATGATCGCGCCCGGCACCCGGCGGGCGACGAGCACCGCGGTGAGCAGGATGCCGCCGAAGCAGAGCAGCACACCGGGGGTGCCGAAATCGCCGTGGGTTACGAACGTGGCGGGGCTGGCGACGACGATGCCGCCGTTTTTCAGGCCGATGAAGGCGATGAAGAGACCGATGCCGCAGGTGATGGCCATTTTCAACTGGTGCGGAATGGCGGCGATGATCTTTTCCCGCAGCCCGGTGACCGACAGGGCCAGAAAGATGACACCGTTGACAAAGACCAGGCCGAGGGCCGACTGCCAGGAGACGCCCAGGCCAAGGCAGACGGTGAAGGCGAAGTAAGCGTTGATCCCCATGCCCGGGGCGAGCGCCAACGGATAGTTGGTCATGAACCCCATGATTAGGGTGCTGACGGCGGCGGTGAGCGCCGTGACCGTGATCAGCGCGGCCGGGGGCATGCCCGCCGCGGACAAAATGGCCGGATTGACCGCCAGGATGTAGGCCATCGCGGCGAAGGTTGTCGCGCCGGCCTGGAGTTCGCGGGTGACCGTGGTGCCGTTCTGGTCGAGTTTGTAGAGGCGGTTCAGCATGGGGTGGAGCGGCTTGATTGGAACGGTGCAGTTCGAGGTGGAGCGGGTTGACCTCAACACGCTGGTTGGCGAGCGGGCACGCGGAAGCGCGTTGAGGTCAACGCGCTCCACCAATGCATTGTCATTCTGAGCGGCTTGTCAGTCGTAGGATTGGCGAAGGCTGAAGCGAAGCAGCGATGCGCGCCGGCGGTTGTGCTGCTGGATTTTTCACCACGTTTGGAATGACAGGTTGAGTTGATGGGATGGGGGATGAAACGGCTTAGGGTGTGTTTGCAAAATCAGTTTGTCATTCTGAGCGCAGCGAAGAATCCACGGCGTCGAACACTGCATCACGAGCGAAAGCATGGATTCTTCACTTCGTTCAGAATGACAGGAAGCGGGCGTGGGTGCATTTTGCAAACACACCCTAGTTGGCCGGGGCGGACGGCGTTGTGGCTTCGTATTCAGCCCAACCGGCGACAAGGGCATGCACGACCCGGCGGCCGACGGCGTAGGCCGCTTCCAACGAGGGGACATAAGCGGAGTAGTGGCCGATCTTCTCCCCGCTCAGGCTTTCGGCGGCGGTGACGCCGGGTGGTTGAGAATCAAAATTGCTGGCGGTGCGGAGCACGAGCACCCGGTTGACGTCGACCCGGCCCGCGCGGGTGAGGTTGGTCAGGGCGCGCAGTGTGCCGGTATCCTCCATCGCTGTGGTAACATAATTTCCACGGCCCTCGGTATAATAAGCCACCCAGTCGTTGGCCCATGCGTTGAGCAGCTTGCCGTGCCAGTAGGTGCTGGCGGAGAGGGTGGATCCGATGAGCACGGAGGGAGGTTGCCTGGCTTTGGGGTGCTGGGTGTAGCGGGCGCGGAATCCACGGAGGGTGTCATTGTCCGGCAGCGGGGTGTCCTTGGTGAGCTGGTAGGCCCAGGCCAGCAGGCCGGGGTTCAGTTGGTAACAATTGTCGCCGCGCTCGTCCGCCGGCAGCAACGGCAGCTCATAGGGTTTCTTTTTGCGGAGCGGGATGTAGCCTGTTTTCCAGTCGGCGGGTGTCTCGCGGGCGTCGATTTCATGTCCCAAATCACCTTCGACCACATAATCGGCCCACACCGCCGAGCCGACCGAGGCGTCGGCCGGATCAAGGCCCGCAATACCGGCGATCAGCCAGTAACTCCTGCTCAGGTCAAAGCGCGGGTCGAGGCCGAGGGCCATGAGGGTCGCGGCCGCGTTGGTGTTGCCCACTCCCGTGACGAGGCCGATGACCGAACCGTCGGCATTGGCGCGCACCGCATGGTGGGCCGCAGGCAAGGGGATGACGCGGTCCAGTTTTTCGCGTTCGACCCAGTATTGGAACTCACCGGGCTGGTCACCGGAATCCGCGCCGCGTTCAAACATGGCTACGATCACGACCTTGGGCCTGATGACCTCAGTTGCGGCGGCTTTGACGGTCGTTGTGATCGTCAGGCAGGCGACGATGCTCATGACCGCGGAACGTGATGTCATGCCTTCGAGTCAGCAGGTTTCCCCCGGGGGTGGCAAATATTTCCTTGGCGCATCACCGGAGGCTTGTCCTCCCGCGCTTTTGTTTGTTTTCTGCGCCCATGAAAGTATTTCTCCTGCTCGTCTGTTTCCTGGTCGCGGGCATCGTTCGCGCCCAGCACGCCCTCGTCATCCAGAGCGACTTCGGCACCAAGGACGGCGCCGTCGCCGCCATGCGCGGCATCGCCTTCGGCGTCGCGCCGACCTTGTCCATCTTCGACCTCAGCCAGGAAAACACTCCCTTCAACATCTGGGAGGCGGCCTACCGTCTGAAACAGACCGCCGAGTTCTGGCCCGCCGGCACCGTGTTCATGTCGGTGGTGGATCCCGGCGTCGGCACTGAGCGCTCCTCCATTGTGCTCCAGACCCAAAGCGGCCACTTCTTTGTCGGGCCCGACAACGGCACCTGGACCCTCGTGGCCGAGGAGTTGGGCATCGCCGCCGTGCGGCGCATCGACGAAAAAACCAACCGCCGCGCCGGTTCCGACAAAAGCTACACCTTCCACGGGCGCGACATCTACGCCTACGTCGGCGCCCGGCTCGCGTCCGGCAAGATCACCTACGAGCAGGTCGGTCCGCTGCTTGAGCCCCAGGTCGTCCGTCTGCCTTACGAGCGCGCCGCCGTGGCCGGCGGTGTGCTGACGGGCGCCATCCCGCAGTTGGATTTCCAATACGGCAATGTCTGGACGAACATCCCCGATTCGTTGTTTGACGAAATAAAGCCGGCTTTCGGCGACAAATTTCTCGTCGTGATCCTGCATGAGGGCAAAGAGGCCTATCGCGGCGTCCTGCCCTATGTGCGGACCTTTGGCGAGGTGCCGGCCGGTGCCCCGCTGCTCTATCTGAACAGTCTGCTCAACGTCAGCTTCGCGCTCAACCGGGGCAGCTTTTCTCAGAAACACGGGCTGGCCTCGGGTGGCGGCTGGACGGTCCGGCTCGAACGCGCCCCGTAGATCGTAGCAAGCGCCGACGTTTTTGGGCTGCTGGCAGAAACGAAGCAAACGGAGGCTGCGGCTGCTGTGCTGGCTGGCAATGCGGCGAAGTTGTTTGGCTTGGAGCGGCGCTCTGTGAGCGCCGGACGGCGGTCCATCATCCTTCGCCAAGGCTACGGACGACAGGTAGACCGCCGCTGCAGATCCACGGCACGACGGGGCTGCTGGCGGTGGGCAGGATGACTTGCAAACCGGTCGAGAGGCCCGACGGCAGGGGCACGGGCCGGGTTAGCACAGGCAGACCGGCGAGGCTGGCGGGGGTGGTGAGGGTGAGCAGTTGCCGCCGGGCTTCGGGTGTGCAGTCAGCCTTCCGCAGGGCCGGGAAGGGCGTGGCCGGAAGGATGAGGAAGTCGTGGCTGGCGAAATATTGCCGGAAGGCACTCCGCACCTTCCCGATGGTAGCCGCCGCTTTGCTCAACTGTTCCGCCGGGTAGCGGCCACCGTCGGAGAAACGCTGCCAGATGCCGGGCTCGTAGTGCCCGCGATAGGGGGCCAGCCAGTCGCGGTGAACTTTGTGCGCCTCGCCGAGCGCCGTGACGGTGTAGGCCTCAATCGCCCCTTGCCACGAGTCGAGCAAAGCGGCTGAGGTGGCTGAATCGGCGGGGTTGGCGAAAGCGGCGGCGGCCCGGTCGCACGCGCCGGCAGTCTCGGGATCGAACGGAATGCCCAGCGCCTTGACCGGGAGAAAGCAGCCGCGCAATTTGGTTTGCTTGGGCAATTTGCCGACCACCGCCTGCCAGACGGCCAACATGTCGCCGGCATTGGCGGTGAACCAGCCCGCGGTGTCCATGGTCGGGGCGAGCGGAAAGGCGTCCCGGATCAACTCATCGCCGGGAGTGAGCCGGAAACCATGCAGCCCGCACCACGCGGCGGGCACCCGCACCGAGCCGCCGGTGTCGGTGCCCACCGCAAGCGGCACGACGCCGGCCGCGACCAGCGCCGCCGAACCGCTGCTCGAGCCGCCGGATAGCCGGTCGGGGAACTGCGGATGCGGGCAGTCGCCGTAATGCGAATTGTCGCCAAACAAACCGGCGGCGAATTCCACGAGATGGGTCTTGCCCGCGCAACTGGCGCCGAGTGCGCGCAGTTGCCGGACGAGGGCGCTGTCGCGCGTCGGTGTGCCGCGCACCTGGTCGAGGAAAGTTGCGCCGGCTCGGGTCGGGACTCCGGCCAGATCGAAGAGATCCTTTAACAAATAGGGAATGCCATGGAGAGGGTGGAGCGCGCTGACCTGAGCGCGCTGAGAACGTCCTGAGGTCAGGCCGTTCCACCTGCCAATTTCAGTGGCCAAATCCCTTTCCGGTTTCAGCCACGCCAGCGCCGCCGCGCGCAGCGGAGGCGAAAGCGCCGCCACCCGGGCATGCACTTCGTGCGCGGCGGCGGCGGGGGACAACGCCTGCCACGCGGCGAATGGCAAAGTGGCTGGCGTTTTGGGCGCGATTGTGTCCATTCGGAAGCATTCATGGAGGCTGCCGCACCCATCGTCAATTTTACCTCGCTGCAAAAGCGCTATGGCGGCGGACCACTGGTGCTCGACGGCCTCAACCTCACCGTGTCTCCGGGCGATTTCGTTTCCTTCATCGGCCCGAGCGGCTGCGGCAAGTCCACGGTCTTGAAGATTATTTCCGGGCTGAGTCCGGGGACGGTGGGCCAGGTGACGGTCCTTGGCACCACGCCCAAGCAATCCCGCGACCGGCAGGCGTTTATCTTTCAAGATGCCACGCTTTTGCCGTGGCGCACCGCGCAGTTGAACGTGGAATTGCCGCTGCGCCTGCGCGGGATGGCGGCGGCTGAGCGCGCCGCCAAGGCCCGGCAGATGCTTGCCTTGGTTGGTTTGGGCGGGGAGGGCGGCTTTTACCCGCGGCAGCTGTCCGGCGGCATGAAGATGCGGGTGTCGATCGCGCGGGCCCTGGCGCTCGCGCCGCAACTGCTGCTCCTCGACGAGCCTTTCGGCGCGTTGGATGAGATGAGCCGCAACCGTTTGAACGAGGAGCTGCTGGCCTTGCGCCGGTCGTCGCCGTTCACCGCCATGTTTGTCACACACTCGGTGGCCGAGGCGGTCTTCCTTTCGAACCGCATCATGGTGATGTCCGTCAATCCGGGAAGATTCCACGCCGAAGTGCGGGTGGATTTTCCCTATCCGCGGCTGGCCGGGCTGCGGGCGCGGCCGGAATTCCAGGCCAGGGTCAACGAGGTGTCGCGTCTGCTGCACGAAGTGGAGGCGCCGGTTTACGCATGAAGAAACTGCCGCCACTGCTCGTCTGGGGTCTGCCTCTGCTCAGCGGCGCGTTGTTCGTGGCGCTGTGGTATGGCGTGCGCGCGGCCAGCGGGCTGCAAAGCTGGATCCTGCCGACGCCGCTTGAGATCATGCAGGCGGCCTGGCGCGAACAGGCCCGCTTGCTCGCCGCCGCCGGGCACACGGCGTGGGGTGCGTTGGGTGGATTTGTGCTGGCGGCCGGGCTGGGATTTTTCACGTCGCTGCTGCTGGGTGTGTCGAAATCACTGCGCGCGGGGCTGTATCCCTGGCTGCTCGTGCTGCAGATGACGCCGGTGATTGTGCTGACGCCGATCATCATGCTCTGGGCGGGACCGGGCATGCCGGGCATCATCACCATTACATGGTTGATCAGCTATTTCCCCATCGTCGCGAACATGACCCAGGGGCTGCTTTCAACCGACATGAATCATGTGGCGCTCTTTCGCATGGCCAATGCGAGCCGCCTGCAGGAAATGCTGCTGCTGCGCGTGCCCTCGGCCATGCCTTACTATCTCGCCGGGCTGCGCATTGCCGCGACCCTGGCGCCCATTGGCGCCATCTTTGGCGAATACATGGTCGGCAACAGCTCCGGTGGCACGGGCGGGCTGGGCTTCCTGGTCTACAGCTACAACACCCAGATAAAAATCCCGGCATTGTTCGCCACGGCGTTGACCAGCTGCCTGCTGGGTTTCATCTTCGTGGCGGCCGTTTCCTGGCTCAACTGGGCCGTGCTGCACAAGTGGCACGACTCCTTTGAGCGCAACGACCACTAAAGAATGGGCACCACGAAACACACGAAATACACGAAAGGGCAGGGGACCTGATCTGTTTTCGGTATCAAAACTTTTAGTGTATTTCGTGTATTTCGTGGTTTATCTCTTTTCCGGCATGAGGAAAATCAGTTCAGGCATCTTTTTTCAATTTGTGGTGGCAGTGGCCACCCTTGGTCTGGTCGGTTGTGACCGTAAACCCACAGAGCCCGGGGTTGCCCCGTCGGCGCTCATCAAAGTCCGCTTCCAGACCGACTGGTTTCCGCAGCCCGAGCACGGCGGCTACTATCAGGCGCTGGCCAAGGGTTATTACGCGGCCGAAGGGCTTGACGTCGAAATTCTCCCGGGCGGCCCGAATGCCCAAGTCATGTCCACGGTGGCGGTGGGCCGGGCGGACCTGGGGATGACCAACGGCGATGATGTGATCGTGGCCATCGCCCGCGGCGTGCCGATCAAGATGGTTGGCGCCGAGATGCAGCGCGATCCGCAGGGCATTCTTTTCCACAGCGAACACCCGCTGGCCAGTCTCAACGATCTCGAGGGCAAGACCCTCATGGCCGGCGCCGGATCGACCTGGCTGGAAGTGTTGCGCCAGAAGGGGGGGGTGAAGTTCAACCTCATTCCGCTGATGGGCGATCTGGCCCGATTCATGAACAACAAGGAGTTTGTCCAGCAGTGTTTTGTGACCAACGAGCCGTTCTTTGCGCGGCAGCGCGGGGCGACAGTTGGCGCCCTGCTCATCGCGAGCGATACCTACGAGCCCTATCGGGTGATGTTCACCGCCAATGGGTTTCTCGCCAAGCACCCCGACATTGTGGAGAAATTTGTCCGCGCCAGTGTCCGCGGCTGGGTGGACTACCTGACGGGTGACCCGGCGCCGGCGAACAAACTGCTCGCCGCGCTGCGCAACGACCTGTCGCCGGAGTTCATGGCCTACAGCATCAAGGCGATGAATGAATACAAACTGGTCTCCGGCGACCCGGCGAAAGGCGAGTTCACGGGTCAACTTACCGCCGCGCGGCTGGAAAAGCAGATCAAGCTGCTCCAGGAGGTCGGGGTGCTCGACAAACCGGTTGCAGTCAGCGACGTCGTCGTCTTTGAATTCATCCCGAAGAGCAAATGACTTCGCTTCCTGTCATTGCGAGAAGCGCAGCGACGAAGCAATCCCTCTGGATCGCCACGCCCGCAAGCGGGCTCGCGATGACAAACCAATAATCCCATGACCATCGAAGAAAAACTGACCGCACTCGGCCTCAAGCTGCCCAATCCACCCGCGGTCGCCGGCAGCTACGTGCCTTTTGTCCGCACCGGCAATCTGCTCTATCTCGCCGGCACCATCAGCTCGTTCAATGGCGAGATGACGCATGTTGGCCAGGTGGGCAAGGAGCAGACCGTGCAGACAGCCTACGAGTCAGCGAAGATCTGCGCCCTCAACACGCTCGCCAACATCAAGGCCGCCACCGGCAGTCTCGATAATGTGAAGCGATTCGTGCTCGTCACCGGCTTTGTCAACGCGGTGAGCGGCTTCACCGACAGCCCGGCCGTCATCAACGGGGCCTCCGATCTCTTCGGCAAAGTCTTCGGCGAAGCGGGCCAGCATGCCCGCGCCGCCGTGGCCGCCGCCGGTTTGCCCAAGGGCTCGACCGTCGAGATCCAAGTCATCGTCGAGCTGAAGAGCTGAGGTGGGTTGCGCGCTCGCGCGCAACGTGGCGTGCATCGGCCGTCGCCAAGCCTATGGCCCGACAAGAGCACGCCACCTACAGGTCCGCCGACGAGCGGCTCCCCTACATTCACTCACAGCTTCTTCGTCAAGGTTTTGAGGCGCGACTCGGGCAGCACGTCCTTTTCGGCTTCAGACGATCCTATCGACATGTTTCGGCCATGCCGCAGCCAGCCCGGAGTCATTCGTCGCCAGTTTGCATCCGCAGTCCTGCGCGATTTGCGCCAGCCAGAAATCCATCACCTGCTTGTGCCCGGTCGCCTGCTTCAGCATCGCCTGATCGGGTTTGCGGCGAGGCATGACGATCCGCCCCGGATACCGTCCGGCCAGTTCCGTCTCCACCGCTTCAATCGCATGGATGGCGGACAGGTGCCCGGATTTCATCACCGCAGGATTCATTAGCAGCCTGACGGCGGCGAGGTAAGTCTCCACCGCCACGCCCCATCCCGCCGGCTTGGCTTTGTCCAGCCATTCCCGGGCAACCGGATGAAGCGCGTGTTTGCCGTAGATGGCGGCAAAGAAAACGTCATTGTCGAGCAGGTGACGCATCAATCGTAAAGCGCGGAAGCCACGTCGGCGGAAGTGAGCACGGGGGCGTCGGCGGAGCCCTGAATAACGACCCGTCCGGGTTTGAGGGTGGCGCGGGCCAGCCTTTTGCCCGCGGCGCGGGGCAGCGTGGTGCGGCGGAGGTATTCGGAAACACTCAGTCCTTTGGCGCGGGCGGCGGCCCGGATGGATTTGGCCTCGGACGGAGCGGTTTTGAAAGAAAAGGTCGGCATAGGTAATACGGTATTACCCAAGGGGCGTCAGTCAAGCCCCCAACCGACCGGCCGCGTGAGTGGATGGATGCGTCCCCCAGCGCCCGGGCCGTTGATCAGCCTTCGCCAAGGCTGCGGCACGACAAGGGGCAACGGCCCCTGTCGTAATGTTCGGAAACCCGGTCGGAGGCCGGATCCACCTCACAGCTTCTTCGTCAGCACCTTCGAGTTGCGGCCGCTTTCCTCGTAGGTTTTGAGGCGCGACTCGGGCAGCACGTCCTTTTCGGCTTCCTCGAATCCACAGACGGAAGTGAAGAAGGAAAAGGCCTGGGTCGAGAGGGCGACGACCGCGGTTGCGCCGCGCTCCCGGGCCATCATGCCGGCGTATTCCACCATTTTCTTGCCGACCCCGCGGTGGTGGTAGAAGGGCATGACGTAGAGCGAGCCCAACTCGGCCAACTTCTGCCGGTCGGGGTAAACTTGAAGCGAAACACAGGCGATGATGTTCTCGTCGATCTCGAAGACGTAGAATTGCTCGACGTTTTTCTCGATGGCCGCCTGAGTGCGGTAGAGCAGTTCCTCGCGCTTCACCGCCTGGCGGGTGAGGTTGTAGATGGCCCGAACGTCGCGCTTGGTGGCCTGCCGGATCTGCTGGTATTCGTTGCCGTGGATGAGCGTGCCGACACCCTCGTTGGAAAAAATCTCGTTAAGCAGGCCGTCCAGGAGGCGCCCGTCGAGCAGGTGGATGCGCGGCGTGCCGGTCTCGACGGCCTTGACGGCATGGGCCGCGGTGCTGCGCATCGGCTCGTTGATGGAGTCGGGCTTGCTCTCCAGCACGGCGCGGAGGGCGGCGGCCGCGATCTGGTGCTGCAGCTTGCCATTGATTTCCAGTCCCTCGTGCGGCGTGAGGTAGATGATCTTGGTGGCGTTGAGCGCCTCGGCCAGCTCGGCGGCGAGCAGGTCGGAGTTGATGCGCAGCGGCCGGCCGTCCCGGTCGAAGCCGATGGGGTTCACCACCGGGATGACCTGGGAGCCGATGAGTTGCGCGAGGAATTCCTTGTCCACGCGATCGACGCGGCCGGTGAACTGATGGTCCACACCCTTGATGATGCCAAGTGGCACGGCCCGGACGGCGTTGGTCAACGCGGCCTTCAACCCGTTCTGCGTGAGGCCTTCGATCACGAGGTGGGTCACGCGGGAGGAGGCGCGGATGGCGAGGTCGAGGGTGGCGGCGTCGGCGACCCCGGTGCCCTGGCTGTCGGTGATCGGAATGCTCCGGATCCTTGACAGTTCCTCGATCTGATGGCCGATGCCGTGGACAATGACGATCTTGATGCCGAGGCTGCGAAGCACGGCAATGTCGGTCAGGATGTTCGCGAAATTCTCATCGGCCACGATGATGCCGTCACACGAGATGACAAAGGTCTGGCCCTGAAACCGGGGAACGTATTTCAGGATGCCGCGCAGGTCGGTGGGCTTGATGTCGGCGCCGTTGCTCATGGGAAGGGAGCGCCTTAATCGGGCATCCCGCCGCGCTCGTCAATGGATTGTTGCGGCTTTACCGCACCGTAAACGACCACGCTGCCGCCTGTCCCTTGGCGACGATGCGGGCCTGGTAACGGCCTTGGGGCAGGTTCGCCGTGGAAAAATTCACACAATAGGTGGAGTCGCTCCAACGGCTCATCAGAGCCTTGCCTGGCAGGGCCTCGGTGGTCGGGATGAGCACGAGCTCGTTGCCTTTGCGATAGAGTGAAAGCTCGCCGACCAGCGCCTTTTGGCTGGGCAGGCTGGCAGTGAAGTAGGCGCTGTAGTCAGTGCCGCGCACCACGTCGGCCGGGGCCACGACCTTTTCGACGGCCGCAAGCAACTTGGGCGGCTCGGCGAAATTAGGCGCCAGATCGGGCCCCAGTCCGACGGCCGCCCGGGTCACCGCCGCCGGGGTGTCGTCCGTCGCCGGCTTCTCGGCTGGCCGGCGGGTGTCCACCGGGATCTTGTGCCAGCCGGCGGCGAGCAAGCGGGCGGTGGTCGCGCGATCCTGGGCATCCTGGTAGGGACGGTAGGCCCGGCCCGGCTTGCGGTAGTAGAGGTTCACCGCCGTGTAGCCGGCGGCAAAAACGACAATGACCGCGACGATCCATTTCATGGGCCAGGGCTTGAGGGTGGGGCGGGTGACGGACACGGTTAGGAACAAAAGAGGGGGCGTGGCCGGACCTCAAGCGAGATTGATCCCGACATTTCGCAGGTTTCCTATCGCAAACCGACACACCCCGTCGCTGCGCGCCACCCC
>LNEH01000106.1 GCA_001464505.1 Verrucomicrobia bacterium Ga0077533
TCCGCCGCCGGCCTCGCAAGACCCGCCTCATTGCCGCCTTCTATAAACAAGCCGAGCTCTTTTGACCTTATTGTCATCTTATATGGTAACGCTCAGTAATACGTTACAACTCACTTTGGGCCGATCTGTGTCTTCCCAGCAGGGAGGGATAAGTGTAATACAATGCGTTACACATTTCCGGGCCAACCCGAGGACGTCAGGTCTTGACTCTTGACAGCGCCAACCGTCCCGCCGGCCTCTGCTTTACGCCGGCCGCAACGGAGTTTCGCCACTGCGATTTCGGACCTCGCCGACCAGTGCGACGAGCGCGACGGCGAACAACGCCAGACCCGCCACCACCTCGAACCAGATGGCGAAGTTCATCATCGCCGTATGCCGCGCCATGGGTGCCAGGCTGTAGTGCCCCAATCCGGCGCAGCCCAACGCGCCATAGACCGCCAGCACCCCCAGGCCCGCTTTCCGCCAACCGGCCCGGAACAGCGAGACCCCGGCGCCCCCAACGAGTGTGATGCCCGTCCACGCCAGCCAGACCGACCCGCGCGTGATCCAGGCCGGCAGGTTCGGGTAGTCGCCGCAGAATTCGGCGTTGTGGGCAAAATGCGTGAGGCTCGCGACGCCACAGGCGACCGCGACCAGCAGCACCAACACTTCCATCCGACGCGTCATGCTTCACGCAAGGCTGGCGCCATCCGCTCCCTGCGCGATGTCAAACTCGCCACCCAAGAGATTCCCGTCTTTCTCCGCGCCTTCGTGAGAGAACTACCGTCCTCCGCTTGCCTCGCCGTAGCCCAGCGAAGGCGGGTCCTCCTCGCCTGACGCGAAGCGTCCGGGCGAGTCAGCCATCAAGTCAGCCGTAGGCCAGGCGAAGGCTGAAGCCTTGGCGACGGCTGACGTCCTTTTGCCTCGGTTTCGCGAAGCGAGAACCGAGGACAAGCACCGGGCCCGCAGCTCAGCCACAACGCAGGTTGGGTGACTGATCCCGTGAATCCAGCAGGATTCAACAGGAAGCGGACAACGGTGCTAGCTCAGCTGCATAACCGCAGCAACCGGCGGATATCGGGCGCGATGGTCTTGGGCAGGTTCGACGCCGCAAGGGAGAATTCCCAGCGCGCCTCCACTTCCTGCACCCGCGAGGGGGGTGCCCCCGTGTCGCCGGCCTCCGCCGGCTTGAAGCGCACCTGCTCCTTGTTCTTGATCATGTCCGACCTCGCCACCGCCCAGCAGGAGGGAATTTGTAACGTAATACGTTACAAGTCTCCCTGGGTCGCGTGGTGTTTTTCCAGTAGAGACGGATATATGTAATATAATACGTTACACATTTCCGCGGGCCAATTCCCTCTCCACTCCGACCTCGACCGCGCCTCGCTTGGTGGAGCAGAACACGTCAGGCGGGGAGCCGTGTAATACCAATTACGGGATAATTTGAGACTTTAGCGTAGCAGCGCGGTAGGGCGCACCGGCCCGGTGCGCCGCGGCGGAGCGGGCCGCTCCGCCCTACCACAAGGCACTTTCGCTATGATCCAAATCCAATGAGTAAATGGTATAAGGGCCGGGCTGCGGATATTGATATTTGCCTGGACACCTTCGGGTGTAACCGAGCCGACGGACTGTCCCAACGGGTTCAGCTCACCAGCCGCAGCAACCGGCGGATATCGGGCGCAATCGTCTTGGGCAGGTTCGACGCCGCAAGGGAGAATTCCCAGCGCGCCTCCGCTTCCTGCGCCTTCGTGAGGGGCAGCCCCGGGGCTCCGTTGTCCATCGGCGCGGATCGGAAGACCACCTCTGCCTTGTTCTTGAACATGTCCGCTCCGGCTGACGCCAGCGCCGCGGCGTAGCGTGCCATGGTGTAGTCGAAGCCCATGAGCGCGCGCTCCGGCTTGTCGTCGCGCCACACCACCAGCTTCGCGTGGCCCGGCCCGCTGTATTCCTCCCGATACCGCCCCGGCGAATCGCTGCCGGCCGACCCGCCTTTCAGCGTCGAGCTCGCGACGATGGCCTTGAAAAAGGGCAGATACGGCTTGTCCCATCCCGTGGCGTAAGAATCAAATTTCACCCCGCAGACCGAGTGCCGCGACGAGCAGACATAGTGGGCGAGCACGCCCCGTAGCTGCAACTTCACCCCGCCATGCGACAGGGTCAGGGTGCAATTGTCGCCCTTGTAGGCCACCGCCCCGAGGCTGATCTGGATGTGAGCTCCCTCGGACGACATATCGACCAGCGTTCCCGGCCAATCCTTGTTCGCCGAAGCCGGGTCGGAGCTTCGCACCATGATCGAGGCGCGTAAGCGACAGTCGTCGCTCACCTCGTAGCGCACGTGTTTGCGTTGGGATTCCTTGCTCTTGGCGTCGTCGGAACTCATATGGATCCGGCACTATGAGGCTTTCCCCGCAAAGCACAACCAGACGTTGGACCGAAACCAAGCCACGGGGCGGCCCCTGTGGCATGGGGCCGCTGTCCGTCAAATCGAGGTAACCTCTAGGCTTTTGCCTTTCACCCTCGCTGACCCCGTCCAAACCCTGATCCGGCCATAGACACAGGTAATCTGACCTTCGTGCTCTTCGTGTCCTTTGCCTCGGTTTCGTTTGCCGGTCGGTCGGGCCGGACAAATCCCGGGCGCCCAGCAGGAGCGCAACGGGACCATGAACCGCGGACAAACACCGGGCTCGCAGCAGCGAGCAACGGCGTAGCGTGAGATCACCCTCCCTATTGGTATCGCGTTTCGGCCGTCCCGTGCGACACCTGACTTGTCGCATGCCCGCCCGCACTTCCGTCGCCAAACGCTTCCAGTTGTTCGACCACGCCGTGGCCGAATTGGGTCAGCGCCTGCTCAAGGTGCGGCAGCCCGCCGAGATGATGACCGCCCTGCGCTGGGGCATGGACGAGCTGGACTCGACCTACGCCGGCACCTCCGCCGGTGTGCGGGCCAAGGTCGCCTGCCGCGCCGGCTGCGATTTCTGCTGCCATGTCCCGGTGGACGTGCAGGCCCATGAGGTCTTCTTCGCCGCCGACCATATCCAAGTCCATTCCTCCCCCGCCTCGCTCCTCGAAATCATCGCCCGCCTCGCCGCGCATCGCGGCCGTGTCGCCGCCCTCGCCGACGGTGAACGCGCCACCAGCCGCTCGCCTTGCGCGCTCCTGCACAAGGGTTCCTGCTCGATCTATGCCGGACGTCCCGAAGCCTGCCGGTCGCACCACACGAGCGATGCCGCCGTGTGCGCGGCCCACATGACCGATCCGGCCGTGAACCTCACCAAGGTTTACATCCCCGCCCTTCGCGCCCGCATGTTTGCCGTGATGCTCGGCCTCGACGAGGCCATCGAGGCTGCCGGCTATGACGAACGTTCCTACGATTTCGGCTCCGCCCTGCACGAGGCGCTGACCAACAGCCTTTGCCTCGTGCTCTGGCTGCGCCGCCAGAACGCCTTCCCCGACACCTGCCTCGCCGACGCCGGCGCTTGAGGTCAGGGCAGCGCCCACTCCAGGAATTCCGGCAAGGCTCGCGCCCACGTCGCCTCGTTGTGCTCCCCACCGGCCAGCTCGACATAGCGCAGGTCGGCACCGCGCTTCAGGCCGCGCCGCTCCAATTCATCCAGCAGCTCGGTGGTGTCCTGGATGGCGTCGATCACGCCGTTGCCGTCGCGGTCGTCGGCCTCGTCCTTCGTGCCGGCCTCGAACCACAGCCGCAGGCGCGGCGGCGGCGGAGTCTCGCGCACCCGCCGGTGCGCCAGCCGCGATCGTTGCTTGGCCGCAAGCGAGGTGTTGTCGCCGCGCCACCAGAATGACCCGGAAAAAATCCCGGCGAATCCGAAAACCCCCGGATGCCGCCACGCGAGGTCGAAAGCGGCCAGACCGCCCAACGACGAACCCATGACACCCGTGCGCGCCGGATCCGCCGTCACGGCATAGCGCACCCGCACGGCGGGCAGGACGACCTCGACGACGAAGCGCTGGAATTCCGCCGCCTTGCCGCCGCGCCCGGCGTAATCGGGCAGACCGGCCAGACCGTATTCGTTGAGCCGATCAGGGCCTGCCGGTATCGCCACCACGAGCGGCAACTCGCGCCCGCCCTTGGCGGCCAGCCCCGCGATTGCCTCGTCCAGCCGCCACGCCGCCATGTTTTGCCCATCCAGCGCGACCAGCAGCGGCATGCCCGGCTTCACTCCGCCCGGCGGCACATGGATCCTGACTTCGCGCGGGGCCAACGCGCCGAAGTCCAGCCCCGGCAAAATCTCCTCGTGCGCCCACAGTCCGGCACCGTCGAGACCAGCCAGCAACCATACCGCCTGCTTTGCATACCCCGGTTTGACGCAGGCCCGGCCCTGGCGCAAGCCGGCGCCGCCGACCAGACCGGCGTGCAGCAGCCAGAATTGCACGCCAGAAATTTTTCGCGCAACCAGCTCAACCAACCCACTGTCCGTCAAATCAGTGCAACCTCAGGCGTTGGAGCTTGGGGTGAACCTGCATTCTTCTTCGTGACCTTTGTGACCTTCGTGGTTAATTTCATCTAATCATGCCGCTACCCTCAAAAGAAACTGCTTCAGTGCTCCTGCAAGAGCATGTGAAGGACGACTACCAGCGCCACCACGCGCTGATGGTCGCGACCGCGATGGAGGGCTACGCGACTCACTTCGGTGAAGATCCTTTGCTCTGGCATGTCACCGGCCTGCTGCACGACCTCGACTACGAAGAGCACCCCGACGCCCACCCCGCCCCGTCGCTGCAGTGGTTCAAGGACTGGGGTTACCCCGCCGATCTGATCCATGCCGTCGAGGCCCACGCCCACGGCTACCACGGCTTCACTACACTCCCGCAGACGAAACTCGCCGCCGCCCTCGTCGCCTGCGACGAGCTCACCGGCATCTTCTACGCCTACCGGAAGATGAACCCCGTGCCCTACGGCCAGATGAAACCCGCCTCCATCAAGAAGAAATTCAAGGACGCGGCCTTCGCCGCCAAGGTTGACCGTGCCACCATCCAGATGGGCTGCGAAGAGCTTGGAGTGGCGCTCGATGACCACATCGCGAATTTAGTCAGATTCTTCGCGTCACTTGCTTAGCTCGCAGGCTGCGCCAAGTTGTGCCTGCCGCTGTGCCCTGCGGGCTTCGTGCCCGTTACCCTCTGTCTTCTGTTCTCTGTTCTCTGTTCTCTGTTCTGCGCCTGCCCCGTCGTGCTCAAATCATCTCGGGCGACACCTGCCACCGGACTAACCAGCGCCCCTCGACCCGCTCGAGGGCCACCACCGCGCATTTCTTCAGCTCAAACCGCGTCGGCTGGGCGGTGCCCGCTACCAGCAACGATGCGAGCGCACCGAGATGCGGCTCGTGGCCGACCAACGCGACCGACCGTCTGATCTTGCCCAAACGCTTCGCCATGATGGCCGGGTTGTCGGAATAACGGAGCCCGGCGACCTGGACGAGCCTGGCGCGGACCTTCAGCTGTTTCCCGAGCAGCATCGCCGTGTCCCGCGCCCGCACGAGCGGACTATGCCAGAACTCTGCAGTCGCCAGCGCGCCGTTCTTTCGCAGGAAGCGTCCCATTTGCCGGATCTGCCCGCGTCCCCGCTTGCTGAGCGGCCGCGCGGCATCGTCCTCGCCCGCCTCCGCCTGCGCATGCCGGATGAGATAAATCTGCATGCGTCACGCTAGCCCAGCCGCCCCGATCCGCAAGCACTCCCGCCGCCGCGCTCAGGCCTAAGTAAACTATTAGTTGACATCGGTTGCTGCCCGGCGGATCCAACCCGAACCGGCCGGCCTTGCAGCCAAGGTCGGTCGCGCGATGGTGTGGACTGCACTATTCGTCGTCGGCGCCGAGCCAGAGCCCGGTGGCGAGCAAGGCAAAGAGCAGCGTGGGCACGACGATCCAGCCTGGGTGGAACGGCACGTGCCAATGGATCATGGCCCACCAGACGAGCGCACACTTGACCAGTATCGCCAGCCAAACCGCCCCGAGAAACCAGCGCATCCGCACCGGATACCGGGTCACGTCCAGTTGGAAGTGATGAATCATGCAGTCATGATAACACCTTATTCCCCCGGCGCTCCGCATCCCTTGCCGTTATGGCATCTTATCTTGGCCTTGCCGCATGGTCCCCGATCTGTGGGCCGGCCCGGATTTTGATATCCGCGTGCGTGAACCCCACGCACTTGGGGTTGCACCGACTGACCAAGGACTCCTAAATCCTGCCAATCTCCCCATCCTTGCACTTTCCATGAAAAAACCCGTCCCAATATTCCTCCGCTGCGTCGGCCTGTTTCTCGGCCTCAGTCTTGCTGCCGCGTCCGCCAAGGAGCGCAACGCCGTGGTGATCCAGGCCGACTTCGGCGGCGCCGTCATGCCCGGCGTCGTCTTCGCCGTCGACAAGGCCATCCCCATTTTCACGGTCCAGCCGCTCATCGAACTCTACGACATCGATGCCGCCGCCCGCAGCCTGAGCTATACCGCGCCGGTGTGGCCGGCGGGCACCGTTTTTATCTCGGTCGTCGATCCGGGTGTCGGCACCAAGCGCAAATCCGTCGTCCTGAAGACCAAGAACGGGCAGTATTTTGTCGGCCCCGACAACGGCACGCTCACGCTGGTGGCCGCGGAGTTCGGCATCGAGGCCGTCCGCGAGATCGATGAAAAGCTCAACCGTCGCGCCGGCACCGAGTGGTCGCACACCTTCCATGGCCGCGATATTTATGCCTACACCGCCGGGCGACTCGCTGCCGGCGTCATCACCTACGAGCAGGTCGGCCCGCTCCTTGAGCCCAAGGTTGTCACCCTCGACTACCCCAAGCCCGTCATCGAAAACGGCATCGCCACCGGCATGATCGACATCTCCCGCGGGCATCTCGGCAACACCGCCTGCCGCATCGACCGGCACGCTTTCGAGCAACTCGGCATCAAGAAAGGCGAGCCGGTTGTCGTCACCATCCGCCAGGCGGGCAAAACGGTCTGGGAGGAGACCGTGCCGTATGCCCACACCTTCGGCGACGTGCCCGTGGGCAAGAACCTGATGTTCATCAACAGCAGCGGCTACGTGTCGATGGCGGTCAACCAGGGCAACTTCGCCAACACCTACCGCATCGACTCCGGCCGCGACTGGACGCTCTCCGTCCGCAGAAAACAGCCTTAATCTATCCAGCCCGGTTGCGATAAACCGCGCCGCACCCGACCGGCCCGGCCCCAGCCGTTTGCCGACGAGCAAGCGGCAAATGGCCTGGGCAGGTGTCGGCTCAGCCGCAGCCGGGGCTGGCCTCCTCGTTGGGCGGCGCCTCGCCCGCCGGAATGATACCGGCTTGCCGGAGCTCACGGCGCAGTTCCGACAGGCGGCGGCCGCCCAATTCCTCCAGTCGGAAAGTCATGCCGTCGGCGTTCATCTCCTCGCCGAGAAAACCAAGGATGTCCATCAGCTCGACAATCTCCTCGTCGAGGAAGTGCTCGTCCAGCACGGCTTGGCTGCCGTCGAGCGCCGTCAGCGCCGGCCAGGGTTGCTCTCCCGCCGGATCACCTGGCCGCAGCCGGACGAGGCCGTGGAGCCGGGCGCGGGTGATCCGCGCGGCAAACTCACCGAGCCGCTGATAGGCGAAGGCCATGTTGGCCATGTGCACCTGCTGTAGCAGGGCGGTGCGTTGATGAAGCAGCTGTTGGAAGTTCATGTGGGGGTGGTCTCCTGTTTTGCGGGTTTACGGTGCTCGCTGGACTGGATGCCTCTCTGCCACGGTCGGATCTCCCGGCCCAGCCCATGCCGGCGCGGGTTGTCTGGTCTCCTATGCACTATCCCTGACGTTGCTGGCCTGCTAACTCGTAACAGTCCCTGACGCGGAATCGGTCGCTCACCTGCCGTCTGACTCAAATCACGTATCCAACCGTGCATCTGACCTGACTTCGAACACCCTTACGAATCACCACATTTCCCGGGTTCGCAAGGGGAATGTTATTCCGAGCTGCGCCTGCTCCCCTCGCGCCCGACCGCTGTCCTTGAGCGGTTTCACGAAACTCCTTCCCGCAGCCGGAAAAGAACTGCGAGCGGTCCCGAACCGCATAACGGCGGTGCTCAGGCGAGCACCTGGCGGATGGCCCGGTGGCAGAGCTCCATTTCCTCCGGCAGCCCGATGCTGATGCGCGCCCAGTCGAGCATCGGGGGGAACGGCCGGCCGACCTCCACGCCCGCAGCCCGCATTTTCGCGATGAAGTCTGTCACGGGCATCCCGGTCTTGAAGAACACGAAGTTCCCCTGCGGCACGGCGTATTCGCAGCCCAGCTTTCTCACCTCGGCCACGAGCGCATCGCGTCCGGCCTTGAGCCGGGCGCGGGCCGTGGTCACGTAAGCCGCATCGTTCAACGACGCCGTCGCGGCGGCGATGGTCACGAGGCTCAGACTGCCGGTCATGCGCGCCTTGAGCGACACGGCCAGTTTTTCGGGCATCACCGCGTAGCCGAGCCGCAGGCCCGCCATGCCGTAGAGCTTGGAGAAGGTGCGCGCGACAACGACATTGCGGCCCTCGATTGCCAGCGGGGCGCAGGTGCGTTCGGCGAAGTTGTCGGTCATCTGCAGATAAGCCTCGTCGATGAACACGGTGGTGCGCTCCGACTGCCCGCGCACAAATTGTTTCAGCTCCGCCGCGTCGCACACCGTGCCCGTGGGATTGTTCGGGTTGACGATGTAGATGAGCGTAGTGCGCGGGCCCACCGCCGCGGCCATCGCCGGCAGGTCGTGTTCGAGGCGCGCATTGAGGGGGATGCGCACGGCCTTGCCGCCGACGCGGTCCGCGGCGTTCAACAGCGCCATGTAACTGGGATGGGCCGCGACGATCTCGCCTTTTTCCAGTCCGAAGTGAAAGCCCGCCACATCGAGGATCTCGCCCGAACCCGCGCCCATCACGATCTGGGATGGCCGGCAGCCTTCCCGCGCCGCGATCAGCTCGAGCAGCGCCTGCTCCTCGGCGTCGGCGTAGCGGAACGAGGGGTCGATGGCGGTTCGCATCGCGGCCTTGGCGGAGGGCGCCGGACCGAAGGGATTCTCGTTGTAGTTGAGCCGCACCAGCCCGGGCCCGACAGGGATGCGGCGGGGCGCGGTGACGGGCGCTTGCGCGAGCAGGCGCGGGGCGAAGGCGGTGGCGGCGACGGTGAGGCCGGCGGTTTTGAGCCATTGCCGGCGGTTGAGCAGAGTGTTCATGGACGGAAAGGGTTGGGGTGGACGCGATGACGGGGCGGCCCCATGTCAGCAGAAACCACCGGGCAGGCAATCCTGCACGCGCGACCGCAAGTTATCCCCCCGCCCCAAACTCATTCCGCTTTCTCAGGCTTGCCGGCCTTCTGGTCTTTGAAGCACTCGGTGCAGATGCCGTGGGTGAATTCGATGTGGCTTCGCGCACTGAAGTAATCCTCCACCTGCTGCCAGTAACCCTCGTCGTTGCGCACCTTCTTGCACCAGGCACAGATCGGCAGCAGGCCGGACAGCGTCTGCACCTCGGCGTGGGCGCTGCTCAATTCCTCATGGCGCAACTGGAGATTCGCCAGCAGCAGGCTGACGAACAGCGCCACCATGAAGAAACTCACCTCCAGATCGCCAATGATCTGGAGCGAGGCCGACGCCTCCGTCCATCCACGCATCCCGAAAAGTATGGCGAGCACCACGCGCACGCCGTGGAATATGCCGTGAAGCAGAAAGGCGCTGGCCGGGGACACGAACGAGTTCCAGAACATCGGCCGGGCGCGGCGCAGGCACCACGCGGAAGCGAGCGACAAACCGCCCCAGATGACACCGTTGCAGACCATGCGCCAGGTGGAGGGCTGGGCGAAGGTCAGGAATCCGATCAACACCGCCAGATGGAGCAGGGTGATTCCGGCCACCAGTTTCCACTGTCGGGGCAAGTGGGCCGTCCGCTGTGCGCCGAGAAAGAGCGCGGCGTGCCCGACCGTCACCAGCAGCGTCGGAATGAGTTTGCCGGCCCAGTGGGGAAGTTCCGGTCGCGCGGCGAAAAAAATGTCCGCCACCGTCATCACCCACGCCGCCACCATCCAGTAGCGCATGGTGGGGGAGCGCCCGTGCCGCCACCAGTAATGCGTCAGCAGGCCCGCCAGGATCACGCTGATGACAATGTTGGTGAGATAGGTGATGGTCTCCTGGCCCATGTTGTTGAGCATGGACAGAAAGGGATGGGATTAAAGCGCTATTTCAGTAACGGGACGGCCCGCCATTCCGTGCTTCCGTCTGTCCGTTAGTTCACAATACTCCGGTAGTCTGCCTGATCCTTGGCGCCTGGTGCCTTCGTGGTTTGCTGGACTCCCGCACCATGAAAATCAAGTCCGCCACCTTTGCCCTCAGCGCCCCCGACCTCGCCTCGTGCCCGCCCGCCGTGCTGCCGGAGTTTGCCTTCATTGGCCGCTCCAATGTGGGCAAGTCCTCCCTCATCAACCTGCTCACGGAGAAAAACGACCTCGCCCGGGTATCCGATGCGCCCGGCAAGACTCAGCTGCTGAATTTCTTCACGATCAACGGCACCTGGAGCCTCGTGGATCTGCCCGGCTACGGTTACGCCCATGTCGCCAAGACCCGGCGCCAGGAGTTCAACACCGCCGTGCGCGACTACCTTGGCCACCGACCGACGCTGCGCCGCACCTTTGTGCTGATTGATTCCCGCCACGCGCCGGCGGAAATGGATCTCAAGTTCGTCCACTGGCTCGGCACGCACGCGCTGCCTTTCGCCCTCATCTTCACCAAGATCGACAAGCAAGCCGCCCAACATTCGCGCAACACCATCGCGCAGTTCCGGCAGGCCATGGCGAAATCCACCGACGCCCAGCCACCCGTCTTCGCCAGCTCGGCCACCACCAAGAGCGGCCGCGCCGAGATCCTGGCCTTCATCACCAAGGCCCTGCCCGCTGGCAATGCGCCCAAGTCCTTCGCCCTGGCTCCGATGATGAATCATCCGCGCCGGCCGCCTTTGCCTGGCGACGGCCAGGACAAACACCGGGCTGGCAGCAGCCAGCAACGGTGCTCGACGGCGATCGGCGATGAGAAGCCCGGCGACAATTTGGACGATTAACCGGACTGTCCTCTGACTTCCGTCGTCCGTCCTCTGTTGTCATCCCACCCAGACCTTCCGCCCTGCGCCGGCTGCGGCCGCTGCTGCCACCTCGTGGTCGAACTCCGCGCCGGTGACCTGGTCCCGGAGAGATTGATCGCGGTGCATGCCGGTGTGCGTTGCCTGGATCAGCACAGCAACGGCGCCTGCGTGGCGCTCGACCCGGCGACGCGCCTCTGCATGATCTACGACGCCCGCCCGCAGACCTGCCGCGACTTCAATCGCGGCGAGAGTCTCTGCCGCCGCATCCTGGCCCGGCCGTGACATCCAACCCCGCTACTCCGCTCCGCCGAGCACAGGAGCTTAAGTCAACCAATAGTTGACATCAACCCAAGGCCCCACGTCCGACCGACCGAGGGAACTCAACCCTTCAGCAGGCAGCACTGCTTGTATTTCCGGCCGCTGCCGCAGGGGCACGGCTCGTTGCGGCCGACCTTCGGTGCCGCCGCCTTGTAGGGTGCCGGTCCGAGGCGTGCCTCGCGGTTGTAGAGCCAAGTGCCGTTGACGCGCAGGAACTCCGCTTTCTCGTGCAACACCTTCTCGACGCCCGCCTCCATGCCATAAGCCGAGAAATCCACGTAGGCCTTGTCGGGATTGTCCGTCGCTTCGTTCGCATGCACCTCGAGTTTCGTCCAGGTCACCGCCGACTCCCCTTCCTCGACCACGTAAGGTTTGCCGGCCGTCGGCCGGTAGGTGTCGTGCAGGAACTTGAAATTGTGCGCCACATGCGCCGTGAACCGCGCCCGCATCAACTGCTCGGGCGTGGCGGGCTGTTTCTGCCCGGCGTGGATCGGCTCGCAACACAACTCGAATCGCTGCCCGCTGCCGCAGGGGCATGCCTGACCGCGTTTCGGTTTGTCATCCTTGGTCGGGGCAGAAGGCATGTCCAAGACCTAGTGGGTGGTCGCCCGCGCTGGCGAGGGGAAATCTGCCCCGGGTTGACTCCGGCCGCGCGCCCGGTGGAAATTAACCCGGCATGAAGAAACCCACCGCCGAGGAGCGCAAACACCAGTGCGGCCGCAAGCGCCGCTACCGCACGCAAGGCGACGCCCTCGATGCCGCGCTCATCGCCGGCGTGGCCCGCCAGCGCACCGCCTACCGCTGTCCGTTGTGCGGACACTGGCACCTCACCTCCCGCTGATCCCGATGCTGCGCCTGCTGCTCCCGCCCAACCTCGCCACCGCGGCTCCGCGCGACGCCATCGCCGTCCGGGTGGAACTGGACCTGTCCGCCGCGCCCTCGCCGGACCTCGTCGAGGGTCTCGCGATCCTCCAACGCCTCGGCGTGCCGCCCCGGCCCGTTTCGCTCATCCAACTCAAACGCGCCCAGCTCCGCGAACTCGTCCGTGCGCTCCTCGGCGAACGCGTCTTCTTCCGCGCCGACCGCCCCGCCGACCCCCTCGCCTGGAACGGCCTCGATCTGCCGGGGGTAAGCGAACACTTGCTCGAGAATCCGCCGAAGGACGGAGTTCTCGGGACAAGCACCGGGCCGGCAGCCGGTTCGACAAGCTCACGGCCCAGAGCCTGTCGAGGGGCAGCCGGCAACGGTGTCAGAAAGCCCAGGAAAATACCCGACCTGGCGGACGACGAACACATGCCGCTGACCGTGGACGGCTCCGAGCATTTCCTGGCCATCACCCTGCCCTCGCGCGAGTCCATGACCTACGACGCCGCGCTCGAGTTCCTCCGGGCGCACCGCTTCTCGCTCGACCCGCTCACCCGCAAATGGTGGCTGCGCGACCGGCACAAGGTCCTGAACATCCTCGCGACCCACGGCGCGCTGTTGCGCGACAATCTCCACGCCGAGTTCACGTCCAACTTCGAGCGCAACACCGCGCACCTGAAGCCCGCGGAGATCGCCGCCGAAGTCGGCGAGCTACCCGACGGCTACGACGTCACGCTCGGCCTCAAGGCCGGCAGCGCGCCCGACGCCCAGATCCGCTCGGCGGTTGCGACCGGCCGCGGCTACATCGAGGCCGACGGCGCCATATACCTCATCGACGCCGCCCGGCTCGCACAACTCGACGCCGCCCATCGCGCGCTGGCCGGGGATGCCTCCGCCCCGGGCGCGCTGGGCCGGCACCGCATCGCCAAGGCCCGCGCCGCCGAGGTGACCGACCTGCTGGAGACGGTCGCCCCGCTTTTTTCCGCCCCCGAGACCTGGCACACCCGCAGCGCCGCGTTAAAAAACCTTTCCGTGCTGCCGCCCGCGCCGGTGCCGGCGGACTTCACGGCCGTGCTCCGTCCCTACCAGCAACTCGGCGTCGCGTGGCTATGGCACCTGCACGGCCAGGAACTCGGGGGCATCCTCGCCGACGAGATGGGCCTCGGCAAAACCCCGCAGGCCCTGGCGCTCCTGTGTGCCGCCAAGGTGGGACGCGCTGACCTCAGCGCGTCGGGGATTGCACCTGCCGCAAGCGCGTTGAGGTCAACGCGCTCCACCCTCCCACACCTGGTGGTCGTGCCGGCCTCGCTCGTGGAAAACTGGCGGCGGGAGACGGCGCGCTTCGCGCCGGCCCTCCGCGTCTTCGTCCACCATGGCAGCGCCCGGCTGGCCGCAAAGGATTTTGCCGCCCACGATCTCGTGCTCACCTCCTACGGCACGCTGGCGCGCGACACCGAGCTGTTCGAAAGCGTGCATTTTGATGTCATCCTCGCGGACGAGGCGCAGCACCTGAAGAACCGCCGCACCCAAGCGGCGCAGGCGCTGCGCGGGCTGCATGGCCGCGGCCGTTTCCTGCTCACCGGCACGCCGTTGGAGAACTCGCTCGACGACCTGCGCTCGCTCTTCGAGTTTTTGATGCCCGGTTTCCTGCCGAAACTGCCGCCGGGGATGAAGCGCGAGGAACGTGATTTCCACGACGAACGCCTCCGCGTCCAGACCGCGCCCTACATCCTCCGCCGCACCAAGGCCGCGGTCGCGCCCGAGCTGCCGCCGAAGATCGAGCAGGTCATCTGGTGCGAGCCGACCCCCGCCCAGGCGGCTCTCTACCATCGCACGCAGGAGGAAACCGAGCGGGCGATGTTCGACCTCGCCGCGCAGGGTGCCTCGGAGGGCCGGCTGCACCTCGCCACGCTCACGCAGCTGCTCCGCTTGCGTCAGATCTGTTGCGACCCGCGGCTGGTGGAGGCCCGCGCTGTGGGAGCGAGCTTGCTCGCGACTCAGGACACACGCAGTCGCGAGCAAGCTCGCTCCCACAAGGACAACCCGCCCTACCAAAATTCGGCCAAGCTCGACGCCTTCCGCGAACTGCTGGCCGAGTCCATCGACGAAGGCCACCGCATGCTTGTCTTCTCGCAGTTCACTTCGCTGCTTGCCCTGCTGCGCGCCGAGCTCGACGCCGAGGGCGTGGCCTGCTGCTACCTCGACGGCTCGATGACCGTGAAAGCGCGGCAGGCCGCCGTGGACAAGTTCCAGGGCGACGAAACCGTCCCCGTCTTTCTCATCTCGCTCAAGGCCGGCGGCACCGGCCTCAACCTCACTGGCGCGGATGTCGTGGTGCATTACGATCCGTGGTGGAACCCCGCCGTCGAGGCCCAGGCCACCGACCGCACGCACCGCATCGGCCAGACGAAGGTTGTCACCAGTTACCGGCTCATCTGCTCCGGCACGGTCGAGGAAAAGGTCATGGCGCTGCAGGACGGGAAACGCGCCCTGCTCGCCGGCGTGTTCGACGCCAGCGACGCGGCCGCCGCCAAGCTCAGCCTCGCTGATCTCCGCGCCCTGCTCAAGTAAGCCTGCCAAAAAGAATTTGCCTAAGGGAACATCCCGCGCTTCGTAGAACTCATAATCCCAACCCAACCTTCCATGAAATCACTCCTCGCCTTCCTCGCCTCGCTGGCCCTGTCCGTTGCCGTTTTTTCCGCCACCAAAGGCGCCGAACCCGCCCACATCTCGCAGGGCCAGAAGGTGGACCTCGCCGACCATATGGTGCCCGGCAAGACCACCGTCTTTGATTTCACCAGCAAATATTGCGGTCCCTGCCAGGCCTACAACGAGCCCCTTGCCAAGCTGCACACCCAGCGCGCCGACGTCGCGGTCGTCAAGGTCGACATCAACCGCCCCGAGGCGAAAAAGATCGACTGGCAGTCACCCGTCGCCCGGCAATACGGCATGAACGGCCTCCCGCACTTCAAAGTCTACGGCCCGGACGGCAAGCTGATCGTCGAGGGCCGCAAGGGGCGTTCCTTCGTGGACAAGCTCATTGCCGAACTGAAGTAACCCGGCCCTCATTTCCGCGTTTTCATTTGCGGGGCGGCGGGCCATCTTGACGGCCCATGTCCAGCCGCCTGTTGCTTCTTCTCAGTTTTGGCCTCGGCGGCGTGCTGTCGGCGCAAACGCCACCGGAGCCGCTGCGACCGGAGGACACCCCGGCCCAACCAGCCAATGATCCGGCAGTATCGGCAGCAGAACCTGCCGTTCCGCCCGGTCCGCCGGTGGCCAGTTGGACCGAGGCCCAGGTGGAGTTGCACCGCCGCGGATTTTCCTGCGGCTCGATCGACGGCGTGCGCGGCCCGCAATCCGCCGGGGCGATGATGGCCTTCCAGCGCAACGAGGGGCTGAACCCGACGGGCGACCTCGACCCCGCCACCCGGGCCCGGCTGCTGCTCACCGCCCCACCCTTGACCGATCACACCTTCACGACCGAGGAATTCGCCCGGCTCGAGCCCGTGCCCGCCACCTGGCTCGGCAAATCGCAACGCCCCGCGCTGCCCCACGCCACGGCGCTTGAGTTGGTCGCCGAGCGTTACCACGCCAGTCCCAATTTTCTTCGCCGGCTCAACCCGGACACCAACTGGGACGACCTCCTGCCCGGCGCGGTCATCAAAGTGCCGGCCGTCCCGCCGTTTGCCACGACGCTTAAGGCGGCCAGGATTCATATCCGTCTCGCCGAGCATGTGCTCGAAGTTACCACGGAGGAAGGCCGGGTCATCCTGCACTGCCCGGTCAGCATCGCCCGGGATGTGGAGAAACGTCCGGTTGGCGAGCTGCGCGTGACCGTGATCGCGCCGAACCCCGACTATACCTTCGACCCGGCGGTTTTCCCCGAGTCAGCCGAAGCCCGGGAGCTCGGCCGCAAGCTCATCATCCCGCCCGGGCCGAACAATCCCGTGGGCCTCGCCTGGATCGGGCTCGACCGCCCCGGCTACGGCCTGCACGGCACCCCCGATCCCGAAAAAGTCGGCCGCACCGAGTCGCACGGCTGCTTCCGCCTCGCGAACTGGGATGCGGTCGCCCTGCTCGCCCTCGTCTGGGTGGGTTTGCCCGTGGTGGTCGAGCCGTGAGGTTGCTTGTCCAGTCCCTGTAGCGGCGGTCTGCCTGTCGTCCATAGGCCTGGCGAAGGATGATGACCGCCGGGGCGAATTCGGCGCTGCTTATTCGGCGGTCACAGACCGCCGCTACAGCAGAAAGCTCAGCCGCCGCGCATTCGCGCCAATCCCGGGGTTTTCTTTTGGGAAGTTTTGTGCCTTGTTGAACGCATGCCGCCCCGCCACCTGCTCCTCGCCCTGCTTATTGCCACCCCTTTGCCTGGGTTTGGTGCCAGCCAGAATCCAGGACCAACCCCGGGCTCGCAGCCGGTTCGACAAGCTCACGGCCCAGAGCCTGTCGAAGGGCAGCGGGCAACGGGGTCCATCGACGACCATACCAAATCCATCGAGACCTGGCGCGCCGCGCGCATCGCCCGGCTGACCACGCCCGACGGTTGGCTGACCCTCATCGGCCGCCACCTGCTCGCACCGGGGGCCAACACCGTCGGCACCGCCGGCGACAACGCCATCAAGCTCGCCGCCGGCCCGCCGTATCTCGGCACCGTCGCTCTCGCCGCCAACCGCAAGGTCATGCTGACGCCCGCCCCGAGTGCCCTGCTGGAGATCGACGGCCAGCCGGTGCTTCGCCCCACCGAACTGGTGTTTCAGGGCGACAAGCCCACCCGCGTGACCTTTGGCACCGCGAACTTCTACGTCATGCCGCGCGGCGACAGCCTCTACCTGCGCGTGCGCGACACCACGGCGGATAATCTGAAGAAATTCGCCGGCATCGACTATTTTCCCATCGACCCGGCCTGGCGCATCGAGGCGGCGTGGGTGCCCTTTGACCCGGTGAAACAGATCAACATCACCAACATGATCGGCGTCACCGAGCCCGCGCCCGTGCCGGGCAAGGCCGTGTTCACCTGGCAGGGCCGCACCGTCGAGCTGCTGCCCATCGACGAGGGCGGCGACAACCTGTTTTTCGTGCTGACCGACCTCACCGCCGGCGAGGAAACCTACGAGGCCTCGCGCTTTCTTTACGCCGCGAAGCCGAAACCGGGCGAAGGGAAAATCATCCTCGATTTCAACCGGATGCAGAACCCGCCGTGCGCCTTCACCACCTTCGCCACCTGCCCGCTCCCGCCCAAGGAGAACCGCATGCCGTTCCCCGTCCGGGCTGGGGAGAAAAATTACCGTGGCGCGCACTAAACTCCACACGCCGTCAGGGTGTGTCTTCAAACCCAATGAGAATGCGTTCCAGTAAAATTGTGGGAGGGGCTTTACGCCCCGACATCTCCCGTGTGCCTCACATTCTGTCGAGGCATAAAGCCCCTCCCACAGGGTTTGAAGACACGCCCTAGTATTTTCTGCGGCCCACAACCGGCTCGGCAAAAGTCATCATGACCGTTTTCCGGAAATGAACGCCCGTGATTGGGACCGGTTGGCGGCGGCTTATGAGGCCGAAGTGTGCGACATTTTTGTCCGCGACCGCCGCAATGTCATCGGCCGCTGGCTGAAGGCTCGCGGCCTGTTGCGCGGCAAACGCACGGTGCTCGATCTCGGCTGCGGCATCGGCTCCTTTTTCAAGTTATACGGCCGCCGCTTCGGAAGAAAAACCGGCACCGACCACTCGCGCCGCATGCTCCAGATCGCCGCCCGGCGCTGTCGCCAGGTGCCCGACTGCCACTGGCAGCGGGCCGATGCCCAGCGGCTGCCGCCGGCGCTCCGGGATTACGCCGACCTCGTCGTCTGCTCCAATGTCATCACTTTCGTGTCGGCCGCGGCCTGCCGCCGCGCGATGCGCGAAACAGTGCGGGCGGCGAAACCGGGCGGCTGGCTGCTTTTTATCCTGCCCGCGTTGGAAAGTCACGATGTCGTCGTCGCGTTCGAGACCGGCCGCCCCACCGCACAGCGCAAGCGCCCCACGGCCATCGTCCGGCGCGACGACCGCATACAGCGATTCTACACCGCCGCCGGGGCGCGCCAACTTGCCGCAGGCGCCGGGTTGCGCTCTATCACGGTGCGCCAAGTCTGGTATCCGTGGTGCGACGAGGGCATCACGCGCCCGCTCCGCGGCCACGAGCCGCCTTGGGACTGGTGCGTGACGGCCCGGCGCCCACGACCGCAAGCTTCACAGTCCGCCAGTTGAAGCTCAAATATTGGGGTCTGATACCAGTGTCCCTTAAGTTTTAGATTTTTTGTCATCGCGAGGTGCGCGACTCGTCTCGCCGTAGCTCGGCGAAGGCGGAAGCGCGCCGTGGCGATCCACCTCGCAATGACAGTCTATTTCTCTCGGGACGTTGGTATGAGGGGTAGGGCGCACCGGCCCGGTGCGCCGTGCCGAAGGCAGGCAAGCAGCGGCGGAGCGGGCCGCTCCGCCCGCTTGTCGGCCTCATGGCATCTACCTCACGAGCGGCTGATATCTGCGGACTCGCCAAAGCCGGGATGAACCGTTGAATGGCGCATTCATGTCTTCCGGGTCCACCCGCCAGCCGGCCGTCGGCTTCATCTTCGTCACCCTCGTCCTCTCGGTTGTGGGCTTCGGGCTGCTCATCCCGGTGCTGCCGGCGTTGGTCAAGGAGTTCCAGGGCGGCAGTGTATCCGACGGCGCCCACGCCTATGGCTGGATCATCAGCATCTACGCGCTGATGCAGTTTTTCGGCGCGCCCCTCATGGGTTCGCTCTCCGACCGGTTCGGGCGCCGCCGGATCATCCTCATCGCGACCGCCGGTTCGGCCATCGACTATGTGATCATGGCCCTGTCGCCGTCACTCGCCTGGCTGTTCCTCGCCCGGATCATCGCCGGCTTCACCGCCGGTGTCCTGTCCACGGCCAACGCCTACATCGCCGACGTGACGCCGCCCGAGAAACGGGCCCAGTCTTTCGGCCTGCTGGGTGCTGCGTTCGGCATCGGCTTTGTCATCGGTCCCGTGCTCGGCGGCTTTCTCGGGCACTATGATCTTCGGCTGCCGTTCTGGTTCGCCGCCGGCTGCGCCGCGCTCAACTGGCTGTGGGGTTACTTTGTCCTGCCCGAGTCGCTGAAACCGGAAAACCGCCGCGCCTTCGAATGGAAACGAGCCAACCCGGTCGGCGCACTGCTGGCGCTCGGACACCTGCCCGCCGTCCTCGCGCTGGCCGGCAGCTATTTCATCCTGATGCTCGCGCAGACCATCATGCAATCAACGTGGGCGCTCTACACCGACGCCCGCTACCACTGGGGGCCGCTGCAGGTCGGACTGTCCCTCATGACGGCCGGCGTCCTCTCCGGACTGGTGCAGGCCACCCTGGTCAAGAAGATCGTGCCGCGGATCGGCGAGGCGCGCGCGGTGGTGATCGGCTTTACCATCTCGATTCTCTCGATGCTAGGTTACGGCCTCGCGTCGCAAGGGTGGATGATCTATGTGATTATCGTCATCGGCGCCTTCGCCGGCATCAGCCAGCCCGCGCTCCAAGCCTATATCACCAAACACGTCCCGGCCAACGAGCAGGGTGCCGTGCAAGGCGTCTATGGCGGCCTGGCCAGCCTGGCCGGGATCCCCGGGCCCATCATTGGCACCTTCATCCTCGGCTGGGCCACCGGCCCCGGACAATCGCCCTACCTTGCCGGCTCCTCGTTTTTCGCCGGCGCCGCATTCACGATTCTCGCCCTGTATCTGGCCATTCGCACCTTTCGCCGCGACACAGCCGCCGCCACACAGCCTGCGGCACTTTAGGACAGGTAAATTCCAAGCTTAGGATATTGGACTAGCAGCTACTGCATTAACCTCGGGCTAGAATGATTGTAAAATACCCATAACTAGGGTGTTCTCCTCTTGAATATGGCTATTCATCTGAGGATTATGGCGTTTTAACAACTCTCAACTTGCATGGTGATTTCGATTTAGCATGCTCGCCACCGTTACTCGTGGCTCCCCGGTCGACTGCCGGTGGGCAAGGAAACCTAACCCAACCCAACCTATGAGCAAGAGCTCTGTCAGTGTGCGCGCATTTATCCTGTGCGCCTCCCTTAGCGCGGTGGCTGGCTACTCGAAAAATATGTTGTCACCGGATCCAACATCCGGACCACGGAAGTTGCCGGTGAGGCCCGCACCTTCCCGGTGCAGACCATCGACCGTGTCGCCATTGAAAACAGCGGTGTGTTTAACACCTCCGAGCTGCTGCAAAAGATGACGCTGTCCAATGCGGGCAGCGTGCCGGTAAGCAACAACGCCACTGGTTTCACCCCGGGCGGCACCTCCACCTCCCTGCGCGGCCTCGGGCCGGAAGCAACCCTCGTGCTGATCAACGGTCGCCGCGTCTCCCCTTATCCGATCGGTGCCGGCGGCACCACGGCCTTCGTTGACCTCAACAGCATCCCGCTGGCGGCCATCGAACGCATCGAAGTCCTGAAGGATGGCGCCTCCGCCACCTATGGCGCCGATGCCGTCGCCGGCGTGGTCAACATCATCCTCCGCAAGAATTACAACGGGGCCACCGCCACCCTGTCGTATGGCAACACCACCAATCTGGACTCCTCCGAGTTCAACGCCAACCTGGTCTATGGTGTGACCTCCGACACGGGCAGCCTCACCTTCGGCGCCAACTTCTCGATGCGCCAGCCGATCTTCAACAAGGATCGCGACTCCTCGGCCATCCCGGCCTTTCTGAGCTCCAACTCCTCTCCGCCGAACTTCCAGCTCACCCGTGCCGCGGTTGAGCAGGCCCTCGGTTTGGCTCCCGGCTCCCCCATCACGATCAACGGCGTGCCCAACACCACGACCAACACGTTCTTCGGCTCCACCTTTGCGGTCCGGACGACGAACACCGGCAATCTGCCCGCGTCCGCCTACCAGTTCACCACCGGACGCTCGTCCTCGTTCAACTACAACGAGTTCTCCGGGTCGTATCCTGAGGTCACCCGCCGCGGCATGTTCACCGCGTGGGAAAAAGACTTCTTTGGGAAGAGCGCCAAGTTCTTCGGCGACGCCATGTTCCAGCAGGTCACCCAATATGACGAGCTGGCCCCCTACGCCACCGGCAATTTCGCCTCGCCCGGCCAGAAGACCATCGTCATCCCGGCCCGCACTGCGAACCCGATCCTGACCGTGGCGGAAACCGCCGCGGGCCTGGGCCGCACGGCCGCCGCCGGTGCCTTCAACCCGTTCAATCCCTTCAACCAGGATATTTCGGGCAGCTCCCGCATCCGTCTCGCCGAGTTCGGCAACCGTGTCTACGAAACCAACAACACGGCGTTCGCCATGACCGGCGGCCTGCGTTTTGACAATGTGGCGGACAAATACACCGTCAACGCGGTGGGTCGCTACAGCGTGATTGAGAACCGGCAGAACAACCGGCTGATCAACACCACCCGCATGCTGCGGTCGCTGAATGCGGCGGACCCGATCTTTAATCCCGCCAGTCCGGAATACATCGGCACCACCGTGCCCTACAATCCGTTCGGCTATTACAAGAACAGCATCCCCTCCAACAGTGCGCCGGTCAACTACGCCATCCAATTCGCGCGCGACTTCAACAAGGCAAAGCTGTTTGATGGTGGCATCAGCGCCTCCACCGGTGAATTGATGAGCACGGCCGCGGGCGACGTCGGCTTCGCCTTCGGCGTCGACTACCGCCGCGAGGCCATCGATCAAAGGCCCGACTCCTCGCAGCAGGCCGGTGAAATCCTCGCCTCCACTCCGGCGTCACCCATCTCGCGCCAGCGCAAGGTGGTGTCCTACTACACCGAGGCCGAGATCCCGATCTTCAGCGACAAGCACTCGGTGGACTTCGCCCACCGGTTGTCGCTCAACGTTTCTGGCCGCTATGAGAACTTCCTCACCAGCGACGAGACGGTCTTCGTGCCCAAGATCGGCGTCAAATGGATGCCCATCGACGATACCCTCGTCGTCCGCGCCAGCTGGGGCAAGGGCTTCCTCCAGCCCTCGCTCTATCAGCTCTATGCCCCCCCGGTCAATGCGCTCACCAATGTCAAAGACCCCTTCTCCGGCGTCAATGAAACCGAGCAGCCCGTCACCTCGTCCGGCAACCCGAACCTCAAGTCCGAGACCTCCAAGTCATTCAATCTCGGTGTCGTCTGGACCCCCAAGGGCCAGATGGAGGGCTTCACCTTCGCCTTGGATGCCTGGCGCATCGAACGCAATGGCACCGTTTCGATCGACCACCAGGACACCATTGACCGCTCATATAGAAGCGGAATACCGCCGGTGATTTCTACTCCGGCGAACTCGCCGGGCTTGATCCCGGGTGAAAGCGTCATCCGCGCCTTCGCGCTGACCGTCGTCCAGGTTAACGCCGTCTACCGCAACCTGGGGCAGACCGAGATCCAAGGTCTCGACTTCACCACCAGCTATACCTGGAAGACGGAAACGGCCGGCCGCTTTGATGCCGGCCTGAGCATCGCCTATATCGACTCCTACAAGATCGACTTCATCGGCGATGGCACCTTGGTCGAATACATCGGTGAAGGCATCCCCGGTAATTCCTCCGATGACGGCTTCCTGCAGTGGAAGGGCCAGGGTTGGCTCGGTTGGCACTTCAAGGGGATCAACGCCCGCCTCACCGGCACCTATACGGACGGCTTCGCCGATCTCGATCTCGACAGCAACCCCCGCCAGGTCGAGTCGACGATCTTCTACGACTTCCAGGCCAGCTACAAACTCTTCCCCTCGAAGAGCGAGAGCGAGGCGAAGTGGTGGACGGACATGAAGCTGACCGTGGGCGTCAACAACTTCCTGAATTACCCCGGGCACCTCTATACCAACGTCGGACGTTTTGTTTACGTGCAGCTGGAAAAGAAGCTGTAAGCCATTCGAATCTTCTTAGCCACAAGGCGGCTCCCTCGGGAGCCGCCTTTTTATTTGCCTGATTTTTCGGCTCTCAGCGGCGACAGCGCGCAGCGCGGTAAGTCGCCGGCCGAAGAAATCAGGACAAACCCCGGGTTCACAGCAGTGAACAACGGGGTGCCCTGGGTGGGCCAGCGAGCGAGCTCGCACCCGAATGGTCGGCGCTCGTCGCCGGACCATGCATCTTCAGGTCTTCCGTTTGCAGCGGCGGTCTCTGACCGCCGTGTCGGTCGGCGCCCAGAGAGTGCCGCAACAGTTCCCTGCTCTCTGTGTCCTCTGCGACCTCTGTGTAAAATGCCTTGGGGGCGTTCTATACCTTCGGGGCCGCGCCGTGATGCGCTTGGTGCGCGGCGTAGGCCGCCTCGTCGGCCAGCATCGCGTCGATCGTCGCCGCCAGCGGCTCGATCCGCACCAGGCCGGAGAACACCGCCTTGTCGCCGATCGCATCCGTCAAAACAAATGCCGGGCGCTGGTTGATCTGGTGGGCGTGAAATTCCGCCGTGCTGGCCGCGATGCGGGACGCCACGGCCTTTGATTCCGCCGCCTGGCGCAGTTTCTTCGGGTCGAGTTCTTGCCTCGCCGTAGCTTGGCTTTGGCGAAGGCGGGTGCCCGCCTTGGCGGCTACTTGCACCGCTGCAGCCATGTCGCCGACCTTGCGGCCCTCGCGCAGCGCCGCCTGGGCAATCGCCAACCGGATCTCGTCACCGGTGAAGCCAAATTTCTTCGCCGCCTCGGCCACCAGGTTGGGGGCTTCGTAATGCCCGGCGCGCTTCGCCTCAAACCAGCCGGAGTTCAGCAGATAGGGCGACCCCATCACCGTGCCGCCGCTGCGCCGGTAGAACCAGTCGCATTGCTCACGCGAAACCGGGAAGTCCTCGGGGCGCATGAGCGCGATCTTCCACTCGAAGTCCACGCGGCCGGCGTAGCGGCGCTTGAGTTCGCCCCAAGTCGGCTCCGCCCAGTGGCACCACGACGATAGCACTTCGAGGTAGTAGGTGATCTTCATGCGCCGAGGTTCGCGCGGCGCCCGACCGGCGTCAATCGCCCACCAGCGCGCGGCGCGTCACAAACCGGTGGATTCGCTGCCGGCACAGGCAGGGCGGGATACCCTTAATCCGCCGCGCCCCTTGCTTTCCCTTATCCCTTTCACTTCTCCCTCGGCCGCTGCGGTCGTCTCACTTCCGCTCAAACATCTTCTTGAGCTCATCCGCCGCTTTCTTGGCCGCCGCCTTGAGCTTGTCCACCGACAGTTCCCCTGAGCCCAGCGCCTCGGCCGTGCCCGCGGCAATGCCGCCCAGCACCTTGTTCATCAGCACCCCGGACAGTTGCCCGGCCGTGATCCCGCCTTCGGCCACTCCGAGGTTGTCGAGGCTGATGGCCGGCAATGTGACCACGAGGGCTTTCCCGCCTGCCTCCACCGCCGCCTTGCCGTTGGTCAGGCGGAATTTCTTCACGATGAACTTGCGCGACTGGCCCTCCTTGGCCGCCGGCTCCTTGCCACCCCCGCCCTTGCCGGCAAACTTCTCCAAGGTAAACGTGGTCTCGTAGGCAAACTCCGGCTGGTCGATGCTGATTTCGTTGATGACGATGGGATCGCCCAGAACTGACCGCAGCTCGACGTCCACCCGCACCTGGCCGAGATAAAACGCCCGGCCATCGCTCCAACCCGCGGGATTCCCCACCGTCAGTCCCGTCAATTCACCCGCGCCCGACAGAGGTGAAAGTTTCGCCGCGACCAGCTCGACCTTGGTCTGCGTGACCTTCGGTCCGTAGGTGTTGACCCCGTCCACCACGAGGGCATCGAGCCGGCTGGCCAGAAAGAGATAGGCCGCGACGCCGAGTGCGAGCAACAGGCCAAGGAGCAGGGCGAAAATCTTCATGCGGAGTTAGGAGTGCCGGCGGGAACCTCGGGTTCGAACACTGCATCACGAGCGAAAGCATGGATTCTTCACTGCGTTCAGAATGACAGGAAGCGGGTGTGGGTGCATTTTGCAAACACACCCTAGTTGGTTCCCTTCTCCCGGCAAGCTTCTGCTCGCCGCGCTGGAGCAACCGCAATCGCGCTTGCCAGCCATCCCGCTTCGCCCTCCTCGCCTGTCCCCACTGCGGGACGGGACGAGTCAGCCATAGGCTCGGCGACGGCTGATCTCCATTCGCCGCTCGCAAATGCAGACCAGTAATTGCTTGTCACCTCGCGCCTCACATCGTCTGTTTCCCGCAACCCATGGCCTCCAACTACACCGAAGCCAGCATCAAGACCCTCAGTTCGCTCGAGCATATCCGCCTCCGCCCGGGCATGTATATCGGCCGCCTCGGCAACGGCGCCCACGCCGAGGACGGCATCTACGTCCTCCTCAAGGAAACCATCGATAACTCCATCGACGAATTCATGATGGGCGGCGGCCGCAGGATCGAGGTCGAGCTCACCGACCGCAGCGTCAAGGTCCGCGACTATGGCCGCGGCATCCCGCTCGGGAAGCTCATCGACTGCGTCTCCATCATCAACACCGGTGCGAAATACGATTCGGAAACATTCCAGAAGGCCGTCGGCCTCAACGGCGTCGGCCAGAAGGCCGTCAACGCCCTCGCCCTGAACTACCGCGCCCAGGCCATCCGCGACGGCGAGACCAAGGTCGTCGAGTTCGAGCGCGGCAAGCTCAAGTCCCAGTCGCGCGTCACCAAGACCGACGAGCGCACCGGCACCCTCATCGGGTTCACGCCCGACGAGAAACTCTTCGGGTCCGACTTCCGCTTCCGCCCCGAGTTCATCGAGGACATGCTCTGGAACTACGCCTTCCTCAACCGCGGTCTCACCCTCACGCTCAACGGCAAGCCCTTCAAGTCGGAGCACGGCCTGAAGGATCTCCTCACCAAGGAACTCTCCGGCGAGCCCCTCTACCCCATCATCCACCTCGAGGGCGACGACATCGAGATCGCCCTCACCCACGGCCGGCACTACGGCGAGGAATACTGGTCCTTCGTCAACGGCCAGCACACCACCATGGGCGGCACCCACCTCGCCGCCTTCCGCGAGGCCCTCGCCGAGACCGTCCGCAACCACTTCAAGAAGGACTACGACGCCGCCGACATCCGCCAGTCGATCGACGCCGCCATCGTCGTCCGGGTGCAGGAGCCCATCTTCGAGTCGCAGACCAAGACCAAGCTCGGCTCCGCCGATGTCGGCCCCAAGGGCCCCTCGATCAAGGAATTCGTCGGCAAGTTCCTGCAGCAGGCCCTCGACACCTGGTTGCACAAGAACCGCGAGACGGCCGAGATCCTCCGCCAGAAAATCGAGGAGAACGAGCACGAGCGCAAGGAGCTCGCCGGCATTCGCAACATCGCCCGCGAACGCGCCAAGAAGGCCTCCCTCCACAACCGCAAGCTCCGCGACTGCCGCCTCCACCTCGGCGACCGCCACGAGCGCGCCGAGGAATCCACCCTCTTCATCGTCGAGGGCGATTCCGCCGCCGGTTCCCTCACCGCCACGCGCGATGTCCAGACCCAGGCCGTCTTCGCCCTCAAGGGCAAGCCGCTCAACACCTACGGCCTCACCAAAAAGGTCATCTACGAGAACGAGGAATTCCACCTCCTCCAGGCCGCGCTCAACATCGAGGACGGCCTCGACGGTCTCCGCTACAACCGGATCGTCATCGCCACCGACGCCGACGTCGACGGCATGCACATCCGCCTGCTGCTGCTCTCGTTCTTCCTCCAGTTCTTCCCCGACGTCATCCGCAACAACCATCTCTTCATCCTCCAGACGCCCCTCTTCCGCGTCCGCAACAAGAAGATCACGCGCTACTGCTACTCCGAGCCGGAGAAGCAGGCCGCCATCGTCGAGTGCGGCGCCACGCACGAGATCACGCGCTTCAAAGGCCTCGGTGAGATTTCCGCCGGCGAGTTCAAGGACTTCATCGGCGAGAACATCCGCCTCGACCCGGTGAATCTCCATCACCTCTACAGTTCCGACGAACTCCTGAGCTTCTTCATGGGGAAGAACACGCCCGAGCGCCAGGACTTCATCATCGACAACCTGCGTGTGGAGAAAGACCTAGTTGAATCCTGAGGTTGACTTCAACTCAATGTTGAACATCAACTTCATCTCATGAAGACCATTTCTGCTGTCGACCTGCGCAACGATTTAGAGGGCATCGTGAAATCGCTCAAACGCGGTGAACGCATGGAGCTGACATATCGCGGGGAAACCGTAGCCGAGATGGTGCCGACCAAATCTGTCCCGAAGCCAACCCCGCTGGAAGCTCTGCGCAAGCTGCAGGAAATCACCGCCCGAGACCCCGACTACGCACAAAAAGCCGAGACTTATCTCCGCGAACTTCGAGAGGATCAAAAAGCTTGGGGTGAACGCTCGCCGTGATTCATCTCGATACGAATTATTTGATCCAAGGCGCACGCAACGGGACCGCCGAAAACGTCGCCCTCGAAAAGTGGATTTCCGCCGGGGAACCATTGGGCACGAGCGCTCTCGCCTGGATGGAATTCATCACCGGGCCGCTCGAGGCCGAAGCCGAGACCCACGCGCGGATCTTGTTGGAAAACCGCATTGCCCCGTTTGGCGCGAGGGAGGCTGAACTGGCCGCACTGCTTTTCAATGTCGCCGGCCGCCGGCGCGGATTGCGCTACGACTGCATGATCGCTGCCGCGGCCATCACTGCCGGCGCGGAACTCGCGACGACCAACGCTCCGGACTTTCGACTGTTCGTCCCTCACGGACTGAAGCTCGCCACCCGGGACTAAGCCTCCTGTCCCTTTCACTCTCCCCGATGCCCAAGAAGAAATCTTCCAAGAACAACGACCAACCCGAACTGCCTTTTGCCTCCGTTTCGCCCGGCGAGAACAGGGGACAAACACCGGGCGGCCAGCAGGCCGCAACGGTGCCATCTGTCAGAGGACAGAAGCCAGAGGACAGCGCCAGGACCGCCAAAGCCTCTTCGCCTCAGCTTGCTGAGGACGAACCGCGCCGTCCTGTCTCGCCGAAGCCCAGCGAAGGCGGGCCCGCCGTTGCCTCCGTTTCGCCCAGCGAGAACGGAGGACAAACACCGGGCCTGCAGCAGCAGGCAACGGTGAAACGCAAGAAGGGCGAGAAAGTCCAAGACGAACAAGCGCCACTCGCCGTCAGTTATCGTAATTGGTTCTTGGATTACGCCTCCTACGTCATCCTCGACCGCGCCGTCCCGCACATCGACGACGGCCTGAAGCCCGTCCAGCGCCGCGTGCTCCACACCCTCTGGGACATGGACGACGGCCGTTTCCACAAGGTCGCCAACGTCGTCGGCGCCACGATGAAGCTCCATCCGCACGGCGACGCCTCCATCGGCGCCGCGCTCGTGTCCATCGGCCAGCGCGCCTGGCTCATCGAGCCCCAGGGCAACTACGGCAACACCCTCACCGGCGACGATGCCGCCGCCCCCCGTTACATCGAGGCCCGCCTCACCGCCTTCGCCAAAGACGTCCTCTTCAACCCCAAGACCACCACCTGGCAGCTCAGCTACGACGGCCGCAACAAGGAGCCGATCACCCTCCCCGCCAAGTTCCCCATCGTCCTCCTTGAGGGCGCCGACGGCATCGCGGTCGGCCTCTCAACCAAGATCCTCCCGCACAACTTCAACGACCTCTGCCGCGCGGCGATCAACCACCTCCAGGGGAAAACCTTCCGCATCCTCCCCGACTTCCCCACCGGCGGCACCGCCGATTTTGCCGAATACAACGACGGCGAGCGCGGCGGCAAGGTGAAGGTCCGCGCCAAGATCGAGGAACGCTCCAAATACCTCCTCGCCATCACCGAGCTCCCCTACGGCGTCACCACGGAAAGTCTCATCGAGTCCATCCTCGCCGCCAACGCCAAGGGCAAGATCAAGGTCAAGCACGTCGACGACAACACCGCCGACAAGGTCGAGATCCTCGTCCACCTCCCGCAGGGCTCCGAGCCCGACAAGGTCATCCAGCAGCTCTACGTCTTCACCAGCTGTCAGGTGCAGCTCAACCCCGCTGCCTGCGTCATCGTCCGCGACCCCAAGACCGGCGACGACAAGCCCCACTTCCTCGGCGTCCGCGACATCCTCAAGACCAGCGCCGAGGCCACCCGCGAGCTCCTCAAGCGCGAGCTTGAGATCAGGCTCGGCGAACTCGAGCAGCAGTGGCACTGGGACTCCCTTGAGCGCATCTTCATCGAGGAGCGCATTTATCGAAGCATTGAGAAATCGAAAACGTGGGAAAGTGTCCTGACGGAAATCCGGGCCGGATTGAAACCGTTCTTGAAGCAGCTCCGCCGCCCGGTGACCGACGACGACATCGTCCGCCTCACCGAGATCCGCATCAAGCGCATCTCCGCCTACAACCGCTTCCAGGCCGACGAGGCCATGAAGAAGATCGAGGAGGGCATCAAGGAGACGAAGGCCAACCTGAAGAAACTCACCGAGTATGCCGTCGCCTGGTTCGAGATGCTCCAGGAAAAATACGGCAAGGGCATCAAGCGCAAGACCAGCTACGACGAGATCGAGCAGATCGACGCCTCCGAGGTCGTCTCGGCCAACCAGCGCCTCTACGTCAACCGCGAGGACGGCTTCATC
>LNEH01000107.1 GCA_001464505.1 Verrucomicrobia bacterium Ga0077533
CAACCGCCTTTATCTTGAAAAAGGCAAGCTGCACGTCGAGCTGTTTGGCCGGGGCACGGCGTGGCTCGACACCGGCACACACGACTCGCTGATCGAGGCCGCCCAGTTTGTCCATGTCCTCGAGAACCGCACCGGTCTGAAGATCGCCTGTATCGAGGAGATCGCCTTCAAGCAGGGCTGGATCGACCGCGCCGGCCTGGAGGCCAACATCAAGAAGCTCGGCAAGTCCGCCTACGGCGCCTACCTGCAGCGGTTGCTGGCCTGAGCCGGCCGTGCCAGTGAATATTTCCTCTGCTTTCAGCCGGGGATAAGCACACTGCCCCCATGCGCCTCGTCGCGGTCTCCATCGTCAAAAACGAAGCCGATATCATCGAGGCCTTCGTGCGCCACACCCTGGCCTGGGTTGATCATCACCTCGTCTTTGACCACGACAGCACCGATGGCACAAGGGAGATCCTGGGCGCACTCCAGGCCGAAGGCCTGCCGCTCACGCTCTTCACCGACGATGCGCTCGGCAACCTGCAGCAAGCCCGCAGCAACCACCTGACCCGGCTCGCCGCGCGGGATTTCTCCGCCGCCTGGATCCTGCCGCTCGATGCCGATGAACTCCTGGACGGCCCGGGCCGCGCCCCACTCGAGCATAGCCTCGTGGGCTTCGATCCCGCCATCCCGGCCAGCCTGCCGTTGCTCGACTATTATCCGACCGTCACGGACGACGCCACGGTAGCAAACCCCGTGCAACGCCTGCAGTATTGCCACACCCGGTTATCCCGCACGCGCAAGATCATCATCCCGCGCGCCCTGGCTCTGGATCCCGATATCACGGCCGGCAAGGGCAGTCATGCCCTCTATTGCGGGACGGCGGCAATGCCCGACCAGCCGCTCCCCCCGGAATTTCACCTCGCCCACCTCTCCCTCCGCTCACCCCAGCACCAGGTTATTCGCGTCGTGCTGGCGGAACTCCAAAAGCTCAGCCGGGGTCGGGCCGCGGCCGGCCTTGATGTGCATTACCGGCTCGGCTATCAATTGCTCACCGAGAAGCCCGACCTCTTCTTCTCCACCATCTGCCGGCCGGCCGGGCAGCTGCGCCTGCTGCCCATTAATTACCGGGGTGCGCCCCTACGCCATAGCCCGGATCAGGGTTGGAACCGCGTGGCTCGCGCCCTGCTGCCCTACCTTGATCAACTCGCTTCCAGCCATGGACGCTTGCTGGATAAAACGGCCGCAGCTGAGCCGGCGGCCGGCGAGTCCGTCATCCGGCCGTTGACCGTGACCGGCCGGCCAACGGCCTGGCCCGCGGGTTCTGCCGCCGCCTTCACTGGCTTCACGGCCAGAGCCGGCTGGGACAACTCCGAAGGCCCCGTTCCCGAGGCCTTCCTGCCCCCCTTTCACTGGGGGCTGGCTCCGGCCACAGAGCTCAACCTCCCGTCACCTGACGGACGCCCGGCCTCGTTCATGGCGGAGTGCCTGACCTATGTGGAGAGGCAGGTCATCACCGTGGAGTTGAACGGCGCCATTGTGCTCCGCCATGCATTCAGCCGTGTCAATCAGAAGGAAATTCTCACCGCCACGTTGCCGCTGCGCCCGGGGGACAACCAACTCATGTTGCACTACTCGGAAAGTCTCCGTTCGGATCATGACCCCCGCGCCCTGGGAGTGATCTTCCTCTCCCTCCGTGTGGCGCCGGCCTAGCGCGATGAAAATCTCCTTCATCATTCCGCTCTACAACTGCCTGCCGCTGACGCAGACGATGCTGGCGAGTCTGCGCGAAACCCTGCCCCCCGGCCTCAATTGCGAGATCATCCTGGTGGACGACGGCAGCACCGACGGCACGCGGGCGTGGTTGAAAAACCTGCCGGCACCCTGTCGCACCCTGCTCAACGAGAAAAACCTCGGCTTCGCCGGCGCCTGCAACCGGGGTGCCGCCACTGCGACCGGCGAGTTCCTGTTTTTCCTCAATAACGACCTTGTCCTCCAAGCACACTGGCTCGAGCCGATGCTCGCCGTTTTCGCTCGTTTCGCTTCCATGGGCCTCGTGGGGAACGTCCAGCTCAACGCCGTCACTGGCGCCGTTGACCACACGGGGATCTTTTTCAACCATCTGGGCAAGCCCGCGCATCGCACCGATCTGCCCCGCTCCACCCGCTGGCTCGGCTGGCCCGCCTGCCGCAGGGTGGACGCGCTCACCGGCGCCTGCTTCGGCATCCGCGCCGCGCAGTGGCGGCAGCTGGGCGGATTCGATGAGGGCTTCGTCAACGGTTGCGAGGACATTGACCTTTGCCTGCGCGCCGCCGCCGCCGGCCTGCGGCATTACGTCGCGCTGGGCAGCGTCGTGCGGCACCACATCAGCTCGTCAACCGGCCGGAACCTGCGCAATGAGCAGAACACCTTCCGGCTCGTGCTACGCTGGAAGGAACGGATCGTCTTCCTCGCGGCGCGCGACTGGAGCCGGCATTTTATCGAGCAACATTGGGATCAGTCTTTCATTTACGATGATATCCTCGGCCGGGAGGCGCTGCTTTGCTGGCTGGGCTTGCTCCCGGCCGCGCCGGTCCGCGTGCGCACCGGCGTGCAGACAGCGCTGGGCATCGAGCTGGCGCGCTGGCAGCAGTTGCTGCCCGGCAATTAGCCGGCCCGTTCGACCGAGCGCACCACCGACTGCGGCCGGCGGTTCACCGTCAGGAACATCCGGCCGACGTATTCACCGATCAGGCCGAGCACCACCAATTGCGTGCCGGAAAATACCAGCAGCGCGCCCATCAGCGAACCCCAACCGTAGTCCGGACCCTTGTTAGTCATCCAGAGATAGAAAACAAACCCGAGACCGAGCAAACCCGCCGCCGCCATCAGCAACCCGAGCAGGGTGGCGAGCCGCAGGGGCATGACGGAAAAATTCACGAACGTGCTGGCCCACAATCGCAGCAACCGGCGGAGCGTGTAGCCGCTCTGGCCCGCCGCGCGCTCCGTGTGTTGCACCTCCAGCGCGCCGATGTTTTGCGTGATTTGCAGGATGAGCCCGTCGATGTAGGGATACGGCCCCTCGTGCAACGCCACCTCGCGGGCCACGAACGCACTCACACAGCGGAAGCTGGAGAGATAAAACCCCTTGGGCTTGTCCAGCACCCAGTCCGTCATCCGGTTGGTCAGCCAGCTGCCGAAGTTCCGGAACACCGAGTGCTCCTTGCGCGAATAATGCCCATAGACCACGTCGAGCCCCTCGCGTTTCGCGTGCTGCCAGAGCTTCACCGCCTCGGCCGGTGGATTCTGGCCGTCGTCGTCAAGGTTTACCACATGGGCGCCGCGCGCGTGCCGGTAGCCCGTGAGCACGGCGTTGTGCTCGCCGTAGTTGCGGGCGTGGTTGACGAAGGTGATCGGTATCCGCGCGTCGCGCAGCAACTCGCGGCAGAGGCCGGCGGTGGCGTCGCGGCTGCCGTCGTTGACCAGCACCAGCTCGTGGCCGCCCTCGATCGCCAAGGCCTCGATCTGTTTCACGAGCGGAACGAGGGTGTCCGCGCTGTAATACAGCGGGATGACGAAACTCAGGGCGGGAGTCATGGGGTGGGACGAGTGTTAGGATTTTTGGGCCGCCGTCAGCACGGAATTGCCCTCCGGCTTCCGCCCGGCCACGAACACGGAGCTGCCGGCCGGCGACGCCCATCCGCGGCGTTGCCAGGCAAACTCCAGCGCCGCCATCCCGGCAAAGCCGGCCTCGATCGGCGCCGGATACAGCTGCACATCGCTGGTCGGATGCGCCGGCCGGAAAAGTTTCCGCCGGGCCGCGATCAAAGGCAGCGGCAGCATGTTGGCATAAGTGGCGAATTCCACCCCGAGCCCCGCCGTGCGGAACATTTCCGCCAGCTCCTTCCGGTTATAGCGGTGCTTCGTCTCGCACGTGTCGTCGTGATACGACCACAGCCACATGAAGGCCGGCACATTCACCAGCACCGCGCCGCCGGGTCGCACGACGCGGGTAATTTCCCGCAGTGCCGCAGCCCCATCCGTCACCTGGCAGATCACATCGGCCGACACCACTGCGTCGAACGTCCCATCCGCGAACGGGAGTCGCGCGACCGAGCCCTGCACGATCTCCGCGCCGGTCCGTTCGCGGGCCAGCTCGCAGGCCAGCGGCATGAAATCCAGCCCCGTCAGCGTCCACGCCGGATTGGCGGCGCGCAGCGATTTGATCAATCCGCCGGTGCCGCACCCGGCGTCGAGCACGCGCGCCGGACCCGGCGGCAGCAGTCGCGCCAGCCAGTGATTGATCCGCCGGTTCAGCGCGTGGAAATACCACATCCGGTCCTCGACCGCGGCGAGTTTGCGGTATTCGTCCAATTGCATGTGCCGGCCCAGTGTCCAATTCAGGGTGCGGGTGGCGATGCCAAACTTGGCAGGACGGTGTTCCCCCGGCTTGCCACGACGCGGCCTGCTGGCATGAAGTCTGGCGTGCGCCCCGCTTCCTTTCTGCAAAGTCCCGCCGGCACCGCGCTGCGCTATGCGCTGTCGCTCGCCGTGCTGGCCTGGCTGGCCTGGCGCGTCGACTGGGTGCGCTTCGGCGGCCTGCGCGGACTGGACTGGACACTCGCCCTGCCGGCCGCGCTGTTGGCCGGCCTCGCCTACCCGCTGCAAGCCTGGCGCTGGCATCTGCTCCTCCGCGCCCAAGGCCTCACGCTGGCGGCGCGCTGGGTGCAGGGCGTTTGCTGGATCGGCCAATTCTACAATTCCTTCCTGCCCGGCGGCGTCGCCGGTGACGCCGTGCGCTTCGGTTATCTCTGGCGCGAACACCCGGATCGCAAGGCCGCCGCCGCCGCCAGCCTCCTCGCCGACCGGCTCCTCGGCCTTGGCGCGCTCCTCGCCCTCGCCGCGCTCGCCCTGGGCCTTCACCTCAGCCGGGCCGGTGGCGGCGCGGAACTCCGCGCACTGCTCACCGCCAGCACGGTCGCCTTCGGGCTGCTGCTGGCCGGCGGTTGGAGCGCCACGCGGACGCGCTGGTGGGAACCACTCTCCGTGCGACTGCTCGGCGCAGAACGCGCCACCGCATGGCACGACGCGGCCGTCGCACTTGGCGGCCGGCATGCGACCTTGGCGCTGGCGGCGCTCCTGAGCGTGGCGGTTTGGCTGGTGGATTTCATTTCCCTTTGGCTGCTGGCGCGCAGCGTCGGCTTGGAGGCCGGCCTGCTGGGCATGACGGTCGCCGCCGCCGCCGCCTACGTCGCGGCCGCCTTGCCGATCAGCATCGGCGGCCACGGCGTGCGTGAGGGCGCGCTGGTGGCCGTGATGGCGCTGCTTGGTCTCGGCACGGGACAAAGTGGACAGGTCGCGCTGCTCGCCGTGGCGTTCTGGGCCGTGTCCGTCGGCTGGAGCCTGTTTGGCGGCGCGGTCTGGCTGCTGTCGTTGCTGACCCGCTGGCCGGTCGGAGAACCAAGCAAGCGCGATTAATTGGCCGGCACCGCGCGCAGCTCAAAATCGTGCAGGGCAAATGACAGCAACCGTTCGTCGCCCCCTGCTCTGGCCCCGGCAGGACCGGTGAGGGTCATCACCGTATTGCCCGGCTGGAAGAGCAAATGCTCGAACACCAACTCTTGCACCGAGCCATCCAGGTCGCGCACCCCGAGGGAATGCTCCTCAATCCGCAGCTCGACGCGTCCCGGCGCCAACACCTGCACCTTCACTGTCAGCCGTGCCGGCACCGGCTGTGCGGCGGGATTGGTCACCAAGATGCGCCCGGCTCCGCCCGACCAGCGCCACCGGTCCGGGCCGTTTTTTTCCGACGCGTGCCAGCCATCAACCCAGCCCGTCTGCAGCCGGCCGGGCGCGGCGACCCGCACGACATGAAAGACTTCGTTGACGCGGAGAATGTCGGCGTCCGCCAGTGGTGCGGTGCGCAGCTGGCTGTCGCTCAGGTTCCAATCGCCTTTGAGCGTCGTGTTGAGCCGCGCTTCGTAGGTGTGAGTCGCGAAGTATTGCGGCTTGCGCAGCAGAAAGGCGTTGGCCCAAAGCCGTGACCAAAAGTCCTCTATGGTCACATTGAACGAAGTGATCCGTGGATCGGATTCCAACTGCCCAAGCGCGGCCAGGCGGCGGTCTACCCGCAGCGGCGGGGCTGACATAACCCGGCGAAAATCCGCCGCGATCCAGAGGTTGGCCGCGAGGACAAGCGTCAGCAGCACACCCCCGAGGCGTCGCCCGATAACCACCAACCAGCAAACCAAGCCCGCCAGCAGGCCGGGATAAAACACCGCCAACAACTTGTAGGCATCATAGCTGGCGTTGGCACGCAGCGACCGGCAGCACCAGTGCCAGCGCCGCCAGCGCCCGGTCGCGTCGCCACCGCCACAATCTGGCCACGCCCCACAGATAAAAGCCCACGATCCCAACGCTCAGGCCCACGCGCACCGCCCCCGACCAACCTTGCAAACCCGTGTCCCGCAAAATGCCCAGCCAGCCCTCGGGTGAGGCCAACGGCACCACCCAGCCGAAATTATATTGTTCGAGCAGGCTGAACCGCTCGAGCAGTCCGGCAAACCGGCTCCAAAAGAACCCGACGCACAGCGCGCCCGCCGTTGCGATCAACCCCAGCACGCGGGCCGTCGCCGCAAGGTCTCGTTTAAAAACCAACTGCGCCACCAGCCACGCCCCCGCCGGCGCGAGACAGACCGTGAGGATAAAATTATAGCTGCCGGCCAGCAACCACACGGCCGCCAGCAGCAGCGGCAAAAACGGCCGGACGCTGCCTTTCCGCCGTGCCGCCCGGCTCGCGCCGATCACACCGACGGTCAGCAGCGCAATCCCCTGCGCCGCATACAACTGGCCCAGGGCGCCGTGATGCACGGCATAGGCGTTGAGCGGCGACCACGCATACAGCGCCACCAGCCCCAGCAGCGCGAATCCCTTGATCCCCACCAACCCGCGCGCCAGAAAAAACACAAGCGGCAGATTCAACAGCACCAAGGTCGCCGCCGTCACGCTCACCAGCCGCCAGGCTTCCACGCCAAAGACCGCCGCGTTATGCGCCAGCAGCGCGCTGGGCGTAAAATGATTCTGGCGGACGAAGTAGTCGAAGAAATATTCCGCCGAGCGCACCTTGGTCACCTCCGGCAACCCGAGAAACCCGGTGCGATCATCCCGCGAGAATTCCTGGAAAACCCGCGCGCCCGCCGCGTAGTCCGCCTGGTCGCAGCTGCCCAGCGAGCTCGTCGTCAATCCGCGGCCCGGCTGCGTCATGGGCGATAGCAGCAGCCAGCCAGCCACCAAGCCGATGGCCAGCACTCCGACCCAACCACGAAACTGCCGGGCCCGTCCGCTCCGGACGGCCAGGAGGAGCAGGCCGGCGGGAATGAGTTCGCTGATCCGCGCGTAACTGTCGGTGCCGGCCCAGGCCGTGTGCGCGCCGGCCCACACCACCGCCGATTGCAGCGCCCAGCCAAAAGCCGGCGCAAACCCCCAGCCCCAGCGTTGCCACTCGCGCGGCACGCCCAGCCAGGCAAGACCCAGGCCCCAGAAGAAAGTATGCGCAATCAGCCCCGCGGCGGTGAGATAATACAGCATCGACAGTGTGGGCGCGACTATCGCGTTGCGACTCCGGCTTGGGAAGCGAAAAGGCGGGCCGGCAGTTCCAGATTTACAACCCCCACCACCTCGGCGATAAACCGCGCGCACTTCCCCGCCGCATGTCGCCCCGCCACCCGCCCAAATTCACCGGTATTTTCCAAGACGAGACGCCTGGCGATTCCTGCTGGATCCGCGAGACCGGTGTCGTGCTGCTGCCGGCGCTGACCGGTGTCCGCAATTTGGTAGTGACCGGCGAGGTCCTGCCCACAGAGAAATTTGACTCCACGGCCGCCGGACCGATTGGCCTGGCCCTGCTCCTTGACGGCCAGATGGCGTTGCGGCGGGAGGAACTCGCGTCCGGTCCTTTCCGCCTGGAGCTGCCCTGGCCGGCCGCCACCGCCAATCCGGGACATACCCTTTCGCTCCAGCTTATCGGTGTCGGCTGGGGTAACGCGCTCGCCTGGCTGGGCCGCGTTACGGGTTTGGGCCCGCTGCAATTGTGGCGGAAGCAGGCCCGCAACCGCCGGCTGCGTCTCCAGCGCATCGAGGCGGACCATGAGGTGCTGTTCGATTTCGCCAACCGCGACTCACCCTGGAACGCGGCGGTGTCCCGGCGTCTGCTCAAGGTCGGGCTTAATCTCGCCGGCTATTTCCGCGCCGACCTCGGCATTGGCGAATCCGTGCGTTGCGCCGCGCGGGCGGCCGACGCGGCCGGGCTGGCCGTCGCCTGTGTCAACCTGAAGCTTCATTGCATCAACCCGCAGACCGACGAGGCCTTTTCCGCCCGCCTGCAAACGGACAATCCGCATCCCGTGAACGTCTTTCACCTGGACGCGCCCGCCTCCCGCGACATCGACCACCACCACGGCGCCGGTTTTCGCCGCGGCAAATACAACATCGGCTACTGGGCATGGGAACTGCCGGATTTCCCCGACCGTTGGATCGGTTACGGCCGTTATTTCGATGAGATCTGGACCCCCTCGCGTTTCACCACCGATGCCATCGGGCAAAAACTGGACGTGCCCGTGCTCACCATGCCACACGCGATCGCCTTCACCCGGCCCCAAGGCGATTTCCGGAAAAAATTCGGCCTGCCGGTAGACAAATTCATCTTCCTGTTCCTCTACGACCTCAACTCCTATTCGGAGCGCAAGAATCCCGCCGCCGTGCTCGAAGCCTTCCGGCGTTCCGGACTCGCCGGCCGCGATGCCGCGCTCGTCATCAAGGTGCACAACACCGCCGGCAACCCGGCGGACTTTGCGAGACTGCAAGCGGCCACCGCGGCGCTGCCCGGCACGACCTTGATCACCCCAACCCTGTCCCGCACGGAAATCTACGAGCTGGAGTCGGCGTGTGATTGTTTTGTCTCACTCCACCGCTCGGAAGGTTTCGGGCTCGCCGTCGCCGAGTGCATGTATCTCGGCAAGCCGGTCATCTCGACCGATTGGTCCGGCACGGCCGAATATGTCTCGGCCACCAATGGTTGCCCCGTGCGCTGCCACCTTGTCACGCTCGACCGCGACCACGGTCCTTACGCCAAAGGCCAGACCTGGGCCGAGCCCGACCTCGACCATGCCGCCGAATGGATGAACCGGCTTTGCGCCGACCGCCCGCGCGCGCGGTCGCTCGGTGCCGCCGCCCGCGCCACCATCGAAGAGCATTTCTCCCCCGCGGCCATCGGCGCGCGCTACAAACGCCGGCTCGAGACCATCGCCGGCTGGTAGCTTTGGCGTCAGGGTGCGGCGGCCAAAGACCGCTGCACGTCCATCCGCAAATTTTGCAACCGGAAGGCCAGCAGGCGCGGATCAGTGCCAATGCGGCTGGACGGGGTGTCGGTGGAAAAGTCCAGCGTGTTCGATCCGGGCGGCAGGATCAGCTCGTTCAACACGACATTCAGGCTGCTGTGTTCACCCAGCTCCGTAGCCCACACGCGGCTTCCGTTGAGCAGCAGGCGCACAGTGCGCGGCGCATTGACGTTCAGGGTGAAGCGCAACCGCACCACCAGCGGCACCGGCTGGGGGTTGTGCGCCGCGAGCGTCGCGTTGCCGGCCGACCAGCACCAATAGTCATTGTGGCGCCGCTCCACCGGATACCAAGCATCCGTGAATTCGATCCTCAGTTTCTGATGATTCGCCCCATAGACGAGCGTGTCCGGTCCGCGGACAACGTAACCTTCGCCCGTGGGTGACTCCAACGCCGCCGGGGCCGCCAGCATCGTCAGGTTGCCCAGCACGAGCACCAGCCACCACGCGCGGCCGGCCGGAACGAGAACGTTGAACGCAACCTGCATGGGCAGCAGCACACGCGCGGCCGCGCCGGGATAACCCTCCCACACGGCGTCACCGAGGAATATCATCAACACGGCGTAGGAGATGCCGATCCGCCACCACGCCTGCGCCCATTGCGGACGCAGCACGAGATGGAGAAACTGCACCGTCAGCGCCACCAGCATCAACAGGCTCCACAGCGGCCCGGCGTGGTCCGCGGACAGATCAGGCAGGCTGTCGATGACTTCGCCCAATTTCCGCCCGTAAGCGGTGAACGGCAGGTCGAAATTGCGCGCCCCCAAGTCGCCGGCTTTCCCGCCCACCATCAGGTCGATGTAGAGGATCCACAGCGCCAAGGGTGTCACGGTCAACAGACCGCGCCCGACGGCCAGGCCCCAAGCCCGGCCGCCCTCGGAGAATTTCGGCAGCAGCGCCGCCGAACCCAACAGGTTCGTCTCCTTGCCCAGGCCGCCCAGCGCCAACACGGCGGTCGCCCACCACGGCCGGCCCTTGTCGAGCAGGTAGACCCCGAAAGCGATCAATAACAGGCTGGGCCCGTCGAAGAGGGCGTTGCGGAAACTCAGGCAGATCCCGAAAGACAGCATGATCCCCGTCCAGCGCAGAAAATAATCCCAGCTGCGCGGCGGAAACCAGTGGAGCAGCAGCAGGGCGAGCAGGAACCAGGTCACGGCGTTTTGCAGCGCGAAGGCCTGCATGATCCACGCCGGCTGGCCCAGCCCGAAGGCATAGGCGGTCGCCGCAAAGAGGATCCGCCGTCCGCGGTAGGGCAGGCTGTCCACGGCCCGCCTCAGGGCCTGGTTCTGCAATGAAGGATCCATCGCAATCTGCACGTAATACTGCGCATCATAGCCGTCCGACCCCTTGGTCACGAAATAGTCAAGTTTGCGGATTTTGCTCAGGCGCGCCTCCTCCTGTCTGGCCCCAAAGACGATCAGGTAACTCAGCCCCTTCCCGGGTATGTAGAACTGTGCCAGGGTCCACAGGAACAGGACCACGATGGCGGAATAACCCAGCACCACCCAATTATCGTAGCCCCGGTCTCGCAAAGCCTGTTGCCAGCGACGGATCATGTGCTCACTGCTCCTGCAACCACTCTGGTCGGTGCGTCCGGGCACGGCCCGAGGGGGTCTTTTTTGGTTTGAGCCACTTTTGCAAACAATGGCAGCCTCGCATGTTCGACAACGCTAAATTATGGAACCCACCGCACCCCGATCCCTCCCGACCGCCGGCCTGCCCCGCGCCGCGGTCGTCATCCTGCTGGCGGTGGGTTTCGTCGGTTACGCGGCATTTCTGGCCCGTTATTCCGCCTCCTATGCCGCCGGGGCGGACTCCTCCGGCTATTTCAACAGTGCGCGCCTGCTGGGTGAAGGTCGTTTTTTCGGCACGGTGCGCATGCCGGCCGGTCACCGCCATGATGAGTTCGGGCTGGGGGCCTTCATGCCCCTCGGTTTCACCATGGATGAACAGCTTCCGCGCATCGCCCCGACCTATCCCACGGGCCTGCCATTGCACCTCCTCGCCGCCTCCTGGTTTGCCGGCTGGCGTCATGCCTCGACGGTCGTTAATATTTTCGCGGCGCTGGGCAGCGGCCTGCTCATGTGGTCCCTTGCCCGTCGCCTGGACCTTGCCGCGGGCTGGGCCGCCTGTGCCTTGTTGCTGCTGTGGCTTAGCCCGTTGACCCTTTTCGCCTCATTGCAGCCGATGAGTGACGCACTCGCGCTGCTTTGGTCGCTGGCCGCGCTGGTCGCGGCCCTGCGCAGTCGCGAACACTGGCGCTGGAGCCTGCTGGCCGGTGTGGCCACTTCGCTCGCCGTGCTGGTGCGGCCAACCAGCGCCCTGCTGGTCCTGCCGCTGGCGCTGGCCTTGGGCTGGAACTTTCGAAGCCACTGGCTCCTGATCCTCGGCGGTCTGCCCGGTGGCGCCTTTTTCTGCTACTATAACTGGAAGGTCTACGGCCACCCGCTGGCCACCGGCTACGGCAACGTGTGGTCAGTATTCGATACGACGTATGCGCCGCACAATCTGGCGCATTTCGCCCGCTGGATTCCGGCGCTGCTTTCACCGCTGGTGTGCGCCGCGCTCGCCGCCCCGTTCGTCCGCGCGGCCCGGCGGCGCGAATTCGCCGTGTTCGGGCTCTGGGCCATCCTGCTCATCGGCGTCTACGCCTTTTATTTTCATTCGGGAGAGGCCTGGTGGTATGTCCGTTTCATCCTGCCGGCCTTTCCGGTGCTCATCCTGGCGGCACTTGTGGTCTGCCAGCGGCTCGGGCAGCTGATTCCTTCGCCGCGCTGGGCCCGGGCGATGGTTGTCGCTGCGCTGGCCTTTGGTGTCGTCTGGCAGGCACAGCTCAGCCGTCGGCTCGAAGTGTTCACCATCCCCACGGGTGAGGCTTACTATCTGGATACCGCCAACTGGGCCCGCCGCTATCTGCCGCCCGAATCGGCCGTTTTTTGCATGCAGGTGAGCGGAGCATTTTATTATTACACGCCCTTCTTGCTGATTCGTTGGGATCAGGTGGTGGTGGCCCGGCTGCCGGAGCTGCTGGCCGCCCTCCGGACGGAAAAGCGACCGGTCTATGCCGTGTTCTATGATTTTGAAAATCGCGAGGCCCGGGAACGCCTCGGCGGACGGTGGAAACAGATCGCCACCGTCCGCAACGCCACCTTCTGGCAGCTTGAGGCCGACCCGGTCGCACCCTGAACATGCTGCTCTTCGACGTCACCCACACCAGCCATTCGCACGCGCAGACCGGCATCCAGCGGGTATGCCGTTCGCTGTTCGCCGAACTGGGCAAAACCCAGGCCACCACCGGCGTCTGCCACGACCCTTACCTCAAGGCCTGGCGGCCGCTCAATGCGGACGAACTCCGGCGGATGCGGCCCGGCCGGCCGGCCGCCGACACGCGCGGCTCGTCGTGGTCGCTGCGCCAGCGCCTCGCCGGCCGCACCCGGCGCTGGCTGCGTGCCGGTCCGGCCTTGCCCGACGCCCAGGGATTGATCTGTCCGGAATTTTTTTCCGCCAAAGTCGGATCGAAACTGACGGAGATACTTCCGCGGGTAACCGGGCCGCGCCTCGCGCTGTTCTACGACGCCATCCCGTTGCAATTCCCGGAAATGACACCGCCCGGCACCGTGGGCCGGTTCCCCGCCTACCTGCGCGAACTTCTCCTGTTCGACGGCGTGGCCGCCATCTCGGAGGCCTCGGCGGCATGCTTGCGCGACTACTGGCGCTGGCTGGATGTGTCCAACCCGCCGCCCGTCATGGCCATTCCACTGGCGATCAGCCCCAACCATCCGGTGCCGGACGTGCCGCATGCCGGCCCACCGCGCGTGCTCTGCGTCAGCACCATCGAGGGCCGGAAAAATCACCTCGCCCTGCTCGAAGCCTGCGAGTTGCTTTGGGCCGAGGGGTTGAAGTTCGAACTGCAACTGGTCGGCATGGGCCGCGCCGACACTGCCGGCCCGGCGCTGGCCAAGCTGGCGGAACTGCGTCGCGCGGGTCGCCCGCTGTTCCATCACGACACGGCTGATGATGCGGAATTGCATGCCGCCTACGCGCAGGCGGCCTTCACGGTTTATCCGTCGCTCATCGAGGGCTTCGGCCTGCCGGTGCTGGAAAGCCTACAGCACGGCAAGCCGTGCATCTGCTCCAACCAAGGGGCGCTGGGTGAATCGATCCCCGGCGGCGGTTGCGTCGGTCTGGCTTCGGTCGACGCCCTCCACCTGGCCGGTGCGATCCGGCGCTTGCTGCAAAACCCGGCCGAGCTCGCCGCGCTGGCGGCTCAGGCCCGCGCGCGCAAATTCAAAATATGGCCGGATTACGCGCGCGAACTGACCGCGTGGATGGCCACCCTGCCGCGCCGCGCCTGACCGGCTTGGCGCGCCGGAGCTAACTATGCGAAGGCGGCCCTCGGTTCGTCGCAGTTCGAGGAGCGAAGCCGGCTTGGCTCGTCGTAGCTCTCTGTGCGAAGACGGCCTTTGCGGTTGCTAAGGGTGGCGTTCTGACCTCTAGTCGGCGCACAAATTTTCCATGGCCCTGTCCCTTTTCACCAAGACCAAGAAAGCCATCATCGAGCGCGCGCAGGACGACTACGCGACGAAGATGCGGCTGAAATACAAGCCCTACTACCACGCCATGGAGGCGCAGTCGGGCACCCACATCAGATTGCAGGGGCGCGACATGGTCATGCTCTCCAGCAATGATTACCTCGGCCTGTCGTTTCATCCCAAGGTCATCGAAGCCTGTGGCCAGGGCCCGAAGATCTGGGGCACCAGCACCACCGGCGCGCGCATCTCCAACGGTTCGCGCGCCTACCACGTCGAGCTGGAGGATAAGCTCGCCGCCTTTCTCGGCCGCGAGGCGTGCCATATCAGCGTCGCCGGCTATATCTCGTGCTGTTCCGCCGTGGCGTCCTTCGCGCAGAAGGGCGACCTCATCCTCGCCGACAAGAACCTCCATTCCTGCCTGTGGGACGGCATCAGGCTGTCGATGGCCACAGTCGAGCGGTTCAGTCACAACAATCCCGAGGACCTGCGCCAGGTGCTGAAAGGGGTGCCCCATACCCAGCCGAAAATGCTGGTCATGGAAGGCGTCTACTCGATGGAGGGTCACATCTGCCGTCTGCCCGAGCTCGCCGGCATCGGCGAGGAGGCGGGCTGCTTCACCGTGGTCGATGACGCGCATGGCTTCGGCATCCTCGGCCGCCAGGGCCGCGGCACGGTCGATCACTTCAAGCTCAACGACAAGGTGGACCTCATCTGCGGCAGCATGTCGAAGTCCCTCGCCAGCACCGGCGGCTTTGTCGCCGGCTCGCGCGAACTCATCGAATACCTGCGCACCAGCTCGAAGCAGACGATTTTCAGCGCCGCCATCAGCCCGAGCATGGCGGCGGCCTCGACCGCCTCGCTCGACATCATGCAGACCGAGCCGCAGCACCTCGAGCAACTCTGGCGCAACACCAGGCGCTACCGTGATATGCTCAAGGGTCTTGGCCTCGACACCTGGGACAGCGAAACGCCTGCCGTGCCCATTGTGCTCGGTTCGAAGGAACTGGTCTATCGTTTCTGGCAGGCTTTGCTCGACAAGGGCGTGTTCACGGTCATGTCCATCGCTCCCGCCGTGCCGCCAGGCAAGGATCTGATCCGCACCGCCGTCTCGGCCCAGCACAGCGACGAGGATCTGGAGAAGATCGCCGCTGCGATGGCCTACGCCGTCAAGCAGATGTAAGCGCGCGGCGCAGCGTCGCCGCCGTCTCTGTCCAACGCGGCAATGGCCGCGCCATCGCCGCCGTCTGCAACCGCCGGTTTTCCGTGTCGTCGGTCAGCACCGTCCGCAACTTCTCCGTCCAATCCGGCAGGTCATTGACCCGCGCCACCAGGCAGCCACCGCCATCCGTGATTTCCCGCAGGACCGGCAGATCGCTGCTTACGCAGGGCACGCCGCGCCAGAGCGCTTCCAACAGCGGCAGTCCGCAACCCTCGGCCACGGTGGGGAAAACCACCGCCCGGGCCTTGGCATAAAGCCGGCTTAATTCGTGGTCGCCGGTCGCCCGGTGAAACCGCAAGCGCGGTTCGGCCCGCTCCAGTTTCTGCATCCGATCCGCGACCGGTTCGCCGTAGTGCGGGTTCACCCGACCCACCACATGCAGGTCGAAATCCAAGCCGTCGCGCCACAGGGCTTCCGCCACGTCGAGCAGGAATGCCTGGTTTTTCCTTGGCTCGACAATGCCCACGCACAGCAGCGCCGGGCGGCCCGTGGAGATCAGCGCATCGCGCTGCACCCGGTGGCTCCCGTCGAAATCCGCCCCGAGCTCGATCAGATCCACCTGTGCCCGCAACGTTGCGCCCTGCCACCGCCAGAACCCCGTCAGATCATGCCGGCTCGCCTCCGAGATCGCCCAGACCCGGTCGAAACCCGCCAGCATCTTCATGTATTCCGGGTGCCGCTGCACACTCTTCGGCCATGTGATGTGCGGCCAGCGCAGCGGGATGGCGTCATAGAACATCGCCGCCAGCCGGCACGGGGGAGTTCGGACAAAATCCCAAAAACCCGGCCGCTCCGCCTCGCTGAACAGCTCCACGGTCAGCAGCCAGTCGGCCGGCGAAAAGATGACCGGTGTCTGCGTCTGGCCGCTGACAAAGCCGCGGAGTTCTCCTTTCCACGCCACCTCGGTGATGGTGCCGCCGAACTCCTCCCGCAACCGCGAGCTTACCCGGGTCAATCCCGAGCGCTGTTTCGCCGCGCCCATTTTCGTGATGTCGTAATAGATCATGAAGTTGGTTTCGCCACGGATGACACAGATTGGCACGGATGGAGACTGAGGCTGCTGATATTCAGGACAAAGTATGACATCCAACGACATTCGTCAGTCTGGCTGGTTTGGTTATCCGTGGTCATCCGTTTAATCTGTGGTCAAAATAATTCTGTGCCTCTTCGTGGCTAGCCTTTCATCGCCTTGGCAAACCCCTCGGCCAGTCGGGCGGTATTTTTGTGGGCGTCGTAATTTTCCTCCACCCAGCGCCGCGCGGCCGCCCGCAGTTTTTCGGCGAGCTTGTCGTCCTCTCCCAGCCGCCGCAAGGCCACGACCCACGCCAGCGGCAGGTCCACGTCCGCCACCAGACCGGTTCGCTCCTGGCTGATCGCCTCGGTCGTGGCGGCGACGGGCGAGGTGACCACCAGCACGCCCGCGGCCATTGCCTCCGGGATGACATTCGGCAGGCCGTCGCGATCACCGCTCGGCGCCACGACGCCGGTGTGCAAAAGCACGTCGGCCCAAGCCAACTGCGCCCACACCTCGGGCTGCGCCAATTGCCCCGTGAATTTGACCGCATCGGCCACTTGCAACTGCGCAGTCTGCCGCTCCAGCAATTCGCGCAGCGGGCCCTCGCCGACGATCCGGGCCTCGAACGCGATGCCCGCCTCCTTCAGCGCGGCGTAGATGTGCAATTGGTGATCGAGTCCCTTTTTCGGCACCAGCCGCGCGATGCTCAGCAACCGCAGCGGCCGGCGGTCCGGACGCAAGGGCTTGAACGCCGGGAACGCGTCGAGCCCGCGGCGGATGCAGAGGATTTTCTCCGCCGGCACTCCTCGCCCGACCAGTTCGCGCCGGCCCATCTCGGTCGAGGTGTGGATGAAGCGGGCGTGCTGCAACTTTTCCAGCAGCCACCAGTCGCCGCCGTGCTCGTAGAGGTCGTAGGCGTGCGCCCCAGCGCTGTAGGGCCAGCCAAACATCCGCCACAACGCCCAGCCGGCCGTCGCCGGCGCCCCGGCCCAGGCCCCATGCACGAGCGCGGGCGGATCGCGGCGCATCTCCCGGGCAAAACTGCCGGCAAAACCCGCGCCGAGCATGTTCTCCCAGAAATTCAGCCACGACGGGGCTCGCCGCGTGAACACCCCCTCGAACAGGTCGCGCATCAGCCGCGGCCGTCGCAGGCAATTCCACGGGATGATGACCAGGAATACCTCGATCAGCCGCCACTTGTTGAAGCTCCGCACCGGCAGACCGTTGAAAGCGCCGCCCCCGCCCCAGAGCGAGTAGAGTTTCAGGTTGAGCCCCTTCGCCTGCAACGCCGCCACGTCGCGCTGAAGGAACGCTTCCGAGGTTTTGGGAAACGTCGTGAACAGGAGGGCGATGTGCGGTGGTTTCGGCTTCAAGGCAGGCCCACAACTAGCCACGAAGAGGCCAAAAATGACATCAAATAAACCACCGGGCTACTGATCAAGCGAACCGGTCCTGAGCGCCGGCAAGATCATTTCGTCAATTAATACGTTACAAATTGCTCGGGTCAACCCTGGTCCAGTGGCGAGCGCACGCCGAGGCCAGGCCGTTGCATGACATGGGTGTAGATCTGCGTCGTCTCCACGCTGGCGTGACCGAGCAGCTCCTGCACGGTGCGGATGTCGGCCCCGCCTTCGAGCAGATGTGTGGCGAAAGAGTGCCGCAGCACATGCGGCGTCACGCGCTTGGTCATCGTGGCTTTGGCCGCCGCCTGTTGTAACGCTCGTTGGAAGAGGCTGTCGCTGACGTGGTGTCGCCTTCTGATTCCGGTGGCGGGATCAATGCCCAGCTCACGCGAGGGGAACACCCATTGCCATTCCCAGCTCACGCCCGCCTTCGGATACTTTTTTGCCAACCCCTCGGGCAGCCAAACTCCAGGAACATTCGCCGCCCGATCTGTTTTCCACAATCCGCGCAACCGGTCCAATTGCGCCCGCAGTTCGGGGATCAGCCGTTCGGGCAGGACCATCACCCTGTCCTTGTCACCTTTGCCGGCGAACACCTGGAGCCGCTGTCTCTCGAGATCCAGATGATGGACCCGCAGGCGCAACAGTTCCATCAGGCGCAAGCCCGATCCTTAGGCCAGCTCGGCCATGAGCCGGCTCGTGCCCGACATTTGGGCGAATAGCGATCTGGTCTCCCCCACCGACAGCACCGTCGGCAAGCGCTGTTTCGGATAGGCCCGCCTGAAGTCCATCTGCCCAAGATCACGGTGCAAGGCCTCCTGCATGAGAAACACGAGAGCGTTCAATGCCTGCTTCTGCGCCGACGGACTCGCCCGCCCCTCCACCGCCAGTGCGCTCAGGAACGACGCCACCTCCTCGCCCCCCGCCGCATAAGGCGAGCGCGGCGCGATAAACCGGGCGAAGCGCACGGCCCACTCCCGATAGGTGTGCTCGGTGCGCCAGAGGAACCCCCGCTCCCGGCAGGCCTTGATCAAAGCCTGCTCCCAAGGCTCGCTGCCCAAGTCGCTGGCCGCCGGCGGAGGCTCCATCGGCCGCCGCGCCAAGCGTGATGGCGAAGGCAATGTAATGGCCGGACCCGGTATTTCGGAGGACGAACCAACCACTCTCATGCTCTTGCGCCCTTCCCGATAAAACCACCGCAAGGCCTCCCTCGCCGGGCCGGAGGATTGCCTTCCCCGCCACTCCAGGTATTGCTTGGCCAGCTCGTTGGTCGCCGGCGCATGACTCCCCTTGCAGTGCTTCAGGAAACCGAGGATTTCCCTGACATAGGCCGTCTTGAGCTGCGGACTGAGAGCGGATTTCGCCAGCACATCTTTCCAATCAGGGAACGAGACAGGCCGGGTATGCATGGAGATCGAGCGGCGTTCAAACTTAGGCTTTTGCCGGGTTTCTCCGCAACCTTGAAAAACCTAAGTTAGGAAAACCGATCTTGAGGATAAACGCTTTATCGTGTCTTCTATTACAAATGGCCTCACTCCAACTTAGGCTTTACGCTGAGTCTGAATAACACTGTTCGGCGGAAGAAAGAGCGCAATGACCACCAAGAAAAGAGCGGCAATCGCAGGTATAGTTTGCGTGTCACTCGTTGCCGCCGCCAGAGCGACAGTCTCGCTCGGGGATCCCCTCGGTTATCCCGGCGCTTTTATTCTATTTCCCGGATCGATTCCCAATCTTTTGTTTTTTGGTGTTCATCGTGATTGGGGCCTGATGGGCGAGATTACCATGTTCACTATTTCGACGGTGGTTTGGTTTCCTGTCATCTACGGCTTCATGGGGCTCGTCGCGAAAGAGTTCCCAGGAAAGACCGAGGCAAAGAAGCCGATCCAGTCAGCCACAGACCAACGCCCTTGATCTCACCTGAATCGCCGATCATGTTCACGCTCCAGATGGCCCAGTTATTCAAAAGAGACGGCTCGCCCGCTCGGCGGGCGTGGCTGATCTGAATTCGGGCCGCGCAGCGCCTGATCACTTCCGCGGTTTGGGCGGGAACGGGCCGGGCTGCAGCTTGGTGACGGACCCGCCTTCACCTGGTTTCGTCGAGGCTTGCCCGCCTTCGCCTGGCTTCGGCGAGGCCAGGGCTTCCTGGGCTAGGTCCACCAGTTCGCGCACGACGAGCGTCGGGTCCTCGTCATAACGGAGCTTGAGGAAATTGCTGCGCAGCCGGTCATACTCGCGCCGGTTTTCCATCCACCTTTTGAGGACATGGCCGAAGTCCGCCGCGTTGCCGATCAGCTCGGCACCCTCGCCGCGGCGGAAATATTTCACGGTCAGCGCCTCCTGCGGCATGATGCCGCCGATGGCGTTGAAGATGATCGGGCAGCGGAAATGCAGCGCCTTGGCGCAGGTGGTCGTGCCGCCGCGCGTGACGATGGCGTCGCTGACCTGCATGAGCAGATGCACCTCTTCGGAGAAACCGTCCACGAAGCAGTGGAGCGCCGGATGCTCGGTGCGCCAGTGCACGAGCTGGTTGTAGGTCTCGCGGTTGCGCCCGCAGATGACGATGGCCTGAACGCGGTCGGCGTAAGGCAGCAGCGCCGGCAGCAGATCCAGGTGGTTGTTGGCGCCATTGCCGCCGGTGGCCAGGAAGACGGTGAACAAGTCGGAGCGCAGCTCGAGTTTCTCCTCGATGAACGCCGTGCGGGCCTCGGCCTTGAGCATCTCGGTGTGCTGGCGCGGCTGCATCAGGTGGCCGCGCACCCGGGTGCGCTCGCGCGGCATGCCGAGCTTCAGCGCATAGTCGCGGGCCGTGGCCGTGCGGGAGAGGTAAAGGTCGGCGCTGGGCTCGACCCAGTTGACACTGTAGCCGAAGCCGCCGGAGAACTCGCCACAGTAGGTCGCGCAACGGACCTGATCCGGGCCGAGAATCTTGCGCGCGAGCTGGAAGTAGCCGCGATTGAGGCAATCATGCACGCTGAACACGAGGTGCGGCCGGTATTCCCGCAACACCGCCTCGTAGTAACCGCGACCGAAGCTGACCGAGCGGCGGTTGAGAAAGCGCAGCAACTCGACGAACATGTAGAAGGCCTTGTGCAGCCAGGGGGATTTTTTCTGGATCCAGTTGTAGAAATTCACCCCCAGCCGGAAGAAACCGGATGATTTCTCCAACATCTGCTCGATGCGAACCTCCACCTCGTGCCGGTAGAGCTCAAAGCACCACTCGGCAAAGGCCTGCGCGCGCGCGTCGTGGCCGCCGCCGGTGCTCGAGGTCAGGACAAGGATGCGGACGCGTGGCATGGTCACGCGGCGCACTGGGACAGTGCGCCCTACCCGCGCTGCCGCACGAAAGGCTGACGAAAGGTGTCGGGCAAATCGCACTCATAACCCAAAATATCGTTCCTGGATGCGGCGCTTCAGCGCCAGTGAGCCGAACCGCGCCAGCAAAGGCGCGAGGACGGCCTGGAAGCAGCGGCCCGTGCGCACGGTGCCGCTGCGACCGCGGAGCAAGGCGGCTTGCAGGTCCGCGGCGGCTTGCGCCGGAGGCGGACCGGATTGCATCAGGGCCGTGAAGGCGGCCCAAGCCCGTGCCTGGCGGTTTTCCTGCACCGGATCCGTCGCGAGCGAGCTCGCTCCCACAGGGCGGCGGACGGAGCCCTCGAAATCGGTGCGGTAGTCACCCGGGCGAAAATCAATGATGATAACGCCGGTGCCCTTCACCTCATACATCAGGCTCTCATTGAGCGCGGAGAGTCCGGCCTTGGTCATGTTGTAAGCGGCCTGGTAAGGCAGGCCGAACTCGGCGGCAATGGAGGAGATGTTGACCAGGGCGCCGCGCCGCCGCGTGAGCATCCCGCGCAGGGCGGCGTGGCTGAGGCGCGCGGTGTTCACGAGCATCATCCGCAACTGCTCCTCCCAGACCGCAAAGTCGGTGTGCGCAAACGAACCGAACGCGCCGAAACCGGCGTTATTGATCACGAGGTCGAAGCCGCCCGCAGCTTGGTCCGCGGCGAGGAAAGCGCGTTCCGCCGCCGGGCCGTCGCCCAGCTCAAGCGCGACGGCGTGAAAACCGGCGCGGGCCGGCAGCCGCGACGGGTCACGCGACGTGCCCCAGACCTCGACGCCGCCCGCGAGCAGCATATCGGTGAAGGCCCGGCCGAGTCCTGTGCTGGCGCCGGTGACAAACGCGGTGCGGTAACGGGCGGAAAGCGGGGAGCTCATGCGCGACCAAGCATGAAGGTGGAGCGGCTTGACCTCAAGCCGCTTGAACGCGTTGAGGTCAACGCGTTCCACCCCAGGCGGTGAGAAAAGCACGGCATCGCGATGGGCGGCTCAGACCGCCCGGAAAACGAGCACGACGTTGGCCCCGCCAAAACCGCTGCTGTTGCTGAGGACCACCTGGGGCCGGTGCGGCAGCGTGGCGCGGATGATGTTCAACCCTTCGCAGGCCGGGTCGAGCTTGGTGATGTGGGCCGAGCCGGGCATGAAACCTTCCTTGATGGCCAGCGCGCAGAAGCCCGCCTCCAGGGCGCCGGCCAGCGACAGGCCGTGTCCGGTGAGCGCCTTGGTGCTGCTGATGGCGGGACGCGTGGGGGAGTTTTGGAAGATCGCCTTGAGGGCGCGGGCTTCGGAGATGTCGCCGATGGGCGTCGAGGTGGCGTGGGCGTTGACGTAGTCCACCTGCTCGGCGGTGGTGTCGGAATATTTCAGCGCGTTCTCGATCGCGATGCGCAGGCCGGCGCCATCGGGGTGCGAGATGGCAACATTGTGGCCGTCGGAGGCCTGGCCCCAGCCGGCGACTTCGCAATAAATCTTGGGCTTGCGGCGGGTGACTTCCTCCTCGCCTTCGAGCACGAGCACCGTGGCGCCGCCGGTCCCGACAAAACCGTCGCGGGCGACGTCGAACGGCCGGGAGGCGATGGCCGGATCGGTTTGCAAGGAGAGCGCGCGCATGCCGGCGAAGGGCAGGATGCTCTCGACGTTGCCGTCTTCCGCGCCGATGACGAACATGCGCTTCTGCCGGCCGAGCGCGATCTCGTCGTAGGCGAAACCCAGCGCGTGGGCCGAGGAAGCGCAGGCGGAGGAAAAACCGGTTGAGGCGCCCTTGATCTTGAAGTGCGCAACAAGATTGAAGTTCACCGTGCCGGAGATGGACGCGACGATTCCGAGCGGCTGGCAGCGCATGACGCCGAATTTGCGGAGGCGCTCGAGATAATGGCCGAGCAGGAACGGCGAGCCGCCGGACGCGGCATAGAGCCCGGTCTGCTCGTTCGAGCAGTCCGCCTCGGTCAGTTTCGAGTCCTCGACGGCCTGCTGCATGGCGCAATAGGCGTAGATACCGTGGGGCGCCATGCCCCGCAGGATTTCCCGGCGGATGCTGTAGCGCGCCGGGAAAATCCAGTCCTCCTGATCGGTCGTGTCGGTCTGGAAATCACGGACCGGGGCGGCGACTTTCACCGGCACGTCGGGTTTCTGGAACGGAGGATATTGCACCATGCCGTGGCGCAACTCGCGCAGGCTTTCCGTCACGGCAATCAAATCGTTGCCAATACTGGAGATGAAACCGAGCCCGGTGATGTAGACTTTCCGCATGGAGGTTGGACCGCGAAGCTGCGTGGTGCGCCGCCGGCGAGATGCGGCGTATCAAAACGCTTTTGCCCATGCGGTCAACCACCGCAGCCGGGGAGAACCCGCGCAACGCACTCAGGCGTTGATGGCGGCCTTGGCGGGCGCAGCGGCCACGACGGGCGCGGGCTGGGCTTGCGGGACCGGCGGCGCCACTTCCTCGGCAAAAGCAAAGGTCAGCGTGATTTCCTCGGCGATGGCGGCCTTTTCCTGGCCGACCCGGATCTGGCCCTCGAACGTGGCCAGCGGCAACTTGAGCCGCTTCGGCTTGATGGAGAGGCTGAGCACATCGCCCGGTTTGCACACGCGGTGGCAACGAACTCCCTCGCAGGAGGTGAAGAAAATGGTGCGGTGATCGACGATCTTGCCGGCTTCGCCGATCTGACCCTCCAACAGGAAGAGGACGGCGAGCTGGCCGAGCGCCTCAAGCATGATGGAAGCGGGCAGCACCGGGTTGTCCTTGAAATGGCCCTGCAGGAAGAATTCCTGACCGCTGATCTTGTATTTGGCGTTGGCGCCATGCGCGCTGACCGAGGCCTCGCCCAGGAAAAGGAAGGGCGGCTGGATCGGCATGACCGAAATGATCTGTTCAATCGGGAGGAACTTGGTCGGTTTGGGCAAGGGCAGCCCGCTGACCTTGCACTCAATGAAAATCTTCACGTCACCCACCGTGCGCAGGTGGCGGAGTTCCTCGTTGTTGATGGTCATCTGCAGCACGTCCTCCACGAGGATGACGATTTCCATCATGGTCAGGGAATCGATGCCGAGATCCTCAATGATGCGCAGGTCATCGTCCGCATCCTTTAGCTTCGCCCGGAGATCTGGCTCCACATAGCGCTCGATGATGCCCAGCACGATAGCCGGCAGGTGCTCGATGTTGCCGGTCTTGCGGAATTGGGCGGCTGCCTCATAAGTCGCTGCCGAACAGCGCTTAATTGCCTCCCGCAGATTTGCATCGTCTTCGGGTGTGAACGGTTTGAGCGGGATGCCCGAAGAATTGTTTGCTGCCGGTGCCATGGAGAAATCAGGTAAGTTGAAGCTCGTGATTATGTAAACCCAAAAAAACCCGCCGGCCGGCTATGATCCTGTTTTATTCTCGGGATAATTTAGCCTGTTGACTTGCTGATGCTTGCGCGGCCACATGCCCGCTCCCGTCGTCAGGCACTCGCCGCAGGAGAAGTTTCCCTATAATTTAACACGGCCGATGCAGTCCCCTTCTTTCAAGAATCCCACTGATCCCCTCTGGCGGTCTCTGGTTCTGGTGACGCATGAGTTTCACCCTCATCGCGGGGGTATCGCGGTCTATGCCGCCGAGATGGCCCGCGCGGCCCGGCAATTGGGATATGAAGTGGAGGTCTGGGCCCCCGCATTGCCCGCAGGTGAGGCTGACGCGATCTGGCCCTTCAACGTCCGTCGGCTGCCGCTGGCCGGTGATCACGGCCTGCTGAGCCAGTGGCGCATGGCGCGCGAACTCTTCGCGCACCGCGAACGCCTCCGCGCCGCCACCCTTTACATTCCCGAACCCGGCCCGTTGTTGGCGATGCTCCTGCTGCAATATTTCGACATGCTCCGGCCGGCGCGACTTCTGCTTACTTTCCACGGCTCCGAGATTCAGCGCCTGGCATCGCGCTGGCCGCTGCGCTGGAGCACATCGCACCTGCTCCGGAAGGCCGCCCGCATCAGCGTCGTCAGCACCTTTGCCCGGAACCTGCTCCTGCAGTATTTCCCCGAAGCCGCCGGCAAGGTGGTCATCACCCCCGGAGCCTTGCGCACTGACCTGGCTCCCGGTTCAGCGGCACCAGTCGCGTCTCGCCAGAAAAATACCATCATCCTCACCGTGGCCCGGTTGAACCCCCGCAAAGGCCAGCTCGAGGTCATCACTGCGCTCCAGGGCTTGCCGGCCAGCCAGCGCCGGGGGCTCGAATACTGGCTGGTCGGCGCCCACAGCAAGGAGAACTACGACGTCACCCTCGACCAGGCGGCCGCCGGCGCGGATTTCCCGGTTAAATTCCTCGGCGATATCCCGGACGAGCAGCTCGGCCCGATCTACGCGCAGGCGGACATTTTCGCCATGACCAGCATGCCCCACAAACAAAGTGTCGAAGGCTTCGGGCTGGTCTATCTTGAGGCCGGCGCCCACGGTCTGCCTGTCATCGCCCACGCGATCGGCGGCGTGCCCGAGGCGGTGTTGGATGGCGAAACCGGCCTGCTCGTTGCGCCCGGTGACAGCGCGGCGCTCACGGCCGCCTTCGCCCGCCTGCTCGGCGATCCCGCCCTGCGCAGTCGTCTCGGTGAAGCCGGCCGCGCCCGCGCCCACCGCCATTCCTGGCGCGACTCCGCGCTATCCTTGCTTGGACAACCGCCGGTTCCGCCCGCAAACTGAAGCCATGCTCGAATCACGCACGCAGATCACCGTCCGTTACGCCGAAACCGACATGATGGGCATCGTTTACCACGGCAACTACCTGCCCTGGTTCGAGGTCGGCCGCACCACCCTGCTCAAGGAATGCGGTCTGCCCTATCGCGAGCTTGAGGCGCAGGGTTACCGTCTTCCGGTCATCGAGGTCGGCGTGAAATATTTCAAGCCCGCGCTCTACGACGACAGCCTCACGGTCATCACGCGGCTGAAAGAGCGCCCCACCCTCCGCATCCGCCTCGAATATGAGGTGCGGCGCGGGGATGAGCTGCTCGTCACCGGTTTCACGACCCACGCTTTCATCAACCAGAAGGGCGAACCCGTCCGCCCACCGCCCGATTTCGCCACCAAGATGCGCGCGGCGTTCAAGTGACCGCCGAATACTCCGCCAGCACGGCCATGTCCGTTTCTTTTGCGCGCGCGGCTTTCAACCAATCGGCCGCGCTGCTCCCGCCGAGTTGATGCACCGCCCAGACTGCGTGCGCCCGGACAATGACGGAGTCGTGGGCGGCGAGTTTCACCAACGCCGGCAGATGGCTCGCGTCGCCGGCATTGCCCGCCACCACGCACGCGTTGCGCAACAGGCCCGTCAGCTTTAGCCGCTTGATCGCCGTGCCCCGGAATATTTCCGCAAACCGCGCCGGTGTCAGCTCGAGCAGCTCCCGCAAGGTCAGTTCCGCGATGTCGGGGCGCACGCCGAGCAACAGGCTGCGCCCGGCCTGCGCAAAGCGGTTCCAGGGACAGACTTCGAGACAGATGTCGCAGCCATAAAGATGCAGGCCGATGCCCGCCCGCAGTTCCGCCGGGATGATGCCCTTGTTCTCGATTGTCTGGTAGGAAATGCAGCGCCGCGAGTCCACCACGCCCGGCGCAGGAAAGGCGCCGGTCGGACACGCGTCGAGACAGCGCGTGCATTTCCCGCAGAGCAATCCCGCCGGTTCTTCGCCCGACGCCGGCGGCCGGGTGGTCTTGCGCAACGGCTCGTCGGGCGCGATCTCCGCGCGCGTGAGGATCGACGCGAGGAACAGCCAGTTGCCGTGTTTTTTGGAAATAAGCATCGCGTTCTTGCCGCGGAAACCGAGGCCGCTGCGCGCCGCCCAGCCGCGCTCCAGCACCGGCCCGGTATCCACATGGTAACGGTGATCCTCCGGCGCGATGCCGCCCAGCTCCTCCAGCACGCGCCCGGCGGCGGCCAGACCCGGCTTGATCGTGTCGTGATAATCCGCGTGCAGGGCGTAGCGGGCCCACGTCGGATTTTTGATTTTTGATTTTTGATTCCCGATTGAAAGACCCGGCCAGTAGTTGACGCCCAACAGGATTGCCGATCGCACCCCCGGCAGCACCAGGGCGGGATCCATGCGCTTGTCCGCCGTGCGTTCCAGCCACGCCATGTCGGCCTGATGGCCGGCGCCAAGCCATTCGCGCAGTCCCGCGCCGCCGGACTTTTCCACGGCGGCGAACCGCACTTCGTCAAAGCCCAGCGCGCGCAGTCTCTCCCGGAGCGCCTCGCGTGGCGTCCCCTCGATTCGCGCGCCTGCCCCGGCGTTCATGGCTTGAAGCGCGCCGCCTCGAGCCGGTAGATCCGCAGCACGTGGCCGGTGATTTCCCGCAGCGGACGGCGGTCGGTGAGCACCATGGTGCCGGCGTGGCCGTAAATTTTCTCCCGCTCGGTGAAAAGCGCGCGGACGCGCTCTTCGGGATTCTCCACCTGCAACAGCGGCCGATGCTTGGTGCGCCCGGTGCGTTCCAGGATGGTTTCGATCGAGGCGTGCAGGCAGATCACCACCCCCCGGGTTTGCAACAGCGCCAGCCGGCCGGGCGGCACGATCAGCCCGCCGCCGCAGGCGATGATGCACCGGTCTGCGGGGTGACCATGCTCGATGAACTCGCGTTCCATCTCGCGAAACTTCGCCTCGCCCTCCTCCGCGAAAATTCTCGCCACGGACTTGCCCTGTGCGTGCTCGATCTCGCGGTCGCTGTCGAAAAACTGGAAGCCGAGTTGCCGGGCGATCTGCCGGCCCACGGCGCTTTTGCCCGTGCCCATGAAACCCACAAGATAGAGATTGGTGGCGGGTGGTGTCATTGGCCGGGGTTTAACGAACACGGCGGAAGTCCGGGGCGCAAGAGCGGGTTGAATGCTGAAACATTCCCCGCCGCTTGCTGCGGGTTTTCCGCGGGAAATCAGGACGCGCCCCCGGTGGCGATCGACCGGTTCGTCGCCGACCTGCGCACCGCGCTGCAGGGTGGGACCGCCGATCCCACCTTGTTCGTTGGCGGGGTCAGCGACCCCGCCCTACAATCAGGCCAAAGAAAAACACCTCCCGGGGGAGGCGTTTCGTGGCAGGGAATTTCGCCGGCGGCTTACTTGCCGGCGGGCAGCGGGGTGACCTTGGGCGCGTCTTTGGCTTCGACCACCTCGACCTCGAAGATTAGCGCGGCGCCCGGGGGGATGCCCTGGTTGCCGGCGTCACCATACGCGAGGGAGGGCGGAATGTAGAACTTGGCTTTGCCGCCGACCCCGATCTTCTGCAGGCCCTCGACCATGCCAGGGATGGTGCCTTGGGGATTTTCCGCCGTGGCGGCGCTCATCGGCAGGTCGATGGGCTGGCCGCGTTCGATCGAGCTGTCGAAGGTCTGGCCGTTGACCAGCATCCCGGTGTAATGAATCTTCACCATCTGGCCGAGCTTGGGCGCGGGTCCGGTGCCCGGTTTCAGAACCTCATACCTCAAGCCGCTGGGCAGTTCGATGATGCTCTTGTTTTCCTTCAGCTTGGTGAAGAACGCCACATTGTCGGTCAGGTTCTTCATCCGGAGCTTGGTCATGAAAGTCTCCTGCTTCTGGCCCATGAATTCCTGGAGCTGGCTCTGGATCTGCTGGAGATCATAGGGCAGATCCTTGCCGTTCAGCGCGAGACCGATGCCGCGCAGCATGGCCTCCTTGTGCGCGGGCGTGAACTCCATGGCTTGCATTTGATCCGCCATGCGGGTCTGCAACACGAAGATGTAGCCGAAGGCTTCCATCAGTTGCGCTTCGGTAAACTTGACCGCCGGCGCGGCGGGAGCGGCAGCGGGGGCCGGATTCGCCGCAGCGGCCGGGGCCTTGGCGGGCGCAGCGGACGAGCCGGCCGGAGCGGACACTCCGGGGACGTTGAACTTGACCGGATCTTGCGCGGACGCGGCGGTGAGCAGGCCCAGGCTGACGAGGACTGTGGTGACGGAGGAGTGGAATTTCATTTCGAGGAGGTGGCCCGGTTGGGAAACGGCCCGGGCGGATTTGTGCCGTAAAAGTGGCGAAATTGCTCACCCGCCCGGCAAAAATCAACCCCTTAGGTGGCGAAATCCGGTGTTTTCTCCGCCCAACCGCGGGCTTGTCAGTCCCGTTAACCTCCCCAGACTCGCCCCTCCCATGAATGAAAACCAATTCTGGCACAGCACCGACGGCCAGATTCTCACGGTCAAATCCAAGGGCGACACAGTCGCCCTCACCTTGGCCTTCTGGCCGCGCAGCCCAGCCGAGATGGAGTTCGTCAAGAGCCGGCTGGCCGAAATCCATTTTACCGAGCGCAGTTCGCTGGCCCGCATTGGCATCGAGATGCACCTGCACGGCGCGCCCGCCGTCGACGGCAACCGCTTCGTGCTCAACGCCGACGCCTACCTCTTCGACGCCAACTTCCCCAACGCCGCCTACTGGAAGAAACTCCTCCGTCCCGGCACGCCCGTCGGCCGCCTCTTCTATGCCCCCGCCGCCGCCAAGCTCTCCACGGCGGAAATTTGGGCCGCCATCCAAAAAAACGACCTGAAGCTGCCCAACACCATCAGCATCGACTCCCGCGGCCGCGTTTTCCTCACGCCGCACCAGGTCAGCTACACCCTTTCGCCCAAACTCCAGCGCCTCAACTTCGAGCACATCGTCAGCGGCAACGCCGGCCGCTCCTTCCTCGACAAGGTCCAGGTCCGCCACGACGCCTCGCCGCTCACCATCCCGCCCCGCTCCGGCATCCTCACCAGCTGCTCCATGTATCTGAAGGAGCACTATGTCGTCCTCAACCAGGGCGAGGGCAACTTCGGCCTCCACACCAGCGCCGTCCTGCTCGACCCGATCAAGACTTTCGGCACGAATGTCATGCTCGAGATCTACAACACCGGCGACCAGCCCGTAGTCAACCCGATGGTCTCGGTGGACATCTTCCGCGCCCCGCCCTTCTCCGATCCCGAGGTCAAGACCCTCACCAAGAAACGCGAGCGCCTCCTCTCCACCGCCACCCACCTCTTCAAGAGCCTCGATGACAACCCGCCGGTCGACACCGCCGAGGCCAGGCCCAAGACCCAGATCACCGTGCGCGGTCAGAGCGCCACGATGGAGAACCGCTCCATCTTCGTCCGTGCCAATGAGGATCTCAAGAAACTCCTCGACGGCGACGCCTGCCCCATCGGCAGCCGCACCATGATCCAGGCGCTGGACAACGCCCCCGCTGATGCCGACACGCTCATCATCGACTACTTTCCCGACTTGCTGGAGCACATCGAGCTCATCACCCGCGTCGGCGACGTAAAGCTGAAGCGCATCATCTTCCGCCGCGCCTCGCGCACCCACGGCTATTTTCTTTCCAGCAACGCCCATGCCCGGCTCGACACCTTCCACGCCATCGGCATCCAGATCTATTGGTATGACCAGGTGACGAAGGATCTCTACGTCCACACTTACAAGAAGGGGCACGGCTTCTTCGTCCGCGAGGAGATGGCCCGCAAATTCCAGGAGACCACCCTTCTCGCCTTCTACGGTTCGGCCTTCAGCATTGAGACCGCCGACACCGAGCGCATCACCCGGCTCGTCGAGCAGCTCACGGGCTTCATCGGCCCCAACGTCGGCGTGCTCACCGGCGGCGGCGGCGGCGTCATGCGCCTCGCCACCGACCAGGCCCGCAGCCAGGGCGCGCTCACCGGCGCGTGCTTCCTTGAGCTCGAGGCCCAGCCGCCCGAGCTCGGCGTGGATTTCTTCAACACCTTCCAGGAATCCTCGCGCCACTTCCGCCAGAAGTGGTTCGAGGCGGCGGATTTTTGCATCTTCAACGTCGGCGGTGTCGGCACGCTGGAGGAAATCGGCATCGAGATGTGCAACCTCAAGCTCGGCATCCGCCCCCGCGTGCCCTACGTGTTCTTCAATTCCAAGTTTTGGGGCGACCTCCGCAAACAGGTGAAGACCATGATCGACACCAAACGCGCCCCCGCCTGGATGGCCGACTACCTCCTCTTCACCGACGACCCCGACGAG
>LNEH01000108.1 GCA_001464505.1 Verrucomicrobia bacterium Ga0077533
CCGACGCCCCGGGCCCGTTTGTTTTTTCGCCGGAGGAACATGCCGGCAGTATCGCCGGAATCCCCCCCACCGACAAGAGGGTGTTCGGCACTACATCGCCCGTGCGCCGCCCGCTCCCTCTGAGCGACCGCGCCACCGAAACGAGCTCTCCTCTGAAACTATTTTTGCCCTCCTCCTCAACTGACGAACTTGGGTTAATAATCCAATTGCAAGAGGCGATTGGTATCAAACCGGCGGGTGGAAGGCGCAGCTCGCGCCGACCCAGGTGCGGCCCTTGTTGAAATCCACGCCGTGCATCGCGCCCTTGGTCAGGCGCACCAGCTGGTTGACCAGCTTCGGCATGCCGGTGCCATCGCCGGCATAGATCAGCCGCACCTCGGCCTTGGCCGGGCCGTCGGGCGTCTCCATGACCGGCGCGTAGATCACCTTGCGCTGCAGCAACCACTCGGCGGGGTTTTCCACCGCGGTGATTTTTTCTCGGGTCGGTGCGATGTCCACGCCGAGCCCGGCGAAGGAATAGAGCGGCTTCAGCACATAGTTCTCCAGATCGGCCGGGAGCGGGAGTTTTTTGTCGGGAGGTAAACTCCCTCCCACATTGCCATGCCCGAAATCCGAGACGAAGCGGCAGTCGGGCACATAGGGGCTCTTAAGGTAGGGCAGGGTGTGCTTGCTGATCCGGAAATACCAGTTGGGGTGGCCGGCCCATTGCACGTCGAGGTCGTCGAAGAAACTAAACTTCATCGGCGGGTTCTTGCGCAGCAGCTCGTCGAAGATGACGCGGTTGAAGATGCGTTCGATGCGCACCTCGCGCCCGCCGGAGGGGTAGAACAGCTGCCGGCCGCGCTTGAGGATCTTGGTGACGCACAGCGGCTTGATGCCGAGAAACGAATGCGTGCAGGCAAAGTCGATCCGCGTCTTCTGCTGGTCGGGTGCGATCTCGAGCAACACGGTGTTCTCGGGCAGACAGTCGCCGACCATCGCGCGGCGGAGGTTGGCGAGGTAGGTTTCTTCTTGTGCTTCGAAGGTGGAACCTGACCTTCCGCCGCCGCCAAGGCTATGGCGGACAGGCCGGGCTCCACCCGTCGAAAAGTAGGGCGTATATTCCTCCGGAATCTCAGGAAAGTGCTGCCGATAGGTCCGCGCGAGCAGCGCCTGCCAGCAGGCGACGGTCGGGAAGCCCTGCAGCTCGATGAGCTGCGGCAGCACCTGGCCGGAAGCATCGTGACACAGCGCAAAATCCACCGCGAGGAAGTGCGGCCACTCGGTTTCTTTCGGCACAACGAGACCTTGGGGAATCGCCGTCTTCGCGTGCTGCCGGAACCCGGGTTTGGCCAGCTGGCCAATGATGTCGTTCGCGGCGCGAATCAGCTCGCGCGTCGTGGCCTCGTCGAGAAAGAGCGGCGACTCCGCCACCCGGAAATCCACCGGCCAATACATCGCCTTATTCAGCTCCGCCATGAACGCCGCATAGCGCTGCTCGGTGAACGCGGCGTTGTAGCGCTGGCGGACGGCGGGGATCATTTGGGAAATTATTTAACCACGGATTAGGGTCAGTAGCATCCCACAGCGGATGAGCAAGCAGATGCAACCGCTTGCTCATCCACTACGGGATGATCCGCTGACAGGAGGTCTAGAAGGGCCGCGGAAGTGGTGAGAGTGAACGGCCCGGCAAGAATATGCCTCACGAGAACACCAGTGACCGGGCGTGCTCGGTGATCAGGGTTACGGCGGGGTGGGCGGAACGGCGTTCACTCGTGACGAGAAAAAAACGGTCGGAACACTTGCTGGTCTGGCCGACGCGCTCGAGGCCGAACCGGGCGATGCCCTCGCTCATCGCCACGATTGGCACCGGCACGAACCCTTGCCCGTCGGCCGCGGCGATTTTCATCAAAGCGCCATCCTCGAACTCGGCAACGACGCGGGGTTGGATGCCGACGGCGTGGAACCACTCGTCCAAGGCGCGCCGCAGGGTCGTGTTCGAAGTCGGGAGCAAGGCGGGAGCCCCATGCAGTGATTTCGGAAATCCTTTGCGCCACACTTGGGCGAGCTTGGGCGTTGCGCAGATCGCCACGCGGCTTTCGCCCAGCAGGTGGCTGAAGACCTTGATCTTGAAGCTGGCGGTGGCCGGTTCGTCCGACAGCACCGCGTCCAGGCGGTGGATGGCCAGCTCCGCCAGCAAGTCTTCGCTCTTGCCTTCCCGGCACACCAGATGGACGGGCGGATTAAGTCCCATCACCGGCTTGAGTATTGCATAGCTCAAAAACTTCGGAAACGAGTCCTCGACGCCGACGGTCAAACGAATCGCGCGCTGGCGGGAAGGGTCCTGTTGTTTGACCGTGTTCAGAAATTCGGCCCCAAGCGAGAAGATGCTCTCGGCGTAGTCGAAGGCCAACCGGCCCGCCTGGGTCAGGACGCGCGAGCGTCCCCGGCGGGAGAACAGTTTCACCCCCAGCGCCTCCTCCAACCGGCGGATCTGGGTGCTGATCGACGGTTGCGAGACATGCAGCTTTTCCGCGGCCGGCCGCAGGCCTCCTTCTCTGGCCACGGTCCAGAAGTAGAGGAGATGGTGGTAGTTCAGCCAGTCCATGAACGGGAGCATGGTTTCATAAAAGCTAAGTATCCAGCACAATACTGGTAATAGTGTTAATGTCCGACCGCCTCGATCATCTCACCGGCCAGCACCGGCAAACACCCCCGGCCCGGAAGTATTTCGCCATGCCCTCGCTCGAAAAGCCCACCAAGGGCGTCGGCAAGGAGGTGCGATGGTCGAAGGTGAGCACGGTCGATGAAACACCCCCGGCCCGCGAAGACCCAGACGAGCGCTCCGAGCGCCGCCATCGCTGGTATCGCCCCTATCTGGTGGGCTGAACGACTAAACGCGCGAAACCACCG
>LNEH01000109.1 GCA_001464505.1 Verrucomicrobia bacterium Ga0077533
AATCGTCCGGCGCATCGGCGCACTCTTTCGTGCGTAATCCCTGCGCTTCGCCCAACAACTCCGGGGGCTAAACCAATGAAACCCAATCAATTCAATGATCCGCCGTTCGAACAACAGATGAGCGAGCAATTCGAGCACGCCAGCAAGAGGCTCACGCAAGTCCTGCCCAAACTCGTGCCGATCGGGGCGGGCATAATAGCGGTGCTCTGGCTGGCCTCCGGCATTTACTCCGTCGATCCAGGGCACGTCGGCGTGGTGCGCACCTTCGGGAAGGAAACCGCCCGCACTGAGCCGGGGCTGAACTTCCGTTTCCCCTGGCCGTTCCAGGGGGCCGACGTGGTCAGCGTCGAACAAATCCGCCGCATTGAAGTGGGCTTTCGCGGCGCGCAACGCGTGCATGAGGAAGCGTTGATGCTCACCGGCGACGAAAACATCGTCGAGGCGCAGATCGTCGTGCAATACCGCGTGGCCGACCCCTCCAAATACCTCTTCCGCCTGCGTGAGCCCGAGGTCGCGCTCCGCGCGGCCACCGAGGTGGCCCTGCGCAGCACCGTCGGCAGCATGACCATTGACCAGGTCATGATTGAAGAACGCGCCCGGGTGCAGGACGACGCGCGCGGCTTCATCCAGCGGCTGATGGACGCTTACGAGTCCGGCCTGATCATCACGGAGGTCAAATTGCAGGCGGCCGATCCGCCCGATGCCGTGCGCGACGCCTTCCACGACGTGGTGCGCGCCCGCGAAGACAAGGAAAAGGTCATCAACCAGGCCAAGGGCTATCAGGCGGACATCCTGCCCAAGGCCCGCGGCGAAGCGCAAAAAATCCTGCGCGAAGCCGAGGGCTACCGGGAAAAGCGCGTGCTGCTCGCGCAAGGCGAGGCCTCCCGCTTTCTCAGCGTGCTGGCCGAATACGAGAAGTCCCGGGAAGTGACCCGCGACCGGCTCCACCTGGAAACGATGGAAAAAATCCTGCCCGACACCGACAAGGTGATTTTCGACGGCGACCTCGGCCAGCGACTGTTGCCGTTGATGCCGCTGGGCACGTCACCCCTGCTGCCCGCCACGCTCCGTCCGCCCACTGAACCCGTGAGAGGAAAATAATTTTATGCGCACGAACATTTTTATTTTCAGCGGGCTGGCCGTCCTCTTCGCCGCCTTCATCGTGATGAAGCAAGTCTTCATCATCGTGGACGAGCGCGAGCAGGTCATCGTCACCCAGTTCGGTGAATACATCCGCACGATTCAAAAGCCCGGCCTGGCCCTGAAAACGCCGTTTCTCCATAGCGCCATCCGCTTTGACCGACGCATCCTGGTCAGCGACGCCCCGCAGGCCGAATACTTGAGCCAGGACAAGAAGCGGCTCGTGGCCGACCCCGTCACCCGCTGGCGGATCGCCGACCCGCTCAAATTCTTCAAGACCGTGCGCGATGAGTCCGGCGCCCGCGCCCGTTTGGATGACCTGGTGTTTTCCGAACTGCGCAGCGAAGTGGCCAGTCACACCTTCGCCACCGTCATCGGCACCAAACGCGAGGCCATCATGGACAACGTGGCCAAGAGCGCGCGCGAGAAAGCGCGCGAATTCGGCATCGAGGTGGTGGACGTGCGCATCAAGCGCGCCGACCTGCCCAAGGAAGTGCAGCAGAGCGTGTTTGCCCGCATGCAGGCGGAGCGCGAACGCGAGGCCAAACGCTACCGCAGCGAAGGCGAGGAGGAAGCCAACAAATTGCGCAGCCAAACGGACAAAGAACGCACCATCGTCCTGGCCGATGCGGAACAAAACGCCCAGAAACTGCGCGGCGAAGGCGACGCGACCGCCACGCGCATCTACGCGGAGGCTTACGGCAAGGACCCGGAGTTCTACCGCTTCGTGCGCAGCCTCCAGAGCTACGAATTGTTCCTGGGCAAACGCAGCACGTTGCTGCTCTCCGCGGATTCACCGCTGCTCCGGTATCTGGCCGGGCCTCGCCCCGAGGGTGGCAAACTCCCGGCCGTCGCGACGCCGATCCCCGAAGTCGCGGCGCCCGGATCGCTTGAATGATACGAAAACAAACGCTTCCCCCATGAACACCAAGACGGCAGGCTATTTGATGCTTTACGGTGCTTTCCTCATGGTGATGGGGTTGGCCGGCTACTGGTCGAACCCGGAAAAGGCGAAGACGGCGCTGATGGCCGGCGGCACCTTTGGCACCCTCTCGATTTTGTGGGGCGTGCTGGGGGCGCGCGGCGTGCGCTGGTGCCTGCCGGTGGCCAAGGTCTCTACCGGGTTTCTGACGGGTGTTTTTGTGTGGCGCGCGAGCGTGGGCTGGCTGGCGGTGATGGATGGCAAGCCGGAGAAACTTTTCGCGGCCGTTCTGATTACAACGATGCTGGCGGGTTCCGCGCTGATGCTGCCGGCACTATTCCGGTCCCCCAAACCGCAACCAGACGCAACCGCTCAAGCCCAAGGATAAGCCATGAGCACAACAACCGCACAAAAAGCAAAGTAAAGATCCTTGGGGCAAGCCCCGGGGCCTTTCAGTAATTACACTTTTGCCTGGTTTTTTGGGGAGCGACCTTGGTCGCGACAGTCGCGTGCATCAGCCGTCGCCAAGCCTATGGCTGACAAGAGCACGCTCCCACAGGCTCCATCCAAGCCGAAACAAGCTTTTGGGGTATTGGATCCAGCGCGAATAAAAAACCAAACCACATGATACCCCTCCTCCTGGTCTTCCTCTTCACTCTGGCGATTGGCCTCCTGGCCCAATGGCACGTCAAGCGCACCTACGCCCGGCACAGCCGCACGTCCGTCCTGTCTGGTTACACAGGCGCTGAAGCAGCGCACGAGATTCTGCGCCAGGCCGGCATCACCAACGTCGGCATCGTCGAGCACGAGGAACTGCTGGGCGATCATTACGACCCGCGGCGCAAGCGTCTGGTCCTTTCCTCGGCCAACTATCACGGCAAGTCAGCCGCGGCGCTGGGGGTGGCGGCGCACGAGTGCGGCCATGCCATCCAGCACCAGCAGGCTTACGCCCCGCTGCAATGGCGCATGGCGGCGGTGGGAGTCACCGGTTTCGCCAGCCAACTGGTGCTGTGGATTCCGCTGCTGGGCGCCTTCACCGGCCTGCTCGCACCCAGGACCAGCCTGCTCATCATGGCGGTGGCGTGGGGCGTGATGATGGCCTTCAACCTCATCACGCTGCCGGTCGAATTCGACGCCTCGCGCCGCGCCAAACTCGTCCTCAACCAGTTGGGCTTCATTCAGGCCGGGGCGGAACGGGCCGCCGTGAGCCAGGTGCTGAATGCGGCGGGCTGGACGTATGTGGCCGCGTTCATCTCGTCGCTGATTTATTTCCTGTGGCACCTGCTGCCGCTGCTGACCGGGAGGCAGCGCAATTGAAACAGTCTCCACCAGATTGGCCCTGGCTCTCAGCACCGGCCGACACCTGTTTCCCCTGAAACAACAACCAAGATGAATACGCCAGACATCACCCCACAACGATCCATCAATCGCACGCGCACGCTACGATCTGGATACAGGACAAATGGAGGTCATCCCATTGATCTGGTCCGCCAGACCGCGCCATCGAACGGCCCCAGTCCGCATAGTGACCGTCCTTGAACCACCATGAGAATGCTGAACGACCAAGCCCCCCGGTCTTGCCGCCAACCTAAACATGCCTGTGGCACCCGGGCCTTTGCTGACCGGGAGACAGCGCGAATAAACCGCGGCCCAACAACTCGGCGTGGGGTCGCAGTCGCTGCAAATGTGCGATGAAAAGCCGTTACCCCCCGGTGACCCCACGCCCCACCCTCCAAGCAAACTCACATGAATAACATCCCCAGCAATACGCCCGCTCCATGACTCCTCAAATCCAGCTTAAAGGATTCCCGGCCCGCCCCAACTTGCGCGCGTGGCTGCAAGCTGGATTGCAGGATCTGCAGAAGCTGACCGTCATCACGGCCGCAGGTGTGCGGTTGGAACGCATGGCGGGTGCCTCGCCCGCGCTGCAAGCGCATGTGCATCTCGCCATAGCCGGCCCCGACATTCACGCCACCGCCCGCGATCACACGATCCAAACGGTCTGGCACAAGGTGCTCAAAAACCTGAAAAGCCAGATCGAGCGGCGAAAGGCCAAGCTGCACGGCCGCCACAAGGGCGCGCAACTGGTGCATGGTTCGGAAAACCGCCGGGCCGCCGCCCCGGTGCGATTGGCAGGCTGAACCTGTCACGACTGCTCAAGCGTGAGCCAAGGAGGAAACGCCGTAATGAAAAACACCAGGCAAAATGGGCTAAGTGACGCGACGGTGTCGCTCTATGCCCATCAGTTCGATGGGCTGGTCATCATCTACTTCGAAGCGGATGGGTTGAAGCGGGGGTTCCAATTCTGGCTGGGTTGGCCAGGTGGGGCCGACAAACTGCGCAATTGTGTGCCGATATACTTTGCGCCGGACGTTACGCCGCCCGGATTGCAGGAACGACTGCGTGCGACGCATAGCGATACCCTCGTGCTGCTCTGTCTCGCCCGCGATGGAGCCTTTTCAAGTCGGAATATCGTATCGCTGGCTGGTGTGTTGCAGCGCGGCAGCGCGGCGCGGCGCGGGCTGGTGGTGTTGTTTGCCACAGGCCGGTCATGCGCGATTTGGCGTCGTCGGTGGCCACTGCCGGGGAGCTTGGAGTTTTCGTTGGGCAGCTACACCGTAAGCCCGGTCCCGCGCCCGGGGGATAACGATGAAGATTCCAGCCCGCGCAGATACGACCTGCAGGTCGTCTCCCCCGGCCCACATGCTGGGGTGCGTCTGCGGGGGGTGCCGCGCCCGCGCTCCATCCGGCGATCCCGGTCGGTCGGGTCCATAAAAATCACCGGCTAAATGCAACAACCCGGAAACGTCTCGCGCCAAGACCGACCAGGCCGCTCGCGCGCTTCGCCGGCAAATCCCCGCCCGCGCTTTCTCTCAATCCCACGGCTAACGGCTGTCCCGAAAGACATGAATACCCGGTTGCCCATTCCAACAAAAAAAGGGAGCCGCCCGGCAATCGCGCTGGCGGAACTCAAGCAACACCTCCGCATCCCAAGCCCGCGGGAGGCAATCGACGCCCCGGTGGTAGCTGTATCCCTGAACGGAGACGCGCGTCCCATGACCAAGACGGGAGCGTAAGCCATGCAACTAAACCAAGCCAACCAAGGGGCCGGAAAACGGCATGATCCCCGGATCGCGCGGCCAAGGGGCGTAGCAAAGCGAGTCCTTATCGCCTACGATGGGTCCGCTGGGGCCGATGCGGCGCTGGCGGATCTGGGCCGCGCCGGGCTGCCCGACGAACTTGAGGTGCTCGTGCTTTCCGTGGCCGGGCAGGCCCGGCCCGAAGTTGTCGGCTGCTTCGCGCGCGCGACGCGCCCGGCGCAGCAGGCGGTCTCTCGGGCGGTGGAGTCGTTGAGCCACCGGCTGGCTGAACAAGCCTGCTCCCGATTGCGGAGCTTGTTCCCTCGTTGGAAAGTGGAGCCTGCGGTGGGGGTGGATTCTCCAGCTTGGGGCATTGTCGGGCGGGCCGCCGGGTGGGAGGCGGACTTGGTGGTAACGGGTGCCCACGGACAATCGTGCTGCGAACGAATGCTTCTGGGCAGTGTCGCCCGGCGGGTTTTTGCCGACGTTCCGTGTTCAATCCGCATTGCCCGTCCATGCCACCGCCGGGCGGGATCGGGTCTGCGCATCGTGGTGGCGGTGGACGGTTCGGTCGCCGATGATGCGGTGATTGAAACCGTGTCGGGCCGCGCGTGGCCGGCGACGACGGAGTTTCAGGTGGTCACCGTCGTTGATGCGCGGCTGGATGCGGCGCGAGCATCGACCGAGTCTTTCGTGGCGTGGCAACACCCACGCAGCACCGTGGCCGAGGCGCGCGCCCGTCTGCTGATGGAGAAGTGCAGAAACAGGTTTCGGAGCGCGGGCCTGCGGGTTGACACGCTTATTTTCGAGAAAGACTTCGCCCGGCGGCTGGCGCAGCAGGCGAAGGCTTGGGAGGCCGACTGCGTCTTCCTGGGCAGGCCTGGCCCGGGCCGCGGTGGTGGAAGCATCCTGGAAAGAACGGTGTTCGCTGCGGCGGCTTGCGCGCCTTGTTCGGTGGAAGTGGTGAGATGCCGCGCCCCCGCTCCGGATTCGCGGGGACCGCGCCCGAACCAGTAAAGATCCTCGGCGTGAAGATGCTGCTGGCGCACACGGCTTGGAAGATCGACACGCCGGTGTCACTCGGCGTCATCGTGTTAACGCTGGCCGCATCGGTGGTGATGTCGCTGCGGTGGCCGAAACATCGGGCCATCGCTGCGGTCCCAAATCCGGCGAAAGTTTCATGAGGATTCCGGCAACTGCGAGCGGAAGCTCCAGCACCCCGTCCTGCGTTTTAGGGCAGGATTGGCGCGAGAACGCCGGATAAAGAGCAGGACTTTGACTACCCAGCCGTGACCTGGAGCCCATAGACACAATCCAGGCCAACCTCGCCGCACCGGCCATCCTTTATTCGTGTTCGGCTTGATCGCTACGGCGGTCAAGACCGACTTGCGCTTTCCCGAGCCACTCTATCTCGGGCTCACCATCTACCTGCTCGTCGCGATGGGATTCAAAGGAGGCGTGGCCTCGTCGAGGAACAGCGGCGACTCCGCCACCCGGAAATCCACCGGCCAGTAAACCGCTTGGTTCAGTTCCGCCGTGAACGCCGCATAGCGCTGCTCGGTGAACGCGGCATTGTAGCGCTGGCGGCTGACGGGGATCATGGGGTGTTCGGGGTTTTTATTTGACCACAGATTGCCACTACTGTCCGGGACACGGAGCAGTAAAGTCCTATAACT
>LNEH01000110.1 GCA_001464505.1 Verrucomicrobia bacterium Ga0077533
CAACCAGTCGCCGTAGGAGACAAACTCACCGCCCCAAAGTGTCTCGTATCGTGCAATGTTCTTGCCGCGAAGAAGTCGTTTCCAACCCTTCCTTTCCTCTCTGCTGGTGTATTTGTCGGCCTCGGCTTCCTTTTCCGTGCGATAGAGAATGATTCCCTGTGACGATTCAGTTTCATCTCCTAAACATTTCCCGCTCCTCTCGATATTAACAAATAGCAACGCCTGTTGCGGATTTGTGTGAACATTAATCTTCCACTCAGAAGTTTCGTTCAATTCGGACTGTTTTATCGGGAAAGATTCATCCCAGTCCTTCTTCGAGACTCGGCTCTTCTCGCTCTTCGGAAGAAGCTTGTTCACTTGAATTTGATGAGAGCGGCGTGACTTTGCCGACTCCTGCCGTTCAAAAAAGAGAAGGACGTTGTCGATCGTGACTCCGTGGAAATCTCCCTGAGGCAGATCTACAAGCTCTGGAATCGCTCCGTTTTCGATTAGGCGCTTTCTCAGCAGCGAATACGAGTGACCCATCAGAAATGTATTAGGCAGGATATTTCCGAATAGGCCTCCAATTCGGAGGAGCTTAATGCCGCGAAGAACGAAGACCTGATACAGATCATAGCGCTTACCAAGCTTCCCGTTTTCACCGTATGTTTCGACAAAGTAGGTGCGGCTATCAGTGGGAATATTTTCAATCTGAACATACGGCGGGTTGCCGATGACGGCATCAAACCCACCGGACTTCATGATCTGGGCGAAGTGCACATCCCAGTCGCCGGCGTTGACGCGAACCAGCTCGGCCGGGTCGAGGGAGAAGTCGGAGGCGATGAGGGAATTGAAGCACTTGATGTTGTCGTCCAGCGGCGGGAGCAGCGGCTCCTTCTTGAACAGCTCGACCTGGGCGCGGAGCGTCTCGCGGTTTTCGCCCTCCAGCATCTTGAGGTAGAGCGAGAGCTGGGTGACCTCGACCGCCTGCGCATCGATGTCCACGCCGTGGATGTTGTTCTCCAGGATGCGGCGCTTGAGCGTGGTGGTGAGGCGCACGTTGTTGGCGGCGTCCACGTAGCAGTCCTCCTTGCGGCGTTTGTCCGGGTTGGCCGTGAACCAGCGAAGGTGGTGATCCATCACTTCTGAGTAAGCGCGGAGCAGGAAGGAACCGGAGCCGCAGGCGGGATCGACGATCTTGAGCTTCTCGACCTGCTTGGGCGTCTTGCCCTCCAGCAGGCGGCCGACGGTCTGCTCGACGATGTAGTCGGTGATGTAGCGCGGGGTGTAGTAGACGCCGCCGGCCTTACGGACCTCGGGCTTTTCCAACAAACCAGCACCTGTGCCTCTGGGGACCAGAATCTTTCCGAGGAAGCGCTCGTAGGCGTCGCCAAGGATCTCGACCTTGATGTCGGCGAAGTTGTAGCCACCACCGTCGTCGACGAGGTCGAGGAGGAAGTTGGACAGCCACTCGTCGCCGACGACGAGTTCCTCGGAGAAGTGGGGCTTGAAGAGCTGGCCGTTGAAGAAGGGTTTGTAGCTCGGCGGGCGCTGGTCGAGGGCGCGGATGTGCTCGGTCAGCTCGCGGTAGAGCGTGCCCTCGGTGCGGCCCCGGGCGCCGTAGCCGGCGGCGGGCGGTTCCTCCTCCAGGGCGCCACCGAAACGCAGGTGGGACTGCTTGCCGGGTTTCCGGAGCCTGGGTTTGGCCGCGTCGGGTTGCTGGCGATACCAGCCGTCGAAGAGGGTCTGGAGCAGCGCGCCGGTGTCGATGCCGCGATCCTCGCAGATGCGGAGGAAGACGAGGCGGTCGATGATGCGCTGGGCGGCCTCGTTGAGGCGGTGGCCCTCGAGGAGATCGGCGCGGTCGTTGTGCTTGAGCAGGTCGGAGCCGAGCTGCTGGCGGACGCCGTCGAGGAAGTTGAGGAAGTCGGCGTCGAGCGACCGGGTGCGGTCGGGCTTGATCAGGTAGCCCTGGCGGCCCTTGAGGCGGAGCGGGCGCTTCGGCAGCGAGTCGATCAGCTGGTCGATGCTGCCGGCCTTGACGCTGTCGTAGGCGAGCAGGTCCCAGAGTTCGCGGGCGGCGTCGTTGTATTGGCGGAAGTTGAGGATCTTCCATTCGCCGGTGTGCGGGTCGTCGAGGTGCGGGCGCGCGCCGACGATGAAAATCTTGGTCTCCTCGAAGTCGGAGAGCAGGGCGAGGGGGACGCCCCGGGCAAAGGCGTCACGCTTGGCCTGGAAGATGTGGCGGTCGTGGAGGGCCTCGGCGGGTTTCTTGGCCTCGCAGGTGAAACGCTCGGTGCGGTTGAGGCGGAAGACGTAGTCGGCGCGGGTCTGCCGGCCCGACATGTGGGTGCGGACCTCGATGTCGACCTCGCGCTCGGTGTGGATCAGGCCTTTTTGGTTGCCCACGTCCCAGCCGAGGGCGCGGAAGAAGGTGTCGAGGAAATCGGCGCGCAGCGTCTGCTCGTTGTAGTCGGGCGCGGTGTAGGTCGGGTGCTGGCGGTCGAACTGGGCGACGAGGCGGGCGAGCTCGGCCCGGAAGGTCTCGAAGGTGGCTGGGGTGTCGCTCGGCGCCATGGGTTGGGCGGAAGCAGAGCGGGCGGGAGGCGGGGCCGCAAGCGCGGAGGTTTGGCGGCGAACTCAGGAGGCTCACCGCAACCCCGCTTGCTCGGGCTTGAGGCCGCGGGCTTTCAGCGCCGCCGCCACGGCTTTCAAGTCGAGCTTCGCGCCGGGTTTCACGTCGTGGCGCTTAAACCAGCCCTGGTTCATTTCCAGACAGAACTGGATCTGACGGCTGCGGGATTTCACCGTCCGCTCATCGAGGGGATACATGGGGTAGATTTCCTTCAGCTCGCCATCCGGCCCGATGTAGCCGATGTCCAGCGGCAGCGTCGTGTTGCGCATAAAGAAGCCCTGCGGCTGCGGCGAGGTGAACACAAACAGCATGCCCTCGTCCTCGCCCATCGTCTTGCGGAACATCAGTCCCTTTTGCAGCTCCGCCGGCAGCGCCGCGATCTGCATCTGCACCGTGCGGTCGCCGATCTTGATGGCGAAGCGGTCCTCCACCGTCTTGGGGGTGGTGTTTTTTGCGGAATCTGACCCAGACCGGAAATTAACCACGAAGCGACACGAAGGGACACGAAGGACAGACGGCCGGATTTTTTCCCGCCGGTCTCCTGAAAATTAGTGTTCATTCGTGTCCATTAGTGGTTTCACTGCATTGATCTGAAATCGCTGCCATCCTGCAATCCTCAATCCTCCCGACCGGTGAGCAAAACCATTCCTCCGCCCCTCTTTTACACCGACACCCACACCAGCGCCGACATGCTCTACTTCGGCCGCGTCGAGGTGCATGATCCCTTCATCGCCTTTGGGGCGCGGGGCAAAAAGATCACGGTCCAGCGCGCGCTGGAATTCGGCCGCGTCAAGCGCACGAGCGCCTTCGATGTCGTCCTGCCCCAGGAAACCTGGCTGACCCGCGCCCAGCAACGCCACGGCGCCAAGGCTGGCGTCCCCGAGATCATCGCCACCCTCGCCCGGGCCTATGGCCAGCGCGCGTTCCGGGTGGCGGATGACTTCCCCGCCGCCCTCTACCTCAAACTCACCAAACTGGGCCTGAAACTAACCTTTGCCGACGGCCTGCTGTTTCCCGAGCGGGAGATCAAATCCGCCTGGGAAGCCGCCTGCATCCGCGAGGGCAACCGCCTCTGCTCGGTCGGTTACACCGTCGCGGAAAAAATCCTGCGCGCCGCCAGGATCAAGGGCCGCACGCTGCTTTATCAGGGCTCGCCGCTCACCTCCGAGCGCCTGCGCTTCGCCATCGACACCGCCATCAACGAACAGGGCGGCAACGCCCAGGACACCATCGTCGCGGGCGGCGACCAGGCCTGCGATCCGCACGAACGCGGCTCGGGCCCGCTCCGGCCGCACGAGCTCATCATCATCGACATTTTCCCGCGCGTCGTGAAAACCGGCTACTTTGGCGACATGACGCGCACCTATCTCAAGGGCCGGCCCCGCGAGGTGCAGCGCCGGCTGGTCGCGACGGTGCGCGAGGCCCAGCAGCGCGCCACCAAGGCCATCCGCGCGGGCGTGGACGGTCGCACCGTGCATGCCGCCTGCACGGACTGCTTTGCCGAGGCCGGCTACGAGACCAAGCGCACGAAGAACGGCCCGGTCGGTTTTTTCCACGGCACGGGTCACGGGCTTGGGCTCGCCGTGCACGACCCAGGCCGCATGTCACCCACCGTGCCTTATCCGCTGAAGCTGGGTTCGGTCATGACCGTCGAGCCCGGTCTGTATTATCCCGGCCTGGGCGGCTGCCGCTGGGAGGATGTCGTGTGGATCACCGCCACCGGGATCAAGCCGCTGTCGAAACATCCCTACAACTGGGAAATCCGGTAAGCACTGACAACTAAACGCAGAGGACGCGGAGAGCGCAGAGATCTTCAGTCGACGTGCTTTTATTACTCTGCGTCCTCTGCGATCTCTGTGTTAAATATTCCGAACCCAATCTTCCAGTCATCCCATGCCTGAACTCGCCGAGGTTGAGTTCTTCCGCAAACGCTGGAGCGCCGGGCACGGCGCCAGGGTGCTCGCCGTGCGGCTGCACGAGAGGAAAAAGGTCTTTCGCGGCACCAACACCGGCTGGTTGAAGAAAAAGCTCTCCGGCGCCATGTTGCTCGGCTCGGAAACCGCCGCGAAACAAATGCTCTTCCGTTTCAGCGGCGGAGGCCTGTCCCGGGCCGAGTCGAGGGGCTGGCTCGGCCTCCACCTCGGCATGAGCGGCGAGTTGCGCGTCGAGGCGCCGGGCTACGTTCCGGCCAGGCACGACCACTTCATCCTCGTGCAGAAAGACCGCCAGCTCGTCTTCAACGATCCGCGCATGTTTGGCGGCGTGCTCTTCGCCGCCGGCCCCCAGCCGCCCGCGTGGTGGACGCGCATCGCGCCGGCCATCCTGTCCAAACACTTCTCCGTCGATGCCGTGGCCCGGTTCCTCAAACGCCGCGGCCGTGCGCCCATCAAGGCCGTCCTGCTGATGCAGGAGCGTTTCCCCGGCATCGGCAACTGGATGGCCGATGAAATCCTCTGGCGCGCCGCCATCCATCCCGCGCGTCTGGCCGGCTCACTGAAGCCCGCCGAAGTCAGGGCGCTCCACCGCGAATGCCGTTTCGTTTGCCGGGGCGCCTTGAAATACAACGCCGGGGTCGGAGGCAAAATGCCTCCGGAGCTGAACGCCTTCATGCCCGACTCGTGGCTCTTCAACCATCGCTGGGAGGACGGCGGTCGTTGCCCGCGCACGGAAAAACTGTTGGCCCGCGCGGTGGTAGGCGGACGCACCACGTGCTGGTCGCCGGCACGGCAGAGATTGGCCTAGCGACCGGGCCGGCGATTGATCATTTTCCACCCAACCGGGCCAGCACCAGCTCCATCAGCCGTCGCACGGCTTCCGGCCGGCGGTCCACATGCCCGCCATCCAGCCAGATCAATTCCTTGGGCTCGCCAGCCGAGGCATGCAGGCGCACCACGAGTTCGGGCGGCAGCCGGCGGTCTGCGCGTGCCCCGATGATGATCACCGGCCTTGGCGCAATGCGCGGCGTCCAGTATTCCGCCTCCAAGGTCGGGCCATGGGCCAGCAGGTAGGCCAGCCAGCCGGCGAGGCCCCGCAGGAATTCCGAAGGCACTTTCGACCGGAGGTTGTGGGTGAGCATCTCGCGGTTGCCGGCCCCGCCGTGGATGAGCCACACGCGTCCGATCCGCGGGTCGATTGCTCCCGCCACGGCCGCGAACGGCACGCCCAGGCTCACGCCGACCAGTTCCACCCGCGTCGGATCCACTCCGGGTTGGGTCACCAGCCAGTCCAGCGCCAGCAGCACCGCGGGCGGGGTGTCGAGCAGGGCGCGCCGTGCCGCCGGGATGGTCGCGAGAGATTGCCGCCAGCCGCGCGGCCGCTCGGGCCCGTCGTAGGGATAGTCCAGCGCCGCCACCACGACCGGGCCGGGCGCACCCAGCAAATCCACCGCATCGCGCCCTGTCCGGTGCCCGGCCAGCACCACCACGAGTGGCCGCCGGACCGTGTCGTCGGTGGGACGCAGCACCCGCAAATCAACCACCAACCCGTTGTCCCCGCGCACTCGCACAGCCTGGCTGACAAAACCGCCGGCCTCGGCCTGCACTGGCTGCGCCTCGATCTCGCTAATGGCCGTCCGCCGCGCCTCGAAATAAGCGTGCTTGGACCGCGTCTGTAGCGCCAGCCACCCGCCCGCCGCGAATAACATTACCAACAACATGTCTGGGATCCATCGCCACCAACGGAGACGCAATTGCTTGGGGCTGGGGTTCATGGCAACAACCGGCGCAGCACACCGGCACGACCCACTTTATGGCGTCGACGCCGCTCCCGGCCACCCTTTTCTTGTCCGGGATGGCCGCTCCCAAACAACGACTCGACGAACTGCTGGTGGCGCGCGGACTCGCCCCCACCCGCGCCCAGGCCAAGGCGCTGATCATGACCGGCCGCGTGCGCCACGGCACCGGGCGGCTCGAAAAACCGGGCAAGGAATACCCGGCTGATTACGAGCTCAGCCTTGATCAGCCCCCGCGTTACGTCAGCCGCGGCGGAGAGAAGCTGGCCGCTTTTCTGGAAAAATTTCCCACCAAACTGACCGGCGCCCACCTGCTCGACATCGGCGCCTCGACCGGCGGCTTCACGGATTGCGCGCTGCAGGCCGGCGCCGCCTCCGCCACCTGTGTGGATGTCGGTCACGGCCAGTTGCACGAGAAAATCCGCCGCGACCCGCGCGTGACCAATCTCGAGAAAACCAACGCCCGGCACCTCGCGCCCGGCAGCCTGCCCCGCGCCAGCTACGACCTGGTGGTCATGGATCTGTCGTTCATCTCCTTGAAAAGCGTGCTGCCCGCCGTGTGGCCGTTTCTCCGTCCCGATGGGACACTCATCGCCCTCGTGAAACCCCAGTTTGAGGCCGGCAAACCCGAGGTGGACAAGGGTGAGGGCATCATTCGCGACGACGCGGTGCGCGCCCGCGTGCTGACCGAGGTGCGGGATTTCGCCCTGCGCGAACTGCCGGACGCCGAGCTGATCGGGGAAATGGAGTGCCCGGTGCATGGCGCCGATGGCAACCGCGAATACCTGCTGGGGCTGGCCAGGACCGCTGGCGGCCGCTAAATTGCTATTCCAATATCCGCGTTTATCCGCGTAATCAGCGGGAAACCACCATGCCCCCCTTCCGCAAACTGGCCTTTGTCTTCAACTCGGAAAAACCGGGTGCCGCCGAGCTCGCGCAGGAACTGATGGAGATTGCCCGGCTCGGCGGGGCGAAGAAAGTGAAACTGTCCGGTGACCGCAAACTGCCACCCGGTTATTTCAAGGACTGCGACGCCTGCTGCGTCATCGGCGGCGACGGCACCCTGCTCGGCACCGTGCGCGGAGCGGCGGCGGCTGACATCCCCGTCATCGGCGTCAACCAGGGCAGCCTTGGCTTCCTCACCACGTTTTCCGCCGACGAGGCCCGCGCGCAATTCGCCGCGCTGCTCGACGGCGACTACCGGCTGGCCCGGCGCACCCTGCTGGATTGCCAGACCGGCCCGCGGCGCAGCGACATCGCCCTGAACGACGTGCTGATCAAGGATGCCAAGCCCTCGCGCATCGTCCGCCTCGAGGTCTTCGCCAATGGCCAGCTCGTCACGGACTACACCTGCGACGGCCTGATCTTCTCCACGCCCACCGGTTCGACCGCCTACAACCTCGCGGCCGGCGGCCCGATCATCCACCCGGCGGCCGGCGTCATCGCGATGACGCCCATCTGCCCGCATACCCTCAGCAACCGCACGATCATCTTTCGCGACGACGTGAAGCTCACGGTCGTGAACGGCAGCACCGGCACCCGCCTGCTCGTGGCCATGGATGGCCAGCGCAACATGGTCGTCACCGAAGGCACCCCGGTGGAAATCTCGATCTCGCCCCGCACGCTCGCCCTGGCGCAGCGCCGCGACTACTCGCACTTCGAGGTCATGCGCGCGAAGCTCAATTGGAGCGGCGGCTTCCTGGAGAAAAAATAAGGTTCCTCGCTGTTTCCAGTGGGTAAAAGGCCTGCACCAGCGCCCGGCCCCGGAAGGGTTGGACCACTAATGGATTCAGCAAGAGATGAATCC
>LNEH01000111.1 GCA_001464505.1 Verrucomicrobia bacterium Ga0077533
AAGGCTCATCGATAGTTTCGCCCATTGGCGAAACTGATTAGTGGTTCCAAAATATCCGGAGGTTGGGTTTCAGAGCAACCCACCGAAAGTAGCGAGGAACCAAAAATAAACCCCGGCGTGGCGGCCGGGGTCGCAGGCTGAAAGGCGTGGCGGAAGCTCAGTTCTTCTCTTTGTCCTTGTCGGCTTTGTTGGCCTCTCTTTCGGCTTTTTTCGCGTCGCGCTCGGCTTTCTTGGTGGCCTTGGCTGCATCATGGTCCGCCTTCATCGCCGCTTTCTCGGTCTCATCGAGTTTGCCATCCTTGTTGGCGTCGTATTTGGCCAGGTTCGCTTCCTTGGTGGCCTTGGTTTTCGCGGCGGCGCCGGCCTTGGCGGCAGCCTTCTCGGTGTCATCAAGTTTGCCGTCCTTGTTGGCGTCGTATTTCTCCAGGGTTTCCTTGGAAGGTTTCCTCTCCTTGTCGCCCTCTTCCTTGGCTTTGGCCATCGTGACAGCGAACACAAGCGCCAGCAGACCCAGCGCGATCCGAGACATTGAAGTGAGTGTTTTCATCGGAACGCCATGCTACGGTTCGGGGTCGCCGCGGCAAGCGGAGCTTATTAACAATTCAACTGGGGGCAGAATTTGACCATTCTGTAACAACTCAGGGCCGGACCACCAGCTGCACCCGGCGGGCCGGCTGGAAATACTTCCGCGCAAATGCCTGCGCCGCGGCGAGCGTGACGGCATCGATGCGCGCGTCATAGGTCCGCCAGTCGTTGACCGGCAGGCAGTAAACCGCGTTCAGGGCCGCCTGCATGGCGCGGGCCGAGTTGGTCTGCATCCCCATCCGCTTGCCGGCCTTGAGCCGCGTCTGGCAGCGGTGCAATTCCTCGGCCGTCACCCCGCCGCCCTGCACGCGGGCAATCTCCAGATTCAGCTCCGCGATGACCTCACCGTAACGCTGCGGGCTTGTGCCCGCGAAAAAATAAAACATCCCCGCGTCCAATCCCACGAGGCGGCTGGATCGGACGAAATACGCCAGGCTCTTCTGTTCGCGCACGCGCTCGAACAGGTGCGACGACATGCCGCTGAACAATTCGTCCATGACCTCGCTCACCTCATAGTCGGGTGCGTGCAGGCCCGGCCCGGGGAACGCCTGGAAGACTATCGCCTGCTGCCGTGGCTGCGTCTCGGTGAAGTCGCCCGCCTTGACCCGCAATGACGCGGTGGCCTTGGCCGCCCCCCCCTTGGGCAGTTGGGCGAGGAACGCTTTCAATTTCGGCACGAGCTTCCTCGCGTCAAAGTCGCCCGCCACCGCGAGCACGGCGTTGCCACTCACCAGCAGCCGCCGGTGCAGCGCGCGCAGATCCCCCGCCGTGATGGCCTTCAACCCGGCCTCATCGCCGCCGCTCTCGATCGCGAAGGGATGCGCGCCGAAGAATTTCTCGCGCATTTTCTTCCGCCCGACCGTCACGACGTCGTCGAGGCTCTCCTTGAGCGACGCCAGCGCCGACTCGCGCTCCACCTCGAGGCGCACCGGTTTGAAAGCCGGCCGCAAGACGGCGTCGCTGATCAACTCCAGCGCCAGCCCCGCGTCACCGGGCAGCACCTCGGTCATGAGCCCGAAGCTGTTGTTGCCGGAGAAGTCGCTGAAGCTGCCGCCCACTTCCTCGATGGCCTGGGCCACTTCCTCGGCCGAGCGCTTCGCGGTGTCCTTGGTGAGCAGCGTGGCCATGAGGCTGGTCAGACCGCGCCGCTCCGTCGGCTCGAACATCGGGCCGCCGCCGAAGGCCAGCCGCAGGTGCAGATTGGGCAGTTGCTGGTTGGGCTGGAGCAGGAGCCGCGCGCCGTTGGGCAGCGTGAGCTCGGAGAAATCGAGGGAAGGCCCTGCTTCGCCAAGGCTTCGCAGGGCGGGCGCGGTTGCCGCGCCCGCCGGATTTGACGAAACGACGGTGAGTTTCTCCGACACGAGGTAGGTGCGCATCACCTGTTGCAAACCCGCCGGGGTGAGGGCGGACAACCGCGCGAAATAAGTCCGGGTATAGTTGATGTCGCCCACCACGACCTCACCCGCGCCGAGGCGCGAGGCCTGGCCGGACATGGTCTTGCGGGCGTCGATCTCGGAGGTCACAGCCTGCCGCACCGCCTTCGCGAGCAGCTTCGCGCTGATGCCAATGTTCGTAATACGAACAATCTCCCGGAGGATCGCCTGTTCGGCGGCGACCCGCTTGTCGGGGTCGGCCAAATAGGAAACATAGAACAGGCCGCTGGTGCCGGGACACCACGACATGGCGTCGATCGTGTGCACCAGCCGGGCTTTTTCGCGGATGGCCTGCCACAGCAGCGAGCTGTCGCCGTGACCGAGCACCATCGCGAGCAGATCAAGCGCCGGGGCGTCGGGATGCGTGAGGCCCGGGATCTGCCACCCCAGACCGGCGCGCGACACCTGCACGTCTTCGCGAAGATGCATGTCGCGGCGCGAGAGTTGGGCGGGCTCGTCGGGCACGAGCACGGGGGCGAGCCGCACGCGCGGTGCCTTGCCAAAATGCTCCGCGATGGCGGCGCGCGTGGCCGCGGGGTCGAAGTCACCCGCGATAACCACCACCAGATTGTTCGGCACATAGCGGGCGCGGTAATAGGCCAGCAAGTCCTCGCGGGTGCTGGCGGCAAAGACGTCGCGGTGGCCGATGATGGGCTGGCGGTAGGGGTGGGCGCGGAAAGCCGTCTCGAACAGCGCCTGCGAAAGCCGCTGGTCGGGATCGTCGAGACACATGTCGATCTCGCGCAGGATGACGTCCTTTTCCTTGGTCACCTCGTCCGCGGGCAGGGTCGAGTGCAGCGCCGCGTCGGCCAGCAGGTCGATGGCCACGGCGGTGTGGCTGGACGGCACGTCGATGTAGTAAACGGTGCGGTCGAAGGTCGTGTAGGCGTTGATGTAGCCGCCGTGGGCCTGCACGGTGGCGGAGATTTCGCGGCCGGCGCGGCGGGCCGTGCCCTTGAACAGCATGTGTTCCAGGTAGTGCGAGAGGCCGGCGCCGAGGTGCGCCCCCTCGTGGATGCTCCCGGTCTTCACCCACACCTGCACCGAGCTCACGGGGGCGGCGGTGTCGCGTTTGAGCAGGACGGTGAGGCCGTTCGGGAGCGTGTAACGTTCGACGGGCTTGGCCCAGAGATTTTCCAACAACGCGAGGTCGCGCGAACGGGCGGACGATTGTTTGGGCATCAGAAAATTGGAGGAGAAATATTACTTTGGACAATCTTGTGCGGCGTCAACCCTGTGGGAGCGAGCTTGCTCGCGACACATTACAGTCGCGAGCAAGCTCGCTCCCACAAAATGAGGGGTCGCAGCATCAGGCACTGCCCGTCTGGCGAACGCGGCGGGTGCCGGCGGGCTGGTAGGGTTTCACAAACGCTTCGTCGAAATCATAAAGGTTCGCGAAGTCCTCCCGCCGGTCGTTCTCGGTTTTGCTGAAGACATTGTATTCGATCAGATTGAAGACGATGTCGCCGAAGTCGGCGCAGCGCGTGATGCCCCACTTGTTCAGCACCGTCTTGGTCAGCGGGCCAAATTGCTCGAGCGCATGGGCGCGGATGCCCTCGAGCAGCTCGGCGCCCGTGACGTGCTGCGACTTGCCCGTGCGCTCCGGGTTCTTGCGCTTCGTTTCCTTCACGGTGTGGTCGAGCGCCTGCCGGACAAAATTGTAGGCCTTGCGGTCAAAGCGGGTGTCTTCCTTGCAGATCAACCCGACGATTTCGGAAAATTCCAAGTCTTGCATGATTTTCAGGGGCAATAGCTAGCACAGCCTGAGGCCAGCCGCAACCCTGCAACCATTTCCGCGCCGACCAGCCGGCTCCGCCCGTGGGTGGACTGTGACAGGTGGGTAAAGTTCAACTCGCGTTCTCCGCGGCCGGTTGTATGGATGCTATGCCACCTCTGCATGATTTCCGCGACCCAGTCGAACCATCCCCTCGCCACCGTCGCCAATGCCGACGCCAGGGAATCCGCGTTGACCGAGGCCCGCACTCGCATCCGCACCGCCGGAATGCGCATCACCAAACCGCGCCTCGCCATCATCGCGTCTCTCCATCGCCACGAGGGGCCGGTCAGCTGCGAACGCATTCATCAGGATGTGGGGACCGGGGTGTGCGACCTCGTCACCGTTTATCGCTGCCTCGCGGCGTTCGAGGAGATGGGCCTAGTCCGCCGCAGCTACCTGCACCACGGCACCTGCCTCTACGAGCTCACTCTGACCACCCCGCGCCACCACCATATCGTGTGCAAAGCCTGCGGCGCCACGGAGCGCATGGAATATTTTCCGGTCGAGGGCGTGGAGCGCCTGCTGACAGAGCGGGGCTATACGCAAATCAGCCACCTGGTCGAATTTTTCGGCGTCTGCCCCAAGTGCCAGTCAGCCGCCTCTGTCCGACGCACAATACCGACGATCCCGCCCGAACGCACCTGAAGCCGGCCCGGTTGGCTCATTCCCGGCGCGGTGCCCCAGCCGCGTTTATTTATTGATCTAACGGATTCACCGCCTGCACCCACTCCTGCACCGGCACGCCGCCCTCGATATGCTCGCGGCGGATGCGGTCGAACTTCTCCGGCGTGACCTGCGCATACCAGACGCCGTCGGGATAAACCACCAGCCAGGGGCCATCCACGCACCGCTGCAGGCAGGCGGCCTTCGTTCGCATCGCGGGAATCTGATGCTCCTTGAGCGCGGCCTTCAGGTGTTCCCATGTGGCCAGCCCCTGCTCCGTCGTGCAGCAATCCGGCCCGACACACAGGAACAGGTGGCGCCGGGCAGCCGGCCCCATGATTTGAATCACCATTACCATTCGCCCTGTGCTTTTACACCAAGAACGCTAAGGTCACGAAGTCAGAGCCAGTGGTGTGTTCCTTGGCGCTCTTTGCGACCTTGGTGTGAAAACATCGGGTGATTGGTATAAGACAAAGGCAGTTGAACACCGAGGCCGCAGAGTTCACGGAGAAAATCCAGACCGTTTGATAGTCATTCAGTCCTCTGCTGCCTTTGCGTCCTCCGTGTTAAAATCATCCTCTGAGTGCGGCGGCGTAATTCTGCTCAGCCTGCGTCCAGTTGAGGACATTCCAAAACGCCTTCACATAGTCCGCCCGGCGGTTCTGATAGTGCAGGTAATAGGCATGCTCCCACACATCGAGTCCGATGACGGGTCTGGCGCGTTCGCTGAGCGGCGAGTCCTGGTTTCAACCACGCCCAGCCGCTGCCGAAGCACTTCAGGGCTGCATCGGTGAACTGTTTCTTAAAATCGTCCATCGAACCAAAGGCCCCGGCGATCGCGACGGGCAGTTGCTGGATTGAGACCCCCTGGTCAGGAGCGATGACCTTCCAGAAGAACGAGTGGTTCACATGTCCGCCGGCGTTGTTGCGAATGCCCGTGCGGATCGACTCCGGCACGCTCGCGAGGTCGCGCACCAGCGCCTCGGGCCCGCGGGCGAGCAGGCCGGGCTGGTCCTTGAGGAGGTTCTTCGCGTTGGTAATGTAGGCCTGGTGATGCTTCGAGTGGTGGATCTCCATCGTCCGGGCGTCGAGGTGCGGCTCGAGGGCGTCATAAGCAAAAGGCAGCTTCGGCAGTTCCCAGTC
>LNEH01000112.1 GCA_001464505.1 Verrucomicrobia bacterium Ga0077533
GCGGCGGCGAAGGGACTCGCCGCCCTACCGGCGCTGCCGCGTTAAGTCTAATTATCAAGGGACGTTGGTATTATCCCGTAATTGGTATCATTCACCCAAGGCGGCGGTCAGGTGCCGCTTGAAGGCCGGAAAGGCAAACTGCTCCGCCCGGCGGAAGATGGCGACCGGATCGCGGGGATGGCGCATGAGGTCGGCCACGGCGACTGCTATCTGGTCGGTGTTGCCGTATTCGACGAGGGCGCCCACCTCGCAGTTCACGACCTCGGGCGCCCCGCCGGCGCGGGCGGCCAGGCAGGGTTTCCCGTGGGCCATGGCCTCGAGGTAAACCAGACCAAAACCTTCTTTCCGGCTGGGAAGGGCAAAAATATCGCAGGCGGCGTATTCCCTGCTCAAGGCGGCGTCGTTGACGATGCCCGCAAAATGCACGGTGTCCTCCAGGTGCAGCGTATGCACGAGATCGCGTAACCGGCGCTCGTCATCCCCCCCGCCGACTATGCGCAACTGCGCGGCCGGATACTGGCGCAGCACCTGCGGCATGGCCTCGATCAGCGTATCGAAGCCCTTGTAGGCATCGGCGCGGGTGAGCCGGGAAACCACCAGGATACGCGGACCGAAACCGGACTTGACCACCAGTGACTTGCCGGTTGGCGCCATAAAACCTGGATCGAAGGTGTTCGGCACGATGACGAGACGTGTCCGCTCAAGCTTGGGATCGAAGCGCAGCATTTGCCGGCGGGTATATTCACTGACACACAGGATCCGGTGCGCTTTGCGCAGAGCCCTCCGCTCCAACCAACCAAAGGGGCGCCAGACCTCGATCCCGTGTGCGACGAGATAGTATTTTATTCGCGGACGAACAAAACTGAACAGCCAGACCACAGACAGTTGGTGCAAGTGGCCGCAAATCACGCGATCCGAGCCCCAGCCCAGCCGGAAAGTGTGGAAGATGAAGCTGAGCTTGCTCCGCCCGCATCCGACATGGGCTCCGGGCCGGCCTTTGCTATGGGGTCTGATCTTCTCCGGGTCGTGTGCGCCGTCATTCAGAGCCAGAAAGTGGACCTCATCACCCTCCCCGGCCTCTTCGCACAGCGCTTTAAGATAGGAACGCAGAATTCGGGCAATTCCCCCTTCGGCGCGAAAAAGCTCAGGCGCTAGCAGCAACGTCTTCATGGGCGGGGCGGCCGATTGGCGAACGCAATGAGGACGGCCAGGGTCCAGACCCGGGTCCAATTGCGCGGGTCGCGGCCGGGCGCAAAATCCTTCCATTCACGCTGGACGGCGGTGGGGTCGAGCCAGGGGCAGGTCATCAGGGACGATGTGGAAAAAGTCTCCTCCAGAAACGGCTTCAGTTCCGTCTTCATCCAAACCGGGAACGGCAGTCCGAATCCCTGTTTGCGCCGGGTGCGGATGGCTTCCGGGACCAGGTCCGCCACGGCGTCGGCCAAGGCGGCTTTCGCCCGGTCCGGGTGGTAGCGAAACTTTTGCGGTTGATTCCACCACCATTCGACCAGCACCCGGTCGACCAGAGGCACCCGTAACTCGAGCGAGTTCGCCATGCTGAACACATCGCTGTCCCGCAGCAGCACATCCGCCATGTAGGTGCGCATCTCCCAAGCGCTGACAATCTGCGCCGAATCCGCCCCCATCAGCTCGAACACAAAGTCGTCGAGCATGGGATGGTTGGGTCCTTGGCGAATGGCCAGACGGCGGGCGGCCGGGGCCAGCAGGGGCAGCCGCGCCGACTCCGAAAGGACGCGGCGGCGCAGGGAACAGAGTTCATTCAGATCCCGGGCAAATTCCAACATATCCGCCAGCTTGCGGGCGCGCGCCCCGCGGCGCCGCAATTGTTGGACGACGCCCCGGCGCAGGAGCTGCGGCAGCTGCCACCAATACGGGAGGTAACGCGCAAACCGCGGCATATCGCGGAATGAGGGGTAGCCGCCGAACAGTTCGTCGCCGCCCAGACCGGACAACGCCACCTTCACTCCGCCGGCCCGGGCCATGCGGCTGGCATAGTAAGTGTTGATGCCATCACCTGTCGGCTGGTCGAACGAGCCAAGGATGCGCGGCAGGTCTTGCGCCACTTGCCGGCCGGTGAGGACTTCCTCGTGATGTTCGGTGTCAAATGTTTTCGCCACCAGCCGGGCCGGCGATTGCTCCGAATATTCCGCTTCGTTGAAGACCAGCGAGAATGTCTTCAACCGTCCGGCACCGGTGGCGGTCATGAGCCCCACCACCGCGGTCGAATCAAGGCCGCCCGAGAGAAAGGCCCCCACCGGCACATCCGCCACCCGGTGGGCGCGGATGGTATCCTCCAGCTTGCACCGCAGTTCCCGGACAAAGTCCGCATACGTGCCACCCGGTTGACTGGCCCTTGACTCGGGCAGGTGCCACCACGGCGAGATCTCGCACCGGCCGGTGGCATCCACTTTTATGGCGTGTCCTGGTGGCAGGTTGGCGATGCCGCGGTAGATGGTTCGCGGCGCCGGCACCGCGAACCACGCCAGGTAATCCCCCACCGCCACCGGATCGATCTCCCGTTCGACACGCCCGCTGGCGAACAGGGCATTCAGTTCCGAGGCGAAGACAAAGGTGTCGTCCGGCAGTTGGGCGTAATAGAGCGGCTTGATGCCCAGTGGATCACGGGCGACGAAGAGCGTGTGCTCCTGCGCATCCCAGACGGCGAAGGCAAACATCCCCCGCAAGCGCGGCAGGCAGGCCGCGCCATAGTGCGCATAAGCCGCCAGCAGCACCTCGGTGTCGCAGTGGGTGCGAAAGGCGAACCCCTTGGCTTCGAGCCCGGCCCGCAGTTCCTGATGATTGTAAATGGCCCCGTTGAAGACGAGCTGGTAGCGTCCGTCGGGCGTGACCATGGGCTGGTGGCCGTTCGCCGGATCGAAGATGGCCAGCCGGCACATGCCCAGAGTGACTGTCGCGCTGGAGACCAACCCGTCATCATCCGGGCCTCGGTGCCGCTGGCGGTCAATCATGCGGCGCACGGCCGCCTCGCGCACGGCAGTCTCCATCCGGCCGTCAACGATGCCGGCTATGCCGCACATGCTTTCAAGACTGCATTCATAGTTGGATGTTTTTCAGCCATTCCCGGTTGGCGATATGCCAGTCAACCGTGCGACGAAAGCCTTCCTCCGGTGCGACCTGTGGCGCCCAACCGAGCACGCGTTTCGCTTTGCCGATGTCAGCCCAGGTCTCCTTGATGTCGGCGGCGTGTGGCGGCTGGCCGGCGATCTTAGCCTTCTTGCCCAATGCCTTTTCAATCATTCCAATCACCGCTTGCAGACTGAGGGGATTGCGGCCTCCGCCGAGATTGATGATTTCGTAGCCGAGGGACTTGACGGCGAGAATCGTGCCGCGGGCGATGTCGTCCACATAGGTGAAGTCGCGAGCCTGGGTGCCGTCTCCGTAGAGGGTGATGGGCGTGCCTTCGTCGATCCACTTGATGAAGCGCAGCGGCGCCATGTCCGGCCGGCCGGCGGGGCCGAACACCGTGAAGTAGCGCAGCACCGAGATATCCAGCCCGTAAAGCTGGTGATAAGTATGGGCGAGCATCTCGGCGGCCTTCTTGGTCGCCGCATAGGGCGACTGCGGCGTATTGACCGGCTGGTCCTCCGTGAACGGCATGGGACAACCGGTGTAGAGCGATGAACTCGACGCGAGCACCTGTTTCTTCACCCCGTATTTTCGCTGGCACTCGAGCAGGTTGAGCGTCCCCAGCGTGTTCGTGCTCAGGTAAACATGGGGATGATCCAGGCTGTAGCGCACGCCGGCCCGCGCCGCGAGGTTGATGACCGCGTCGAATTTGAATTCCGAAAAAATCGCCTCGATGACCGGGAGGTTTTCGATGTCGGCCGGACGAAAAGAGAAACGACCGGCCGCACTGCTGCCCGCGGCAAACCGGGATTTCGCGCTGTCTCCGCCGGGAAGCCACTCCGGCCGGCTGAGCAGGCGCGCGAGGCGATAATCCTTCAGACGCACATCGTAATAATCATTCAGGTTGTCGATCCCCACCACGGTGTGGCCCCCGGCGAGAAGGTATTCGCAGACCTTCGAGGCGATGAAGCCGGCCGCGCCGGTGACGAGGTAGGTGGACATGGAAGAAGTTCTAAGCGCTAAATCTTAGCCTGTATGGCTGAGCCACACCCTAATCCGTTTGGGATTTCCCAGGCTCAGACATTGTCGCCCAGTCTGCCCGCGCCATCAACCGGGCCACATCCGTGCCGATCGTCTTGGGTGCCCAACCCAGCGTCTGCCGCGCCAAGGAAGCATCACCCACCAAGTGCGTGGAATCAGCCGGGCGATAATAGCGCGGATCAACCCTGATGACGACCGCGCCGGTGTCGGTGCGGCGGCCGACTTCGGCCTCACCCCGGCCCTCGAATTTCAATTCCAGTCCGACTTCCTTGAAGGCGGCCATGGCAAATTCCCGGATCGAACAGAGCCGGCCGGTCGCGAGCACGCAATCCAGCGGTTTTTCCGTCTGCAACATCTGCCACATGGCGGTGACATATTCCGGCGCGTAGCCCCAGTCGCGTTGCGCCTCGAGGTTGCCGAGATGCAGGGCCGCTTGTCGTCCGGCCTTGATGCGGGCCGCCGCCAGGGTGATTTTCCGGGTCACAAAGTTTTCGCCGCGGCGGGGCGACTCGTGGTTGTAGGCGATGCCGCTGCACGCAAACAGACCATAGGAATTCCGATAGACGTGGCAGAGCTGGGTGGCGAAGGCCTTGGCGCAGCCGTAGGGGTTCACCGGATTGAATGCCGTTGCCTCTGACTGCGGCGTTGCCTGGGGCGAGCCGAACATCTCCGAGCTGGCCGCATGATAAAAACGCACCGGGTAGTCGAGGTCGCGCATGGCCTCAAGCAAGCCAAGCGTGGCCATGCCGTTTTCCTGGCAGGTGACCTCGGGAATCTCGAAACTCAGTCCGACGTGGCTCTGGCCGGCCAGATGATAGACCTCATTCGGCGACACTTTCTTTAACAAACGCCGCACCGAGGTCAGGTCGGCCAGATCACCGTAATGCAAGACCAGCCGGTCGGAAGGAGCCACCGTTGTTCCCTGCTGGGAACCCGGTGTTCGTCCGGGCCCATCGCCCGGCGAACGCAGATGATCGATGCGGGAACGGTTGAACATGCTCGCCCGGCGCACCAAGCCGTGGATCGCATAGCCCTTGGCCAGCAGATGCTCCGTCAGGTAAGATCCGTCCTGTCCCGTAATGCCGGTTATAAGCGCGGTTTTCATGTGCTATAGCTTCGCCTCGTCGCTTCCTTCAAAGCAACTGCGCAATGGAATGATGTGTGCGTGATGGCCATATTGCCGGCTTGGCGAAACTACCCGCCGATCAAGCAGGGTTTATGGCTCATTTCAATTCATCCTGAACTAACATCAGGGGCCGAAACACGGCGCGCCACCCACGCCAGAAGGCGATCATGCGGCTGAAGGCCGCCCCAGCGGAAGAGACGCGGGTCTCGACCCTGCCTTGCGCAAGTTAGCGCCCCTTCACATAGGCCCGGATGGCCTCGAACTGGGCGGGGCCGTCGAGACCTGCTTCCGTCATCACCTTGGCGCCCGACCCGCTGCCGAGGAAATGCCCGTGGCGGAAGGGATGCAAAGTATGAGCCCGGCCGTAGTCCGAGCGCACCCAGCGCGTCATGGTCGCCAGCGTGTAATCGGTGATGCCCATGGCCTCCCGTTGGTGCGCCTCGGGGAAGATCCGCTCGCGCTCGCCGGGCGGCAACAGGTCGAACAGTTCGGTGGACGTGACAGCGTAGACGTTGAGGTTAATGTCCTCGCGCCGGAGCAACGGCAACGCACCGGTGAGGAAGGCATTGGTCACCCCGGTGCCTTGGAGGACGATCGTGCCCGACGATTTTCTGTTGGCCGCGAGCAGGCGGCTGACGCCGTGGACGGCGCTGGAGGCCGGCGGCAGGCCGAGCGCCGCCCGATCGAGCACCGTCTCGGGCGGACGCGTGACAAACGGCGCGATGATCGCGGGCCGGCGGTCGAGGGCGGCCGACACCAGATGCCAGAGCTCCTGCGGATCCCACGGAGTAAGTGTGATCATGGTCCCCAGCGGGAAGTTGTCCTGCAGGAGCTGGAGCGGCTGCGGGTCGGCGTGAGTCGGTCCGTCCTCGCCGGTCTTGAGGCCGGCGTGGGCGCAGACGATGAAGAAGGGGCGGTAGTCGCCGCCTTCAAGGGCGACGCGGGCCTGGCTTCCAATGGCGTGCAACCGGGCGGCGATGTGACCGAGCGGCGCGCTGAAGGCGCCGTAGGACGAGCCGGCGCCGATATGGCTGCCGTAGGTGGAGATGCCCGCGAGGATGGCGGTCATGGCATCCTCGCAAATGCCGCCGGTCGCGAGCTGCCGCGCCAACGGATTGGTGCGACGGTTGTAGAAACCGGCGGGAAATCCTTCGCCGGCCTTGTTGATGCTGGTCGAGGCCATGAGGTCGGCGGAGGCGATGATGAACGCCCCGCCGGTCACTCGGTTGTAGTGATTGAGAACGCGACCGAGTTCTTCCCGCAGGGTGGTTTTCGTGCCCGGCTTGAGGGTGAGCTCAGGCGGGGAACCGGCTGGCGCCGCAGCGGCGGTGACGTAGGCGGCCTCGAGCCTGGGTGCGTCCGCCCGGGGTCGGAGGGAACGGGCGTCCAGCCGGTCGCGGGACGCGCGCAATTGCGCCGCCAGTGCCTCGACCGTGGGCCGGCGGGCCTCAAGGGCCTGGCGGATATAGCCGAGCGTTTCCCAATAGCATTGCTCCACGATGGCGGCATCGGTGCCACCGCCGCAACGCTGCTCGGTTCCGTCACAGCCCGGCAAAGGCACGGTGCCCTTGGGCAGCAGTGGGGCGACGGCCGCGTGGAATCCGCCGGAGCACAGGCTGTGGCCGGCGCCGTGGGAGGCGCGGCCTTCGATGCCATACTGCCAGCCCTTGACGGTGCGGTAGATGATGGCGGTCGGCTGGCCGTTGTCGAAGGTCAGGGCGAGGCGTTGGGCCAGGGTGATCTGCTGCCACGAGAATCCGTCGGGAACATGGATGACGTTCCAGTCGTTGAGGTAGGCCAGTTCCGCAGGCGTCCACTGCACGTAGTCACCGGGTGTCTCGCCGTCGCGGCAGACCCGGTTCGAGTCGATGGACGCCTGGTTCCAATCGACATGGAGGATGACATTGCCCAGCGAGGCGGTGCCGGCGGCGGCGAGCGCCTCGGCGGCGCGACCCGGAGTCAGTCCACCTTCCCCCTCGACGATGTGGACGCGCGGGGCGGCCGCGCCGTAAAGATCAGCCGCTCCCCAGGCGAGGCCGAGCGACGCGGGCAGGCCCACGCCGGACGCACCGGTCGAGAGTCGCACAAAGGGCGTGGCCGGCGTCGGGTGGCCGTCCAGCGCCTTGGCCCGGAATTGTCGGGCCAGCGGGGCGGGGTTGAAGGGATTGCGGCGAAAGCCGAGCAAGTCCTCGAGCCGCAACTGGAATTTTTCGTCACGCGGCAGCAGTTCGGGCGCGGCGATGCGGGCGATCTCGTTGCGCAGCGCCCACAGCGCATAAAGGCCGAGGGCCTTGTGGCCGGCGGCGTAGGAAATGATGTCGGCATCCCGTCGGCCGGGTTGGTCGAGGCCGTAGTCCATCGTCTCGAACAGGAGGCGCGAGACGAAACGGCCCGACGAGATCGAACCGCCGGGGTGGCCCGAAAGCGGCGCAAAGTTATACATCACGGCGCACAGCGTGCGGTAAACGAGGTCAAACGCCTCGCAGTGCGCCAACGCTTCGGCATCAAGCGGCCCGCCGTCGCGCGCGAGCCGGTCGACGGCGTTCACGAACACGCCGCGGCGCGGGCCAAACGTATGCGGCGCAGCCTCCGGGCCACGCGCCGGAGTGGTTGGTGTCTCCGTGGCGTGCGTCAGCATAGGTGCTGTCCTGCCTTGATGAATTTCTGGAATCCGTCGTGGTCCTGCGCGGCGGCGCGGATGCGCTGCAAGCCGGTCTGGAGATCGGCGAGGGCGGTGGCGATGGAGAGCCGCAGGTAATGCTGCCCCTCGGAACCGATCCGCCCGAACGAGCGGCGGTCCATCGTGGCCACCAGATGGCTCCAGAGCAGGAACATTTGCACGAGGGTCGCCGGGCTGGTGCGCTCCCGCAGCGCAGGCGGCAGCTTCCGGTGGGCGGCGACGGCCCCAAGATCCCGGCACACGCCGGCGATGTTGGGGAACAGGTAGAACGCGCCGCCGGGTTTGCGGCAGGAGATGCCGGGTATGGCATTGAGCCCCGCGACCATCAGGTCGCGCCGCTCAAGGAACGCCGCGCGCATGCGGGCCATCTCGGCCGCGCTCAGCGGCGACTCCAGGGCGACGGCCGCGCCCATCTGGTTGTAGGCCGGGATGCAGGAAAAATAATTGATGTTCAGGTTGCGGAAGACCGCCGCCTCTTCCGCGGTCGGAAAGACCGCCCAGCCGACGCGCCCGCCGGTCCACGCGTAGGACTTGGAAACGCCGCTGGCGATGATCGTGCGTTCCACCATGCCCGGCAATGAGGCGATGGAGTGATGCACGTTCCCGTCAAAGAGGATGTCCTCGTAGATCTCGTCCGAGTAAATGCGCGCCTGGGGCGGAGCCTTGCGCCGGATGACATCGGCGATCTCCTCCAGTTGCTCCGCCGAGACGACGCCTCCGGTCGGGTTGGAGGGGAAGTTGAGGATGATGACCCGGGTGCGCTTCGTGATGAGCGCCGCGAGTTCGCGTCCGGTGAAGCTGAAGTCCGCTGCCTCGCGCAGGTGCAGCGGCACCGGCTTGAGGCTGAGATAGGTGGCGAAGGACTCGTAGATGGGGTAGCCGGGACTGGGATAAATGACCTCATCGCGCGGATTGCAATAGGTCTGCTGGGTCAGACCGATGGGTGGCTTGCCGCCGGGGAATACCACCACCCGGTCGGGCGTGATCGAGATGCCACGGCGGGCCGACATGGTGCGGGCAACGGCCTCGCGCAGCGGCAGGATGCCCTGCGGGTCGCAATAATGGGTCTGGTCGAGGTCGATCTGCCGCTTCACCTCGTCGGCGATGTGCCGGGCGAGCGGAAAGTCGGGCTCGCCGAGGTTGCACTTGATGACCTTGCCGCCGCGCGACTCGATCTCACGGATCTGGGGACCGATGCGGAAGGCGTTCTCACTGCCGATGAGTTTGGTGCGCCGGGCGAAAAGACCGGCGGGCGGCTTGGGCGGGGCGGGCGGCTTGGCCGGGATTTTCGGGGCGGGCGCAGAGAGAAGGACCGTGCTCATGATTGGGGGCGATGATGGGCCGGCGGAATGAATCGGGGGGTGCCGGTTGCCGCCATTTTCGCCGAAGCCGGCCGCCTGCGCTGGGCAGGGATTGGCGAATGGGGTGCGTTTTTTGCCCGGAGCGGTTAGTCTGTTCGGAGTAAGAGGATGCAGGCCTCGCCTCCGGGCCTCCACGCTAGGGCCAGAATGCTTCGTTCAGCCACCTGCGGCCGTGGGTTGGCCGGGGTAAAAGTTGAACACAGATCACTTCCCGTGTTTCCGCGCGAGCCAGCGTTTGACCGCCGCGAGTGGCTGCGTGTTGATCACGTTCTCCTTCGTCAGCCAGCCTTTGCGGGCGCTGCCCACCCCGACCCGGTAGTAAGCCAGTTGATCCGTTCCGTGCGCATCGGGATTGATCGAGCAGAGGAGACCGCGCTCGGCTGCTTTCCGCCAGTGCCGCCAGTCCAGGTCCAGGCGCCAGGGATTGGCGTTCAGCTCAATGACGACCCCGTTGGCGATGGCCGCATCGATCACCTGGTCCACCTCAACCTCGTAACCCTCGCGCTCCAGCAGCAGCCGTCCGGTCAGATGCCCGAGCATCGTCACGTGAGGCTGCTCGATCGCGCGGATGATGCGCCTGGTCATCACCGCCCTTTCCTGTCGGAAGGAGCTGTGGACCGACACCACGGTGTAATCGAGCTGGGCCAGCAGGCCCTGGTCGAAGTCGAGCTTCCCGTCGGGCAGGATGTCGCACTCCGTGCCGGTGAAGACATGGCATTTGAATTTCTCTCCCCCAAACGCGCCTCGGTGAGGCCCCGGGCTTGCACACTGGATTTGGAGTGGTCGGCAATGCCGAGATACTCCAAGCTGAACGCCTGCGCCGCCGCCGTCATCTCTTCGAGCGTGTTGTGTCCATCGGAGGCCGTCGTGTGGTTGTGAAACACCCCGCGAATGTCGTTTTGCTCGATCAGCCGGGGCAGCGCGCCCTGCTCCGCGGCCTCGATTTCGCCCAAACCCTCGCGCAATTCCGGCGGGATGTAGGCCAGGCCGAGTTTCTGGAAAAGCTGTTCCTCGTTCTTGATGTTCGTTTTGTGGCCGGGCTGCTCCGCCTTCTCCTTCGCCGTCCCCTCGCCGGCCGCCGGCACCAGCCCCC
>LNEH01000113.1 GCA_001464505.1 Verrucomicrobia bacterium Ga0077533
GATGCCAGATTGCGACACAAACCACTCCACAATCGGCGCCGGCGCGGTGGTCGCCACGAGGAAATCAAGATCCCCCACGGTTTCCATCCGCCGACGCAGGCTGCCGCACGACTCGACCTGCTGCACGCCCGGCAGTTGGCGCAATCCCGCCAGAATCGGCTCCGCCGCCTCCCAGCCGGTTATCCACAGGTGGCGCTTGTTGTAAGCCTCGCGATTCTGGATGCCGGTCAGGATGCGCTCCTGGGTCTTTTCGCCGAAACCGTCGAGGGCCGCCACCGAACCCGCCGCGCACGCCGCGCGCAGCTTGGCCACGGTGTCGATGCCGAGCTTTTCCTGCAAAGCCCGGGCTTTCTTGGCGCCGATGCCGGGGATGCGCAATATCTCCACCATTCCCGCCGGCACCGACGCTGCCAGTTTTTCAAAATACTCCAGCCGCCCGGTCGTGTGCAGTTCGGTTATCTTCTGGGCCAATGCTTCGCCGATGCCCTTCACCTCCTCCAGCGTGCCGGCCTCGATGCGTTGTGTGAGTTCGCCCTCGCCCAGCGACTCGACGACCCGCGCGCCGGCCTGATAGGCGCGGATTTTGAACGGATTCTCACCCTTCAGCTCCAGGAGGGTGCCGATTTCCGTCAGGACGGCGGCGATCTCGGTTTTGTTCACAGAAATGCGTTAACCACTTGGCGGAGTCTTTCTGAGTTTTTCCAAGTATTTGCGGTCCATGACGTCTTTTTCCCGCCAGCCCTGCTTGAAACGCAGCATTAACTCCGCGTTGGCGAACGGCACCCTCACTCCATCGATTTCATGCCATTCGATAAAACGCGTGGCCTCATCGTAGCCAATCCCGGTGGCCTCGGTCATGAGATCCACTGTAATCTGATCGTTGACTCTCACCACCACCCAAGCGGCGATGTCTTCCTCTTTACCGAGTTCACACACCGCTTGGTCGGGTAAAATCTCCAGCGCCTTCCGCACCAATTGCTGATTGGCGAGATCACGCGCGATGAGCAGATCAATATCGTCAGTTGCCCGGATATATCCAAGCCGGTTGATCGCTACGCCGCCAATGACCATATAGCGCGCGCCCAGCCGGTTCAATTCCCGGGCGAGCACGGCCAAGTCCCGATCATCGGGAGGCCGGGTCAGCCCCCCCGTCGGTGCTCCATCTTCCATGAGTTGAACTCTTCCCAGGTGCGAAACCGCAGAACGCCAGATTTAGTGCCAGCGGCAGGTGCGACCAAAGCGGCTCGGCGTTGGTTGCGACCAAAGCGCTCCATCGGTGTCGCCTTGATCGTGCCTACCACCAACATCTCTCCTTTTTTCACCATGCTGCTATTATTCTCGCCATTCCGGCTGGGTCAACCCGCAGTTTTACCGCCGCTCCTTGCTCTGCCGGATCACCTGCTCCAAAAGTGTGGGGCGGTTCACCTTCCCCTGGGCATTGGCGGGCCAGGGACCGACCAACGGAATATAGCGTTTCGGCCGCTTCGGGACGGCCAGCCGGCTCATCACTTCGATCACCTTGTGAAAATTCGGTCGGGCGCTTCCGGGATAAACCGCCACAACCTGCTGCCCCCACTTGGTGTCCGGCAGACCCAGCACGACGACCTCCGAAAACTCCCCGCTGCTGCGCAACACAGCCTCGACCTCCGCCGGCTCCACCTTCTCCCCGCCGGTGATGATGAGGGCGTCGCGCCGGCCGGTGACGTGCAAGTGCCCCTGCCCGTCAAGTCTCCCGTAATCTTGCGTTTCAAAATCCCACCGGTCGCGCCACTGCGGATGGTAACCGCGGAACAGCGAGTCGCCGCCGATGATAATCGCGTCTCCCGCCCCGATCTTCACCGTCGCGTGCGGCAGAACCGCGCCGCTGCTCCGGGCACCGGCGAGGAATTCCTCCGGGCGCAGAGCCGTGAGCATCGCCGCTGATTCCGTCATCCCATAACCGAGTGAAACTGGCAACCGGTGCGCCGCCGCCTGATCGAGCAGCGCCGGCCAAACCGGGCCGCCACCCAGGAGGACAAGGCGGAATTTTGCCAGCCACTCCACCGCGCGCGCGCTGTGCAGCAGACGCTCCAGTTGTGTCGGCACGAGTGATATCACCCAACCGTCAGGCTTGTCGGGCCGCACCGGCAATACGCCGGCCTCAATCTCCTTCCAGTCCAGCGGCAGGTATTCGCCGCCGGTCAGGGCACAGCGCAGCCACGCCATCAGGCCGCTGACGTGATGCAGCGGCAGCACACCTGCGGCGTTCACTCGCTCCAAACCGAAATGCTGCGTGAACCCGCGCACCGCCGCCGCCAGAGTTGCCTCGTCGTGCCGGGCAAACTTCAACACGCCGCCGGTGCCTCCCGTCGGAATGCAAAGCCAGCCCTTGCCCGCGGCCGTAGCCGGGGTGATCTGAACCTGGTGGCGCAGCGCGTCGAGTTGCCGTCGCTCATGTTCACCCCAGGAATCGCCCGCGAGCATCACCACTCCGCCCTGCGCCGTCGCCGCCGCAAACGCAGCCATGAAGCGCACCGCCTCAGCCTCCGCTATCACGGTCGCTTCCGGCCGCGGCTCCGCCACGAGTCCGTGCGGCGCGCCCAGGAGCAAGGCTAATTCAGCGCGGTCCATATTTCCTCCGGATTCACCGCCTTGCCCCAACTGGCGTCCAGCACCGCGCCGAGGAACGGGCCGTCCCAGCGCCGGTCGCCAAATATCTCGCCCACCCCGAAGCCGAGCGCCCGTTTCGTCAGCGGTCGCAAAAGGGCCGCGTGCAGGATCGCCGCGCGGCCGAGGGCCGTTTCGATCGCACTCGAGAGCACGACGTCGGCCTCGGTCGTGGCGACCCAGGCCGCGGTTTCATCCAGCGGCCCGGCCAACGCCGGCTTGATGACGAACACGCCCGGCCAACCGAGCCCCTGCCAACGCCGCGCCGCCGCGAGACCGGTGACCGATTCGTCGAGCGCCAGCTTGACCGGATAATCCGCGGCGAGGCCCAGCAATGTCGCCTCGTCGCCGGGTTGCACGGGTTGCTCGACAAATTCCACCGGCCGCTCGGCGCAGCGCACGAGCCACTTCGCCGCCTGGCGTCGATCCCATGCGCCATTGGCATCGAGCCGGACCGTTGCATAGGCCGGCAAGGCGGCCAGCAGGTCGTCGAAGATGCCGAGTTCATCGTCCACCGTTCCGACGCCGACCTTCCATTTGAAAGCGAGGAAGCCTGCCTCGATCTTCACCGGTAACGCCGTCAGCGCTTCCCGCCCGGCAGGCAACAGGGCCGCGACCGGCAGGCGCGTGGCCGGGTGGAACGCGCTGACCTCAGCGCGTTTTGGTTGGGTCAGCGCGTTGGGGTCAACGCGCTCCACCTCAGCCCTGGCGCACGCCAGGGCAAACCGCACGCAGCCAAATCTCACCGGCACAGCGTCCAGCACCTCGCGGTCCACCGCCGCCCCAAATTTTCGGCAAATCTCCTCCGCCTCGGCCAGCGTCTCCGTCCCAAACCACGGTAGCGGCGCGATTTCCCCAAAGCCCACCCGCCCGGTTTCGTCCTCCAAGCGCACGATTATCCCCTCACGCTCCGTCCAGGTGCCATGCGCGGTCCGCAGCGGTGCCCGCAGCGGCAAACGGTAGGGTTTGTGGCCGAAACGATAAACCATGGAGAGAACTACCGAATACACGGAAGCATCCTAAAAAACAGGCTGATTTTTTAACGCAGAGATCGCAGAGAACACGGAGGCGGCCGGCCGGGAAAAAGACCTGGTCCTTGTCTTGCCCCAAGCCCTTGAATCTATTCCCCTGGCTGTTTCCAACTCTGCGCCCTCCGCGTCCTCTGTGTTAAAATGAATTACCCCTATTCGGGGAAATTTTCGTTGAGGTTTCGCGCGGCGGGAGTATTTCGTTCACGGCAACAATGACCAAGCCCGTTGCCCATCCCGCCAGCGACGCGGACTTCTACCTGCCCGCCGACCGCTTCTTCGCCGCCAACCTGCCGAGCGCGCTGACTTACGACGACGTCTCGCTCGCCACCCTCCACTCGGAGATCCTGCCGAAGGACACCGACCTGTCCACCTCGCTCGCCGAAGGCCTGCGCCTCCAGATCCCGATCATCTCGTCCGACATGGACACCGTCACCGAGTCGCGCATGGCCATCGCCATGGCGCTCAACGGCGGCCTTGGCCTCATCCATTACAATCTGCCCGGTGTTGACCAGATCAAGGAAGTCGCCCGCGTAAAACGCCACATCCACGGCCTCATCCAGGACCCCATCACCGTCTCACCCGACGCGCTGGTCAGCGAGGTCCTGACCATGATCGACCAGAAGCGTTTCGATTTCCGCACCTTTCCCGTCGTTGACGGTGCGGGCAAACTGGTCGGCCTGCTCTCCGGCAACCTCGTCAAGGACCGCTACAAATCCAAGCCGGTCGCCGAGGTGATGACGCCCCGCCAGCAGCTCGTCACGGTGCTGGAGAAACGCATGGCCGCCGACCCCATCAAGGAGGCCGACCGCTTCTTCACCGCCAACGTCGGCATCCACAAGATTCTCGTCGTGGACGACAAGGACCACCTGCGCGGCCTCGTGACCATCTCCGACGTCGAGCGTATCACCAGCGAGGCCAAGTCCCGCCGCAAACCCGCCCGCGATTCCCAGTTCCGCCTCATCGTCGGCGCCGCCATCTCCCCGGTCCGCAAGCCCGACGGCGAACTCGACCGCGACAAGATCATCGCGCACGTCGGCGAACTCGTCCAAGAGGCCGTGGATGTCGTCGCTGTCTCCACCGCGCACGGCCATACCGCCGGCGTCCGGAACGTGGTGAAATTCATCCGCAGCGCCTTCAAGGATCTCCCCATCATCGCCGGCAACGTCACCAGCGGCGCCGGCGTGGAGTTCCTCGCGGCCGCCGGAGCCAACGCCATCAAGATCGGGCAGGGCCCGGGTTCCATCTGCACGACCCGCATCGTGGCGGGTGTGGGCATCCCGCAGCTCACCGCGCTCCATGTCGCCGGCCACGGCGCCGCCAGGAAAGGCGTCCGCCTCATCGCCGACGGCGGTATCACCAAGTCGGGCGACATCGTCAAGGCGCTCACGCTCTCCGACGCCGTCATCCTCGGCGGCCTGCTCGCCGGGTGCCGTGAGGCGCCGGGCGAGATCATGGAAATCTCGGGCAAGCTCTACAAACAATACCGCGGCATGGGCAGCCACGCCGCCATGAAGGCCGGCTCGGCCGCCCGCTACGGTCACGACAAGCCCGACACCGCCCGCAAGGTCGCCGCCGAGGGCATCGAGGCCCTCAAGGAAGTCTCCGGCTCGGTGGACGATGTGCTCGGCAACCTCATCGGCGGCGTGCAAAGCGGCATGGGTTACCTCGGCGCCAAGGATCTCGGCGAACTCCGGAAAAAGGCGCGCTACGTCCGCGTGACCCCCGCCGGACAGAAGGAAGCCGCCCCCCACGACGTCATCGAGGTCGCCACGCGCACTGGCGGGTGATGGATTGAGGTGGAGCGCGCTGACCTCAGCGCGTTGAGGTCAACGCGCTCCACTTGTGGCGGCTTTGGGATAGGCCGCCCTCCTGCCGATCCGCAAC
>LNEH01000114.1 GCA_001464505.1 Verrucomicrobia bacterium Ga0077533
ATGACGTCGCGAATGCTCGTGGTGCCGCAAAGCAGCGCCACCATCCGGTCGAGCCCGAAGGCGATGCCGCCGTGCGGCGGCGCGCCATAGGTGAAGGCCTTAAGCAGGTAGCCGAAGCGACTCTCGACCACGTCGGCGGGGATCTTCAGCACGTCCTCGAACACTTTTTTCTGCAACGCGGGTTGGTGGATGCGGATTGAGCCGCCCCCGAGTTCCATGCCGTTGAGGACGACGTCGTAGTGCTGGCCGCGGACAGCCTTGGGGTCGCTGTCGAGCAGGCCCGAGTCCTCGGCGACCGGCGCGGTGAACGGGTGGTGCGTGGCCGCATAGCTGCCGCGCTCCTCGTCGTAGGACATGAGCGGGAAATCGACGACCCACAGGAAATTCCACTGGTCGGGGCGCAGGACCAGCTTGCCGCGCTTGACGAGCAACTGGGCGGCCTCAAGGCGGGTGCGGCCGAGGATGGCGCAAGCGCGCTCCCACGGGGCGGCGGCGAAGAAGATGATGTCGCCGTTCTCGATGTTGAGGCGTTTCGTCAACTCGGCCTTCTCGGCGTCGCTGAAAAATTTCACGATCGGCGATTTCCACTCGCCGCTTTCCACCTTGATGAAGGCGAGACCTTTCGCGCCGAGCGATTTCGCGACCTCCTCCAGAGAGGTGATCTCGCCCTGGGTGATATCGGCGAGGCCCTTGGCGTTGATCGCCTTCACCGAGCCGTGGGCGGCGACGGTCGAGGCGAAAACCTTGAAGCCGGAGGTTTTGAACAACTCGCTGAAATCCACGAGTTCGAGGGCGAAGCGGGTGTCGGGTTTGTCGACGCCGTAGCGGTTCATGGCGTCCTTGTAGGCGAGACGCGGGAATGGCGTCGGCAGGTCGTGGTTGAGCACGTCCTTCCAGACTTTCTGCAACATGCCCTCGAAGAGCGCGTAGATGCCCTCGCGGTCGATGAACGACACCTCGACGTCGATCTGAGTGAACTCCATCTGGCGGTCGGCGCGCAGGTCCTCGTCGCGGAAGCAGCGGGCGATCTGGAAATATTTTTCAACGCCCGCGACCATGAGGATCTGCTTGAACTGCTGCGGCGACTGCGAGAGCGCGTAGAACTGGCCGGCGTGGATGCGCGACGGCACGAGGTATTCGCGGGCGCCTTCCGGGGTGCTTTTGAACAGGGCCGGCGTCTCGATCTCGTAGAAGCCCTGGGCGTCAAAATAGTCGCGGACCGACTTCGTCGCACGGTGACGCACGGCGAGGTTTTTGCGCATCTTCGGGCGGCGCAGGTCGAGATAACGGTAGGTCAGGCGCAGGTCCTCGTTGACCTTGTCGCCACCGGCGTCGTCGAGCGGGAACGGGGGCGTGTCGGAAATATTGTGCACCACCAGCTCGGTCGCATCGATCTCAACCTCCCCGGTCGGAAGACTCTTGTTCACCATGTCAGCCGGGCGATTTTCGACCTTACCGCTGACCGCGATGACGGACTCGTCCTTCAGGTGCGAAGCCTGCTCGCGCAGCGCGGAGTCGAATTTCACCTGGGTGACGCCTTCGCGGTCGCGCAGATCGACGAAAATGATGCCGCCGTGGTCGCGAATCGAATCGACCCAACCGGCGAGTGAAACGGTCGCGTGGAGGTCGGATTTGGTGAGCTGGGCGCAGTGATGGGAGCGTTGCATAGTGGCGGAACGTCCAACCAAACGACCCGCGCCACACCGGGGCAACCAGATTTTGACCCCCTATGACACGGCAACGCCGCCCGGAGCTTTCAGCGCGGCCTCCGCCACACCTACTGGCACCGGGCAGCGATCTCCTTGTTTCGTCCCGCTGCGTGACCATGCCAGTTTGTAACGTATTATTAAATTACAAACCGGTTTGGCCCGCTGGTGGGAGCCGGACACCGGCCGGTTCAGTCCGGCGGCGGGATAGGCCGCAGGGGTGAGCTGAGGGCGAGGCGGAAGCCGAGGTTGTCCCTGCGGTTGTCCGGATCATTCCTGTTGCGGTTGGCGGAGCGACAGTTGACGGCGTCATTCCTCCAACTGCCGCCGCGGTTGACGCGGTTGGAGCCCGATGGCCGGTGCCCGAAAACAAAATGCGCAGAACCGGCTCGCGCCGCGCCACCCGCGCGAAGGCTGACATGGCCAGCACCCGCCGTTGGGCCGCAGGTTCACCGATGCGTCCGCACGCCAGCGCTCCCTCGATCCACCGCCAGCTCCGCACCAACCGCCGACGCGAGGCGCGATTGAGCACACTGCCCGCCGGGTGAACGCGATAGCCCAGAAAATCCATGCCCTGCGCCGTGCGCTGGAGATGCCAGTTGGATTTCACGGTGAGCCCCAGTCCGTCCCGCAGCAGTGCCTCGATCTGTTCCCTTGCCTCGATGAGCCGCTGCTTGTCGTCCGCCCACAGCGCCATGTCGTCCATGTAGCGGGCGTAGCCGGGCACACGGAGCGTGTCCTTCACGAGCCGGTCCACCGGGCCGAGATAAAAATTGGCCAGGTGCTGGCTGGTGAGCGCACCGATCGGCAGCCCCCGGCCGGGTGTCTTTTCATAAGCTCCCACAATCTGCGCCCATAGCGCCACCACCCGCCGGTCGCGAAACCTGCGCCCGATCTCCGCCAACAGCACCGCCTGCGGGATGGAATCGAAATATTTCGCCACATCAAGTTTCAGGAACCAGCCGTGCCGCCGGGCATAGTGCTCGGCCCGGCGGAGGGCGGCATCACGGCCCTTGCCCCGGCGGCAGGCGTAACTGTCGTCAATCAGCCAACGCTCGAAGCCCGCCTCGCAAGGCCCGACCAGCGCATGATGCAGCACGCGTTCCCGGAAACACGGCGCGTGGATTCGACGCTCCTTGGGCTCCCAGATCGTGAATCCGGTGCCGTGGCCCACGGCCACGGTGCCGTGCAGGATCTCTGTGCGCAGAGCCGCCAGTTTCGCGTCGAGGCTCGCCCGGAAGCTGACGACATCGCCCTTGTGCGCCTTGCCCCGACTCGCCCGCAAGAAGGCCTCGCGCAGATTCTCAGGGTCGGCGATCTGCTCCAGCCGGACTTTGCAGCTTTTCATAGTCGGTGACGGCGGCCAGCACGGCGGAGCCGTATTTCTCCAGCCGGGCCGGACCGATGCCGTCGATTTTCCCGAGGTCGCCGGGGGTGGCGCAGCGGGCCCTGGCCACTCCGGCCAGTTGCTCGTTGGTGAACACCGCGTAGGGCGGCAGATTTTCCTTTTCGGCCAGCGCCTTCCGCACCTCGCGCAGTTTGGAGAAGAGCGCGAACGTCTTTTCGTCGAGCACCGCCTTGTAGTCCACCTTGGCGGAGACCTCGGGCCCGCCGCCCGCCGGCGGCTGGTAAGTGGCGCAGAACGACCACACGCCCTCGTGGCACTGACGGTCGAGCGTGAGCACGCGGTGGCCCCGCAGAAAGCGGTTGAGGTCCTCGAGGAGGGCTACTTGCATAATCGGAAATTTTGTTGCTCGCGGGTCTCTCGTCGCCTTGCCGGCCCATCGCTCCGCTCGGGCTGGCCGGCTCCTCTCGCCCCGCTCGTTCAGCTCACCCCACTACCGGACTGAACTGAGGGCGAGGCGGAAGCCGAGGCTGCCCCCGCGGTAGCCCGGACCAACCCTGCGGCGGAGGGCGGAGCGACAGCGGACGGCGCCATTCCCCCAACTGCCGCCGCGGCGGACGCGGAAGGAGCCAGAAGGCGCGCCGGTCGGATCGGTCACGCTGCCGCCGGGATAGTTGCCAAACAAGTCCGAGCACCATTCCCACACGTTGCCGTGCATGTCGTGCAGGCCCCAGGCATTGGCCTGCTTCTGTCCGACCGGGTGCGTCTGGTTGCCGCTGTTCGCCCCATACCACGCCATCGCGTCGAGGTTGCCCGCGTAGTCGCCAGTGGTGCCAGCCCGGCAGGCATACTCCCACTGCGCCTCCGTCGGCAGCGTGTAGGCAAGGTCGTCGGGAAGGCGTCCCGCCGCGCGCTCGCGCTCCGTCAGCTTCCGGCAGAACTCCATCGCGTCCTGCCAGCTCACTTGCTCTACCGGCCGGTCATCGCCTTGGAAACCGCTCGGGTTACTGCCCATCACCGCCGACCATTGCGCCTGCGTGACCTCGGTTCGGCCCAGCCAAAACCCGCGCGAAATCGTCACCTGTGTCACGGGGCGCTCGTCGCTGTCCCCGTTGGCACTGCCCATGGTGAAGGGGCCGGGCGCGATCGAAGCCAGATCAAGGCCGAGGCTCGTCACTCTGCGATCGGATCCACCGCCCATCGAGACAGCGCTGGCACTGCGGCGGGCGTGCGCCTCGGCATTCACGTCCTGAACTTTGCCTTCGAGGATATTGACGAACAGGTGGGTGCGCTGGCCGTCGGCAATCTCGAAGGTATGGTTCACGGTCTTGCCAAGGGCGGCGAAGGTGGCGGCATAGGTGCCGGTGGGCACTTTGTTGAACTCGATTTCATCCTGATCCTTTTCCTGGGCGCGGAGGCCGAGCGCATTGATCGTGATTTTGCAGGCCACGGGAATGCTCTGGATCAGCAGGCTGCCGACCTTCTGCACGACCTGCTGCTGCTGGGCGGCGCCGCGCTGGGCGATCTCCAGTTTCGGGGTGAAGGGTTGCACCTTGAATTCCTTCACGCCACCGGCGCTGATCTCCACGTTGTTCTCCTGAGCTTGGAATCCCTCCTTCAGCACCTTGAGTTGATGCCGCCCCGGGGAAACGCCGGCGAGGATGAGTCCGCCCTGTTCGGCGTTGGTCAGGCCCTTGAAGGCTCCGTCGAGAAACACCTGCACGCCGGGCTCGCAAGTGATCTGGATGTAGCCCGTGCCCGGCTGGGCATGGAGCGCGGTGACGCTGAACAGGCACCAAAAAGCCGCGAGGCACGGAAGCCACGCGGCGCGAAGAAAGGGAGGGAGGAATTTCATGGGCGGGTAAGACGGTGGCAGTATGGAGGGTATCGGCGGGCGGTGACAATCCCTGATCGGCAAGCCAGGCGTTGCGCGGAGAGAAGCTCGTAACCTATCGGAGATAATAGCTTATCGCAAAATGAGATTCTCCCCCGTCATTTCGGCCGGCTTGGGCAGGCCCATGAGCGCAAGCACGGTCGGGGCGATGTCGGCCAGGCGGCCGCCAGGGCGCAGCTTGGTTTTCCCGGCCACGAGTCCCTCGCCCACGACAAAGACCTCGACGAGATTCAGCGTGTGCGAAGTGTGCGGGCTGTTCGAGACCGGATCCCACATCTGCTCGGCATTGCCGTGGTCGGCCAGGACGACTGCCTTGCCTTTCTTGGTGGCCAGCGCGGCCAGCAACTCGCCTACTCCCTTGTCGGTCGCCTCCACGGCCTTGATGGCCGCGGGCAGCGAGCCAGTGTGGCCGACCATGTCGGGATTGGCATAGTTGACCACGATCAGGCCGTATTTGCCGGAGAGGATCGCGGCCTTGGCCGTCGCCGTCACCTCGGCCGCCGCCATCTCGGGCTTCAGGTCATAAGTCGGCACCTGGGGGCTCGGCGGGCAGGCACGCTCCTCGCCGGGAAAGGGCTCCGCCCGGTAGTTGTTGAAGAAAAAGGTCACGTGCGGGTTCTTCTCCGTCTCGGCGCAACGGAACTGGGCGAGACCGGCCCGGCTCACGACCTCCCCGAGGATGTTCTTCAGTTTCTCCGGTTTGCCGGAAACCACCTGCACCGGCAATCCGGCTTCGTATTCGGTCATCGTGGCATAATAAAGGTCGAGCTTCGGGCCGCGGTCGAAGCCCTTGAAACCATCCAGCACGAACGCCTTTGTGATCTCGCGCGGCCGGTCGCCGCGGTAGTTGTAGAAGAGCACGGCGTCGCCGTGGGCGATGGTCGCCACCGGCTTGCCCTCGGCGCCCACGACCGAGGTCGCGGGCACAAACTCGTCGCCGTTCTGCGTCGGACTGAGCGGATTGGCGTAATAGTTCGCCACCGCGGCCTCGGCGCTCGGCGCGGTGGTCGTGGCCTTGCGCCCGGTGAGCATGTCGTAGGCCTGCTGCACGCGCTCCCAGCGGTTGTCCCGGTCCATGGCCCAGAAGCGGCCGCACACGCTGGCAATTTTGCCCACGCCAATTTTCCGACACTCGGCCTCGACCTGCCGGATGTAACCGCGCCCGCTTTGCGGCGGCGTGTCGCGGCCGTCGGTGAAAGCGTGGATGAACACCTCCGTCAGGCCGTCGGCCTTCGCCTGGCGCAGGATCCCATACAGGTGCTCGAGCATGCCGTGCACGCCGGCGTCGGACACGATGCCCATCAGGTGCAGCTTCGATTTTCTTGCCTTCACCCGGTCGAGGATCGCCCGCCACACCGGGTTGGCCGCGAGCTTCCCTTCCAGAAAAAGCTTGTTCAGGCGCACCAGCTCCTGATCCACGATCCGGCCCGCCCCGATGTTCTCGTGGCCGACCTCGCTGTTGCCCATGACCCCGTCGGGCAGGCCGACGTCGAGGCCGCTGGCTTTCACGAGGGTGCAGGGATATTTGGCATGCAGCATGTCGTCGCAGGGTTTCCTCGCCTGGACGACGGCGTTGAATTTATCCTGCTTCGGATCGGGATTCTTGCCCCACCCGTCGCGAATGACGAGCAGCACCGGCGCACGCATGGCAGTCATGTGGTTGTTGTCCGGTTTACCCGGAGAGCGGGCAACCAAAAACCTCCGGCCCCGGTTGACATTGCAGGCGTAACCCCGCCACTTTTCCCCATGCCCAAGAAGGCCGTCCTCCTGCTCAACCTCGGTTCACCCGACTCCACGTCCGTGCCGGATGTGCGCCGCTACCTGAAGGAATTCCTCGGGGACGAGCGGGTGATTGACCGGCCGGCCAGCACCTTCCTGCGCAGCCTGCTCGTCAACCAGATCATCTGCCGCTTCCGCGCGCCCAAGTCCGCCCACGCCTACGCGACCATCTGGACGGACGAGGGTTCGCCCCTGATCGTCACCAGCAAGCGCGTGCAGCTGCGTTTGCAGGAAAAGCTGCCCGGCCTGCCCGTCACGCTGGCGATGAATTATGGCAACCCCTCCATCCCGGATGTGTTGCACCGGCTGGTCAACGACGGCGTCGACCGCCTGCTGCTCTTTCCCCAATACCCGCATTATGCGATGTCGAGCTGGGAGACGGTCGTCGCCAAGGTCCAGCGCGCGGCCGAAAAAATCGCGCCCGACATGAAGATCGAGTGCGTGCAGCCGTATTATGCGGACGACGACTACATCACCGCGCTCGTCGAGAGCGCGCGCCCCTACCTCGCCCAGCCGCACGATCACCTGTTGTTCAGCTACCACGGCATCCCCGTGCGGCATCTGACCAAGGCCGACAGCTCCCGCGCGCACTGCCAGGTCGTCGCGGATTGCTGCAACACCTGCTCCCCGGCCCACGCCACCTGTTACAAGGCGCAGATCACGCGGACCACCCAGGCCTTTGCAAAAAAAGCGGGCCTCGATCCCGCCAAATGGTCGATCTCCTTCCAGTCCCGGCTCGTCGGTGAGCCTTGGTTGTCGCCCTACACCGATCACCTTTTCCAAGAGCTGCCCAAGGCCGGTAAACGTCGTTTGCTGGTCATCACCCCGGCCTTCGTGACCGATTGCCTGGAAACTTTGGAGGAAATCCGCGTCGCGGGCGCTCAGTCATTCAAGACCGCCGGTGGGGCGTCGTTCACGCACATTCCTTGCCTTAACGATCAGCCTGTTTGGATTGACCTCTTGGTGAGTCGTTTGCGCGCCTGGCAAGCTGCCTGAGTCCGGGCCGGTTTCCTGATGCGGATGGGTGACTTTACCCATTCATTCGTAAATGCCGTATAAAGACTTCGTCTTAAAGGGTATCAGGGTTGGCGGCAGCTTAGGGCCCATGCAATCTGACATTCCTTTGCGCACTCTCTATAACCAGTCCTCCCTCGGTGCACTGCTGGCCACCTGCGGCCCGAGCAACGCACAGACGCAAACGGCCACAGAGATTGGCCGCATCCTCTTCATGGACGACGATGAGCACATCCGCTCGCTCACCCACAGCCAGCTCGAGAATATGGGCTATGTTTGTGATCTCGCGAAAAACGGCGAAGAGGCGATTCAGCTCTATCGACGCCGCCTCGATTTCAACCGTTCTTACGACGCCGTCGTCATGGATCTCACCATCATCGGTGGCATGGGCGGCGAAGAGACCTTCCGGGTGTTGCGCGCCATGCATCCCGGAGTGTGCGCCATCATTGCCAGCGGCCACGCCAATGAGGATATGACCCGCCAGTTCCTCCAGATGGGCTTCTCCGGCTACCTGACCAAGCCTTATCGCGCCAGTGAACTCGGCGAGACGATCAGAAAAGTGCTGGGCAGGTAAATCTTCCCGCCGTCACCGCTCCACCGGACGGAAACGGGTCTCATCCCAGCCGAGCCCGACGGCAAAGTCCTTGGTCACGAAATCGAGGAAGTCCCGTCCGCTGATCACCAGGCAACTCGCCCCCCTGCCCAGCACCGTGACGGTGGCGGTCGCGATGCCGTCGCCCAGCAGGCTCATCTCGCCGAACCCGTCGCCCGTTTTCATCCGGCGCAGCTCCTCGTTCTTCACCGTCACCACCAGTTCGCCGCGATGCACCAGGTAGAACCAGTGGTTGTTGGCGCCCTCCTGCATGACGGCGGCGCCCTCGGCATACTCGACCAGCTTGGCCCGCTGCGCAAACGCCGTGAGCGTGGCCTGGTTCCAGTTGCGCGTCATCTCGATGTGCTGCAGAAAACCGACCTTCTGCACCGCGTCCTCCACGACCGTGCGCGACATCTTGGACAGCACCAGCCGCTCGAAGTCCGCTTTGTCCAGGCCCAGCAGCGTGCTGCGGGCGCGGCAGCGGACGGACCGGGTTCTCCGGCCGCCTTGCAACAACGCAATCTCGCCAAACACATCACCCTCGCCCATCTCCGCCACCGGTTCCGACCGGCCCGGTGCATAGTCGCGCCGCACCTCGAGCCGCCCGGATAGCACCAGGTAGAGCCGCTCGCCCGCCTCCCCCTCGCGCACCACGAAGCTCCCGCGCTTGTGCTCCTCCGGTTTCACCGCCGCGGCCAGCGCCAGCAGGTCCGCCGCCGCCAGCTCGCGAAACAGCACGGTCCGGCCCAGCCATTCGGCGATAGTCTCGGCCGACACCAGCACGGCCGAGGGCCGCATTTTTCGCTCGGCGCGCTCGCGCGCCCAAACCCGGATGTGCCGGTAGGCGATCCAGCCGGCGGTGATGACCGACGCCGCCACAAGCAGCCCGACAAAAACCAACAGGGTCAGCGCCGTGTAGCGCCAGCCGCCCGCCGCGTGGAAACGCGTCAGCAGCTCCGTCGCGTTGGTCTGGAGCAGCACGCAGCCGCCCAGGAAGATGACCAGCAGCCAGCCCACGGTGGCGACGGCGCACGCGAGCAGGTATTTTTGGTCGGCCAGCTGCTGCCGCGCACTGCGCAGCAGCGTCAAGAGCCGGTCCTGCGCCAGGACAAAGTCGTAGGAGGTGGCCAGCTGCGGGTCGTGGTAGAGCGCCCCGAGCAGATCGTGCAGCGGCGACTTCCACAACGGCGACAATTGCAGCAGCAGGCCGCCCAGCAGCGGGACCAGCAGTTCCGGCCCCTGCCAGGCCGCCACCGTGATGAAAACCGGGGCGGGGGCCAGCCGGGCCAGAGCGACGTTGATCTCCGTGTCGCGTCCACCCATGACGGCATCCGCCAGCTCCGCGCGGAAGCGCGGTGCCAGGGTCTTCCAGTCAAAGCGTGGGAAATAGACCTCGCCACCCGCCGCCCGCACCACCCCGGCGGCCAGCGCCCAGCCCGCGCTGGCGGCGGCGCAAGCCGCCAGCCATCCAGCCACGAGCCAGCCCGGATGCTGGGGCATCTGCACTGGCCGCAACGCGAGACTGATGCCCGCCGCGACCAGGAAAATCGCCGTGACCCACCGGATCGCAGTGCCGTTGATCCGCAAGGGCCACCGTGACGACAACACCAGGGAAGGAGGAGGCTGCGCGTCGGTTTGCAGGATACCCGCCCGCACCGCTTTCACCACCAGTTCATAAAATTCTCGCAGCGCCGGGCAACGCTGGGCTCCAATCACGGCGCAGAGCACGTTGGTGACCGTGCGCCCGGCCCCAAATTCCTGCAGCATCTCCCACTGCTTGGGCGTCACAACCAGATAGCGGCGGCCGGGGGGATATTTCACGACCAGCCGGTCCCGGCGCAGTTTGACCGCAAGCACCTCCGGGCTGAGCCGCAACACCGCCTGGTTCAGCAGCGTGGCAAGTTCGGCGGCCGGCGGCGGCGGCTCGGGGGACGGCTGGGACTTCATGGGCGGAGGTGACCGGGTGATAAACGTAGGTTCAGGAGCGGAACTCAAGCGCGCACTTGTCTCGCTACTTTTGCAACAACCGGCGCGCCCGGACCACGGCCGCCTCGAGATCGGCGCCGATATTTTCCCGGCCGAGCGCATCAAAGAACCCCGCCTTCTCCAGCATGAAATACGGCTGGGTGTGCGGCCCGCTCAACACGAGGTGCTTGCCGTGCCGACGCAGTTTCTCATGCAGGTTCTCGATCCGGTTGAGCGCCGTGGCATCCATCGCCGTCACCGCCGCCATGTGGAGGATGACCACTTGGGTGTCGCCGCCGGTGCGGCGGATGATGCTCTCGAGTTTCTCCGCCGAGCCGAAAAGCAGCGCCCCGAACACGCGGTAGATCATCACGCCGCGCGGCACGTCCTTCACCGGCTCGTGCCCCTGCCCGCCCGCCGCCGCCTGCTCGCCGGTCATCTCGTGGATCTTGGTGGTGTCCGCCACGCGCTTGATGAAAGAAAACGCCGCCAGCACCATGCCGACTTCGACGGCGACCGTGAGGTCGAACAGCACGGTCAGCCCGAAGGTTGTGAGGAACACTGCGGCATCGCTCCGGGGTTTCCGCCGGAGCAGCGGAAATTCCTCCCATTCGCCCATGCGGAGAGCCACCACCGCCAGCACGGCCGCGAGTGAGGCGAGTGGCACATCGTTGAATAGTGGCGCAGCCACCAGCAACACCAGCAGCAAAAAACCGGCGTGCACGATGCCCGCCACCGGCGAACCAGCCCCGCTGCGGATATTGGTCGCCGTGCGGGCGAGCGCCCCTGTCACCGGAAGGCCGCCGAAAAGCGGCGTCACGAAATTCGCCACACCCTGCGCCATCAACTCCTGGTTCGAGTCATGCCGGTCGTCAATCAAGCCATCAGCCACCACCGCCGCCAGCAGGGACTCGATGGCGCCAAGCAGCGCAATGGTGAACGCCGGCCGGATCAGACTGCCAAGGTGTTCCCAATTGAATCCGGGAAAATTAAATTGCGGCAGTCCCTGCGGAATGCCGCCGAAGCGGCTGCCGATGGTGTCGGTGCTCCACCCGAGCCAATGATAAACTTGCACGAGCGCCACGCCCGCCGCCACCGCCGCGATCGAGCCCGGCAACCGGCTCCAACGCTTTGGCCAGAGCAGGATGATGGCCAGCGAGACCACCGACAACGCGACTGTGCTCCACTGGACGGTTGGCAACGCCGCCGCCAACGCGCCCAGCTTGGGCAGAAATTCCGCCGGTTCGTGCGCCAGCTGCAGGCCGAACAGCGCGCGAAGTTGCGTGGAGAGGATGGTGATGGCGATGCCGCAGGTGAATGCGCGCCTTCCGCACTCAGATGCCCCGCGATGCAGTGGTCCAGCGCCCCCATGGCGAAAAGGATCACCCCCGCCATCATCGTGCATAGCAAGACATCGGCCACGCCGTAGTGCGCGACCATGAGGGCGATCAGCCCGACAAAGGCGCCCGCCGGTCCCCCGATCTGCACCCGGGAGCCGCCCAGCGCCGAGACCAGAAACCCGCCGATGACGCCGGCGTAGAGCCCCGCCGCCGGGGTGACACCTGAGGCGATGCCGAAACCGATGCAGAGCGACAGCGCCACAATGCCCACCGTGAGCCCGGCGCCGAGGTCGGCCAGAAATTTATCCCGGGAATAATTCCGCAGAGTCTCAACCAGCCGCGGCTTGAAGCTGAATTTTTGCCCCGCCCAGGGTGGTGCTGTTTCCATGTTGCTAGGGCTGCCCGCGCCACGTCAGCGCATGGCACAGCGCCACACCCGCTGCATCGGCCTCGTCAAAGGCCATCGCCCGGCCGTGGCCGAGCATCGCCATCACGGTGCGCGCCATCTGGTCCTTGCTCGCGCGGCCCTGCCCCACCACCGCCAGCTTCACGCGAAGCGGGGCATACTCGAAGATTTCCTTTTGCCGCAACGCCGCCGCCGCGATGGCCGCTCCGCGCGCCGCGCCGAGGATCTGCGCCGTCTGGAAGTTCTGCACGTAGATGGTCTGCTCCAACGCCACGTGACGCGGGTCGAACTCCGTCACAAAGGCCGTCACCGCCCGGTTGATCTCACCGAGGCAGAATGCCAGGGTGGCCCGCGGCGCGACTTTTATGGTCCGGCACTGCAGCAGCACCGGTTGACGGCCCGGTATGAACTCAATCAAGGCCAGGCCCGTGCCCCGCAGACTCGGATCAATGCCGAGCACGCGGCCGGAAAACGCCGGCCGCGACAGCGTCGGCGCGTCCGGCCATGATTTGGCCGTGAGCTTCCCCTCCAGTTTCGCCTTCCACATTTGTCTGACGGATGTTCGCGCCATTTGCGCCTACACGAAACACCCGAACTTGGAGAAAGAAAAGCCGGGATTGGCCGCCGCCGCCAAGACGCGAAACGCCAGCGCAGGTTCTCCCGCGCCAATCGCGTAACCATGCACGAGCCGGCAAGATTGACGTCAGGCAGTGACCTTCCCTCCTACCACCTGCAAAACCTGCCAACCACCAGCCACGACGGGCTGGCTGGTCCCGGTGGCGATGACTTGGGGCTCGTCCTCGAGTGACGCCCAAAAACACGCCCGCCGCGCCGGGTCGAGCTCGCCGAGCACGTCGTCACACAGCAACACGGGTGTGATACCGCCCTTGCGCTTGAAATACGCCGCCTGCGCCAGCCGCAGCGCAATCACGAGGCAGCGCTGCTGTCCCTCCGAGGCAAATTGCTTCGCCGGCTGGCCGCTGAGCAGCAGTTCCAAGTCGTCCCGATGCGGGCCGCGCTCGGTGGATTTCAGCAGCGTGTCGCGCGGCCGGTTTTGCACGAGCTGCGCGGCGAAATCCTCGCGGCTCGCGACCGCGGCATCTGGTGCGTAGACCAAACCAGCCGATTCAGCCCTGAGCCCGGCCGAAGGACCGCCTTCCGGGACCAGCCGAGCGTAGGCGGCCCGGAACAAATCACCCAATTCCGCGATCCCCGCCTCGCGTTTGACGAACAGCGTCAGCGCGTGTGTCGCCAGTTCATGTTCGAAGGCCTCCAGCGCCCCGGCATCGCGTCCGCCCTGCTTGAGCAGCATGTTCCGTTCGGCCACCGCCCGCGTGTAGCGTTGCAAAGCCGACAGATAGGTTGCGTCCATTGCCGCCAGCGTGAGGTCGAGCCAGCGGCGGCGCAGCGCAGGCGAGCCGCGCAAAAACTGATTGTCGTGCGAGGAGAACGCCACCGTGGGAAATTTTCCGATAAAGTCCGCCAGCCGTGTCACCCGGCCCTGCTCCCACATCACCACCCTTTCCTGCAGGCTCAAGGTGATGCTGAGCCGGCTCTCGCCAAAAACTTCGTGCGCGATGGTGAAAGCCAGCCCCGTCTGGGGCTGCCCCAACCCGATGAGCGCCCGCGACTCCGCCCCGCGGAACGAGCGCAGCGCCGTCACATAGCCCAGCGCCTCAAGAAAGTTGGTTTTCCCCTGCGCGTTGGACCCGCGCAGGAACGTCCGCGAGCCGCTCAGCGGCACATCCACGAGCGACAGGTTGCGAAAGCCCTGCAGGGTGATCCTTTGGAAACGCACCGCCCCAGTCAGGCCACCCCCGCCGCCTCTGTCCATTTGGTTCTTCGCGCTGGGCAGCCGGGCAGCAAAACCAACCAGCAGCTTTTAACCACTAATGGGCTTCGCCAACGGCGAAGCCTTTTCCCGCCCCTTCGACTAATCGTCTCCGGAGTTGGTTCAGGGAGTCTGCTTATCGCAGACCATGAAAAATCAGCCCGCGATTTCAGCCGCAGCGCAGGCTGCGCGACTGATCCCGGGCTGCCAGCAGGCAGCAACAGGAAGCGGACCCCCGAAACTAATCCGTGGCAGCGATTAGCTGCCCCACACCAATTAGGATTCATCGGTTGATGAATCCATTAGTGGGTAACCACCTCCGGGCTCGGTGGATTGGCGCACTCCATTTGGTTCTTGCCGACTGGCACGCCGGGCTGCTTGTTGTGCGCCCTCCATGAGTAATGCTCCCGCTAGCAACGAAGTCGCCGTGTTGAAGACCAGCTACGGCGAAATGACCATCGCCTTCTGGCCCGATATCGCGCCGAAGACCGTCGATAATTTCAAGAAGCTCGCCCTTGAGGGCTTCTATGACGGCACCGCCTTCCACCGCATCCTCAAGGGCTTCATGATCCAAGGCGGCTGCCCCAACACCCGGGCCGGCGAGACCGGCCTGCCCGGCACCGGCGGCCCCGGTTACATGATCAAGGCCGAGTTCAGCACCAAGTCGCACGTCCGTGGCGTCATCTCGATGGCCCGTTCGGCAGCTCCCGACTCCGCCGGCTCGCAGTTCTTCCTTTGCCATGGCGATGCCAAGTTCCTCGACCGCCAATACACCGCGTTCGGCCAGCTCATCAAAGGCGACGAGGTGCTGGAGCAACTCGCCAACGTCCCGACCAAGGCCGGTGGCGGCGGCGAGAAGAGCACGCCGATCGAGCGGGTCGAACTCGTGAGCGTGACGATTGTCACGCAGTCGTAAGAGCTGTGACTGCGGCAAACCCAAGCCCACGCTGATTGCGCGGGCTTCCCCTGTTCCGCTGCACCAAAAGCCACAGGTCAATTGCTAGCTGTTGGGCGGAACGTTGACCCTTGGTGCCTGAATCTTCACCTTATTGTCGTCAGGAACAGCCGGGCGCAAATTCTCCCGTTTGATTGGGCGGTTTTCTATGAAAGCCCTGGTAGCTTCGATCCCATAGACCTCCCATTCGTCCGGCTGCATAGTTTCCAAGTCCGTCAGTATTTCCAAGGCCTCTTCATTTTTCCCCAACCGCACGCGAACGAATGCGAGAGCCAGGGCGGTGCGTTGCTTGCGGGTAAGCGAGGGATACGCCCGTTGGACAGTGGTTACGTTCTTGATCGACGGTTCAGGGGCAAAGGCCTCCACCCATGCGAGCATTTCATAGGCATCTGTCTGCTCCGGACTATATTCAATGGCCCGGAGGAGGTGACTCCTCATTCGGTCGGCTTTCTCTGCGGGAACGCGGAAATGCACATCGAACTGGGAAAATACGGCGCGGCCCTCCATCAGTCCGAGTTCCCGGAATATCGCCGGATTCCGGGTGCCAAGGTTCACCGCCTCTTTCCAGCGCTCGCGTGCAGTCTGCTCGTCTCCATCCCGCAGCGCGTCTGCTCCCAAGGTCTCAAGGGGGCGGGTATCCGCTAGCATATGCTCCCGGACCTGGAGCAAAGCCAGTTTCGCCTGAGGAGAGCGGTTGATGCGCAAAGCCAATTCCGCCAGACGCAGTCGCATTTCTGGCCCTGAAACGCTTCGCGCTGCATAACTGGCCGCGGTGGGAATGGACGGCCAGGGCAACTTGCCCCAACCATAGCGGCCACTGGTGGCGTAACGCTCCAAACGTTTCAGCATTTCGGGATAGTCCAAGCCAAAGGTCTCCTGGAATCCCTGTCGCATTGCGTTAGCATCCTTGTATTGATGGGCGAGGACGCGGCTGACAAAAGCCGTCCTTCTCTCGGCAGGAATTTTCGACTCCCCAAAATACAGATAGTGCAGCAGCGCCCACGACTGGGCATAAAATAATCCCGTATGCTCGCCCTGCCGCATAACAGGCGAATCTTGATCGACGGCAAAAAGTTGCTCCAGCGGCATCAGGGCTTGAGTCTGCAGCAGCCAGAGTCGGCCCAGAGCGGGATGTCCAAATTCCAGATTACCGGCTTTCGGCACGACCGTGGAATATAGGTCTGCGATGCCCTCGTTCAGCCATGACGGGGGATGTTGCTCGGCGACCCGAAACATATGGTGGACGTATTCGTGATAGATCAGTTGCCGGGTGGTTTCGGCATTCTCGCCGGGGCACAACAAGATGACCGCACGGTCAACCCCGGGCATGTATATTCCGGCGAAGTTATGCTTGGTCCCGTAAAGCTCTTTCAGATAAGCTCGAAAATCCGTTTCCTTCCGGAAGAAATAAATCGTCACCTCCAAGCGCCGTCGCTCCGTTAGTTTGAAGGTGTCGAAGAACATCGCATGCAGCAGTTCCAGGTCATGCAGCAGCTTCCGGGAGTCCGCTTCCGGGTTGCGCGAATAGAGCTCGAAATTGGGTGACTGCAGATGCCGCCACTTTTCATCCAAGCCCGGGAATTCCGGCGGGGCGCCAGAAAGCGACACGGACCAAACGACCACCCATAGCAGTAAAGAAATGCGCATCATAAGGGAAACTGTTTGGCCCGGCCTCGTATCTGACCAATAATAAGCCCGGCGGCAAGGCTGCGCGCCGGGCCTGTGCTATCGATGGAGCCTACTTGTCGAAGCCGACGGCCTTGGCGACGGCGTCGTAGGTGATGCGGCCGTTGCGGGTGTTCACGCCCTTGGCGAGGCCCTTGTGCTCGCTCAACGCGCGCTCCACGCCCTTCTGCACCATCATGGCGACAAACGGCTCGGTGGCCTGGGTGAGGCCCATGGTCGAGGTGCGGCCGACCAGCGCCGGCATGTTGGGCACCGCGTAATGGATGACGCCGTGCTCTTTGTATGTCGGCTTGGTGTGCGAAGTGGAGCGGATCGTCTCGATGCAGCCGCCCTGGTCGATGGCGATGTCGCAGATGACACTGCCGGGACGCATGCGAACGACCATCTGCTCGGAAACAACAATCGGCGCCTTGGCGGCGGGTATGAGCACCGCGCCGATGAGCAGGTCGCAGTCGGCGACCGCGTGCTCGATGTTGGCGGGGTTCGACATCAGTGTGACAATGCGGCCGCGATACTCGGTATCGAGCGCCTCGAGCTTGCGGGTGTCGAGGTCAAGCACGGTCACGCGGGCGCCCATGCCGGCGGCCATCTGCACGGCGTGAGCGCCGGAGTTGCCGGCGCCGACCACGACGACATGGCCGGGCATCGTGCCGGGGATGCCGCCGAGCAGCACGCCCGAACCGCCGTGTTGCGACTGGAGAAAATAAGCGCCTACCTGAATCGAAAGCCGGCCGGCGATCTGCGACATGGGCTTGAGCAGTGGGAACTGTCCGTCCGCGCTCTCGACGGTCTCGTAAGCGATGCCGAGTATGCTTTTCCGGCACAGCTCCCTGGCCAGCGCGGCGCCGGCGGCGAGATGCAGGTAGGTGAAGAGCGTCTGGCCCTGCTGCATGAGGCCGTATTCGGACTCGAGCGGTTCCTTCACCTTGAGAATCATGTCGGCGGTTTTCCAAACCTTGGCCGCGGTGGGGGCGAAGGTGGCGCCGGCGGATTTGTATTCGTCATCGGTGAAACCGGCGCTGAGGCCGGCACCTTTCTCGATCACCACCTTGCCCCCGAGCGCCGTCACGCGGCGGCACAAACTGGGGGTCATCGAGACGCGGGTTTCTCCGATCTTAACTTCCTTGGGGACTCCGATAATCATAGGCGGCTAGGACAGGTGATTGTTCCGGGGCATGCAACCCTGTAGCGCGCCTGCTTCTCCAAGCTCCGGAGTTGGTTTTACCACTAATGGGATTCATCAAAGGATGAATCTTTCAGAGTGTGCGGCGCCTAATCGGCGCCGCCAATTGGATCTGGGGCCCGCTAATCGCGGGCTCTCTTTTCCGGTCTGCGATTAGCAGACCCCTGAATCTGTTCCGGAGACGATCAGTCGGAGGGGTAACCCAAAGTTTCGCCTCTTGGCGAAACTCATTAGTGGTTAACCAAGTGGCTGTTGGCTTTGCCTCAAATCACGAGAAGCGACTATTCAGCCCTTTTTCTGTGCCGCTACCCAGGCCTTAATCTGTGATTCCAGCACACTTAGGGGCACCGCCCCGTTTTTCAGCACCTCGTCGTGAAACAGACGGACGTCGAACTTTTTGCCCAGTTCCTGCGTGGCGTAGGCGCGCAGTTCCTTGATCTTCAGCTCGCCCAGTTTGTAGGCCAGGGCCTGACCGGGCCAGACGATGTAGCGGTCGATCTCGACCACGATGTCGTGCTCCGGCTTGCTGGAGTTGGCCTTGAAGTATTCGATCGCCTGCGCCCGCGACCAGCCGAGCGCATGCATGCCCGTGTCGACCACGAGCCGGACCGCGCGCCACATCTCGTAGGTGAGCTGGCCGAACTTGTCGTAGGGGTCGGTATAAAAACCCATCTCCTCGCCCAGACTCTCCGCGTAGAGCCCCCAGCCCTCGACAAACGCCGTGTAACCGCCGTAGCGGCGGAAATCGGGCAGATCGCCCAACTCCTGCGCCAGCGAGATCTGCAAGTGATGCCCCGGCACGGCCTCGTGCAGGGTCAGCGGCTGCATCTCCCACTTGGGGCGGGTTTCCAGCGCGTAGGTGTTCGCGTAGAAATAACCCGGCCGGCCGGTGTCGGCCGCGCCGGGATTGTAGTAGGCCGTCGTCTGTGATTTCTCCGCGTAGGCCGGCACCGGGATCACGCCGTAGGGCGTTCGCGGCAGCGTCTTGAACAGCTTCATCAGCTGCGGGTCGGCGCGTTTCGCGATGTCGCGGTAGGCGCGCATCAGGTCCTCCTTGTCGGTGAAGAAGAATTTCGGGTCCGTCTGCAGATAGGTGAAGAACTCCGGCAGCGGGCCCTTGAATCCGGTCTTGGCCTTGATCATCTCCATCTCGGCGCGAATGCGTTTCACCTCGGCGAGCCCGATCTCGTGGATCTGCCGCGCCGTCAGGTCGGTGGAAGTCTGCGTCTTGATCCGCCAGGCATAGAACGCCGCGCCGTCCGGCAGCGCCGTGGCCGCGATGGGACGGCGCGCGCCGGGCAGGTATTGCGTCGTGAGAAATTGCTCCAGCCGCTGGAAGGCCGGCCGCACCGTCGCGGTGTAAACCTTGGCCGCCGCGGCGCGCAGCTGCGTGCTTGGCTCGCCGGCGACCGTCGCCGGCAGGTCATTGAATCCCTGCAACAGCGGGCTTTTGAACGCGTCCTCGGGGATTTGGTTGCGCACCTGCTGCGCCACATCGCGGAGTGTGATCTGCGGCGGAGTGACGCCGCGCTTCAACCCTTCCTGCAGCAGGGCGATCACCTGATCCACGACGACCGGCAGCGCCTCCAACCGCGCAAGATGGTTCTCCAACTGCGCCGCGGTCTGACTGGGCATCATGCTGAAGAGCTGGGCCGCGTCCTGCTGGATGCCGTTGAGCTGGGTGAGCTGGTAGTATTCCGTCGGGAAACGCACGCCTTCCAGCGCCTCCTCTGCCTGGCGTTTGAAGAGGTCGAAGTTGATCTGGTCCAGGGGCGGCAACTGCGAGCGGTCGATGGAGGCCAGCACCTGCAGCGGCCGGCCGGTCAGTGCCCGGCGCTCCGCGATGGCGGCGGGAGACAGGTCGGTCCATTTCCTGTCGTAGCCGGGCACCCCAAGGTAGGTGGCAAACTCGGGCGCGACGTCGATCGTGTAGGCCCAATCCACCTTGAACAGCTCGTGCAGCCGCGCCGCCTCGGTGGCTGTCCCTTTGGTCTCGACCACGGCCTGATAGCGCGCGGCAAAGTTGTCGGCGCGGGCGGACACAACAAAGACGGCCAGGAACACCCAGGCCGCCGGGAAAAAACGAAGTTTGCTACGCATGCGACCGAGCCTTGAACTTCCCCGATCCGACGCAATCCCGCAATGCCCAAGCCACTGACCCTCATCGTCGCCTGTGCCGAGAACCGCGTCATCGGCCGCGCGCGCCAGCTTCCCTTCCACCTTCCGGAGGACAAGGCGTGGTTCCATGCCAAAACCGCCGGGCAAACCGTGGTGCTCGGCCGCATCTGCTTTGAGACGTGGCCCAGAGTGCTCGCCGACGGTCGCCAGCCGGTCGTCATCACGTCGCAGCCGGAGCGCATCCTGAGCGGCGCGGAACGGAGTCCGCGCCCTACCGGTAGGGCGGTCACTCCGCTGACCGCCGCGAATGTCCCAGCAGCCCTCGCCCTCGCCCAGACCCTGCCGGGCGAGATCATGATTTGCGGCGGCCAGCGCATCTACGAAGAGACGCTGCCGTTGTGCGACCGGCTCCTCCTCACGCTCGTCCACGCCGACGTGCCGGGTGACACGTTCTTCCCCGAGTGGCGGCACCTGCCCTGGCGCGAGACGTGGCGCAAAGAAAGCAGCGACGCGAACTACCGGTATACCTTCAGCGTGCTGGCGCGCGGTTGAAGTCGATCACTTCCGCGTCGCCCGTTGGTCAAGCCCTCCCTGATGGAGCACCAACGCCACCACTTTGCCGTTGGCATCACGCTGAAAGGTCAATGCCGCCTCGACCACGTCATAGGCGAATCGATCCTCGCGCTCGCAAAACACCGGATAGGCTGGCTGGCCGGTCAGCTTGACCATGAGCTGCCCTCCTCGCACCGTAACCTCGAAGAGGATGTCCGGGGTCAGCTCATACAAGCCGGCGTAGGCGGCGAGCTGGGCGGCGTTAAGGGCGAGCACGGTGGGAATCGGTTTGGTCGTTCGCTTGGCCGGAACCTTGTGGCCGTTCTGATGCAGGGTGAGTGACTCGATTCTTCCTTCCCGGCCCCGGGTGAATTGATACTCGGCGGCGACGACCTTCAGAAAGAAACGGTCGTTCCCCATATGAAACGCCGGGAAAAAGGGCTGCCCGGTCAGCCGGATGGCGAGTCGGCCCTGCTGATCAATCATGGCGGTAAAGCTCGCTTTGTCGTCGATCGCAAACACACCGGCATACTCCGCCAGTTTCTCAGGTGCGATTGCCTGCTCCGTCGGGCCGGTCCGCGATTTGCTGGCAGCGGGCTGCTCCCATTCGCGGATTTTCATGGCGACGTCCACGCCCTCGTGATTGTCGTTGTTCATCAGGACCGCGAGAATTGCGCCAGTGGAAGCGGAGAATTCCAGGTAGCTTCGATAGCCGCCGGTGCCTCCGTCATGTCCGTAGAACAGCTCGCCATTCCGCTCGGACATTATGACCCCCAGGCCGATCTTGCCGCCATAGGCCGGGAAGTCCGCGCGCGGCTGCCGGGCCAGTTGCCACGCGGCCTTGAGCGGACTGTCGGCCGCGGTAAGCCGCTCCACGAACCGCACCAAGTCGGCCGCGCTGGAGCGAATGGCGCCCGCCCCGGCGAAGACGTCGAACGTCCAGTGGGAGACGCGAACCTGGCCGGAATACGGCGCGGCCAGACGCTGCTTTTGCCCCGCATCAAGCACGATCACCGTGTCGCGCAGTCCCAGCGGACGCGTGATTTTCTCCTCCAGCAAATCCGCGTAACCACGCCCATAGACCCGGCTGAGCAGGTGCCCGAGCAGGGCGGCGCCGAGGTTGGAATAGTCAGAAGGACGCGGTGCCGGCTGCGCGAGCTTGAGCCGGCTGAGGGATGCGTGCAGCGCCGCCTCGTCGTAGTTCGCGTAGGGATCTCCGGGGTCGGCGGTCGGGAGGTTATCCGGCACCCTGGGCAGGCCCGAGGTGTGCGTGGCGAGTTGGCCCAGAGTGATGGCCGCCACATCCGGCGACAAGGGGAGATCGGCCGGCAAGTGTTGCGCGATGCGATCGTCGAGCGTCACGCGGCCTTCGACCACGGCCTGCGCCAGGAGCAAACCGGTAAAGACCTTCGTGATGGATCCGATCTCAAACATGGTGTCAGCCGACATCTGGCTGGGATCCGCCGCGCCCAGCCGGCCGATCGGGACAAAGCTGACCGTGCCGGCCGCATCCTTCCGCGCTACGACTGCACCGCCGGGATCCTCCGCGAATATTTTCGCCAACCCGGCTGCGAGCCCCGGCTTGGCGGCAGCGTGCGTAAGGTGCGGAGCGATGGCCTGAAGCAAGCCGCTGAGGGCAAGGATCATTCTTTTCATGGGCGTGGGGGGGTTGGTCGAGAATTGCCAGACGACGGTGGGTAGTGGGTCATAGTTCGATTTTCAGTGAAATTCTGATCGAGTTCAGCTCGCGCAACTTCGGCTCAAGCGAGGTTCGCACCGCCTCACGGTTGACCCAGATGATGAAGGCGGCAAATCCAAGCGTGCCGAGGCTGAACAAGAGCAGGCGCCACGACCCAAACAGGGGCACCGGCGCGGGCATGGCCGATCTCACACCCCAGAAGAGCAGGACGACGGCCAGCAGGAGGGGCAGCACATACCAGAGCGCCACGGTGTTCAGCAGGCGGCATTGGTGACGCAGCTCGGCAATATCCGCCTCCAACCTGATGATCAGCGGCGCCTCCGGGGGCGGGGTCATGCGGCGTGTGCGGCGGCGCTCGCGGACGAAAAACGCGCTCACCCCCAGAATAAGAACCACGGAAATCCAACCCGGCCAAGCGGCGAGCCCCAGGGGAGCCAGCGCCACGGCGAAGAACACCGCGACCGCGATGCCCACCCCCGCTTCCAGCCAATCACGTCGGGCAAGAGTGCGGGCAAGACGGGCGCGTTGCAGCTCAAAATCAGCCGGATCCCAAGCCTGGGTTGTGACCACCGGTCGCTGGGTCTGCCAGAATAGCTGAAGTTCATTCCAGTTCATTGAGCACTCCTTTCAGTTGTGCGGCGAGGCGCTGCCGGGCGCGGGTCAGCGCCACCCCGACGTGGTTTTCAGTCAGTCCGGTCACTTCGGCGATGTCCCGATACGAAAGACCGTCGAGCTGGAGCAGCAGCAGCGAGCGGTCGCCCTCCGGCAGAAGATGCATGACCCCATACAGCCGGTCCAGCAGGTCATTGCGCTCCGCGGCCAGTGCTGGGCCAGGTGAAGCGGCAGGAAGTCCCTCGACGGCGATCCCGGCATCATGACGCTGCTCCCGTCTCCCGGCATTGCGCCGCCAAGTCAGCGCCGTGTTGAGACAGACGCGGTAGATCCAAGTGGCCGCTTTGGCCGTCCCGGAAAAACGGGGGACCGAAAGCCAGACCTGAAACATCAATTCCTTGGCCAGATCGGTCCGCTCGCGTTCCTCCCGGGCATAAGCTCCGGCCACCTTGGCCACAATGCCGCCATGCTCGGCCATCCAGGCGGAGAATACGGTGGCCGTGTCGGGTGCGGAGCCCATGCAACTTGGTTAGTCGCCACCACCCGGGGGTAACTTACAGGTTATTTTCCGGCGAGGCGCGCGCCGCGTGCGCCTGGGCCACCTTGATGTATTTCTCGGCCCAACCGCGCAGGCCGAGCAACTCCTGCCCCGTCAGCGGGCGCACCACCTGGGCCGGTGCACCAAGAATCATCGAACCGGGCGGCGCGACAAAGCGCTGCGTGACGAGCGAGTTTGCCCCGACGATGCAATGGTCGCCGATCTTCGCGCCGTCGAGGATGGTCGCGCCCATGCCGATCAGGCACTCGTCGCCAATGTCGCAGGCGTGGATGATGGCGCTGTGGCCAATGGTGCAATAGCGGCCGATCTTCACCCCATGGTCATCGGCCAGATGCACCATTGTCAGATCCTGGATGTTGGTGCCTTCCCCGATCTCGATCGAATTAATGTCGCCGCGCAGCACGCAGCCATACCAAACACTGCTCTTTACTCCGAGGGTCACATGGCCGAGCACCGTGGCGTTGGGCGCGACAAAGGCCGCGCGCGCCGTGTCCGGTTTTTTGGTGAAATGCCGGGCCAGCCGCTGCTCAAGATTCATGCCTCGGCACGCTAGCCGGAGTCCGGCCCGCGCCAAGCCTGCAAAAGGCCGGTCGTGGGTCAGTTTGATTCTATCTCGGGTGCCGAGGCTTTTGTAGGTCGGGGTTTATCCCCGACATGTGGCGGTTGACTGTCGGGCATAAAGCCCGACCTACAGCAAACTGACCCACTACCAAAAGGCCGCCTATCCCGGATATTTCACATTCATGACGATCATTTTCATGAAAATATCCGTCTGCCCTCCGGGCCGAGCGACCTTGTCGCGGTTAGCCCCGACACAGTCGGCCCGACAGGGCGAACATTTCATACCTCTGGGTATGGAGTATTCGGGCTATTTGGGCGGCACGGTTTTGCCACCGGCCAGCCACACCACCAGACCCACTCCGCAGACGGCACTGACCGCGCCGACGGCCAGCAAGCCGCCAACCAGCAGGATAAGATCAATCAAGTTCATGACAGGTGCCCGTTGGTGAGACGACGAGGCCGTCGGGAAGTTACATCGGCAAAAGAATCTCGCACTCCGCGCCGGGATTCATAGTGGTTTGCCGGTCACCCCTCATGGAACACCTCACCAACGTCCTCCGCGGCCTGCTCGGACTGGCCTCCTTTCTCGGTCTGGCCGTCCTCTTCAGTGAAAACCGCCGCGCCATCAACTGGCGCACGGTCGGCATCGGCCTGTCCCTGCAGTTCGTCTTCGCCGGCCTCGTTCTTTATGCGCCGCCGGTGCGTTTCGCCGTCGAAGCCGTGGGCAACTTCTTCATCATGCTGCTCGGCTTCACCGGTGAAGGGGTGAAATTCGTGTTCGGCTCGTTGGTGAACCAGGAGAAGCATGGCGTCGTTTTCGGTCTGAGCATCCTGCCGTCCATCATCTTTTTCTCCGCCTTCACTTCCGCCCTCTACTATCTTGGCATCCTCCAGAAAATCGTCTGGGCTTTCGCCTGGGTCATGACCAAGACCATGCGTCTTTCCGGCCCCGAGACGATGAGCGCCTCGGCCAACATCTTCCTCGGCCAGACCGAGGCTCCGCTGCTGATCAAGCCCTACCTGAACAGCATGACGCGCTCCGAGATCCTGTGCGTCATGATCGGCGGCATGGCCACGGTGGCCGGCGCCGTGCTGATCGCCTACATCAGTTTCCTCGGCGGCAACGACCCGGCGCAGCAGGTCATCTTCGCCACCCACCTGATCACCAAGTCGGTCATCTCCGCCCCCGCCGCGCTCATCATCGCCAAGATCCTCGTGCCCCAGACCGAGGCGGTCACCACCGAACTCGCGATCAACAAGGAGAAGATCGGCACCAACCTGCTCGACGCCATCTGCCTCGGCACCACCGACGGCATCAGGCTCGCCGTCAACGTCGGCGGCATGCTCATCGTCTTCACCGCCCTGGTGGCCCTCGTGAACCATGTGCTCTCCCACTGGATCGGCGATCCGCTCGGCCTCAACGCCTGGGTCGCCAGCCTCACCGGCGGCGCCTTCAAGGTGTTCTCCCTGGAATTCCTGCTCGGCATGCTGTTCGCCCCGATCGCCTGGCTCATGGGCATCAGCAACGATGCGCTGCTCCAGTCGGGCGCGCTCCTCGGCACCCGCACCGTGCTCAACGAATTCGTCGCCTTCATCGACCTCGCAAAGCTCAAGGATGCCGGCATCTACACCGATCCGCGTAACCTGATGATCATGACCTATGCCCTCTGCGGCTTCGCCAACATCGTCTCGATCGGCATCCAGATCGGCGGCATCGGTGCCATCGCGCCCGCGCAACGCGAGAATCTCGCCAAGCTCGGGGTCAAGGCGCTCCTCGGCGGCAGTCTGGCCTGTTTCATGGCCGCGGCCATCGCCGGCATCCTGGTGCCGGCCTGACCGGGCGGGACTCCCGACCGCGCCCGCGCACCCGCCAGGGCTCAAGCCGGCTGCAAAACAGCCGGGCCGCATAGTCCACTATCGCCTGATAAATGGTATTATTGAGGCTCGCCTTTCAGGCTGACAGGCAGGGCGCACCGGCCCGGTGCGCCGGGAACGCGCTATTACTCTCGCGGCGGCGCCCTGCCGAAGACAAGGTCGGCGTCAGTCTGATACGCGAATCTCAATAAACCCGTTACTTGGGCGGCGATTCGAGGCCGAGGCTGAGGTATTTTTCCAGCGGGCCCGCGATATTGAGATCGAAGATGACCGGCGCATTGACGCCGGGATCCAGCGGCTCTCCGGCGAGATGCAATTGAGCGGAGTGGCCCGGCGGGGCGCCGGGTGGCCGGATCGCGAGGTGCAGCTCGGTGAGCCGCAGTTTGCGCCGGTCGCCGGTCGTGAACTGAAGCCGGGCCGGGACACCGGGCATGAGCTCCAGCGAGCCGGGGCCGAGCCTCAGCCCGCTGCCGTCGATCCGGATGGGGAAACGTCCGCTCAGCCGGCCGGCGGCCACCACCGGCAGGTCCCGCGTAAGCGCCATGACCTCCGCGAGGCTGGCCCCGTCAACCAGCACCACCGCTTCCAGTTCGCGCCGCCCGGGGAAATAATCAAAGGATTCCAATGCGACCGTGCCGCCGAGGGTCTGGAACGAGGCGTGGCTCACGGCGATCTTGTTGGCACCGTGCAAGGCCAGTTCGGCCTCAAGCCCACGCAGAACCAGCCGGCCCGTCCGCATCTCCCGGATGCGCAGGCTGCCGGGCTTGGTGCTGATCTGCGCGAGATCACTGAACTCCAGATCGGCCTCGATGCCCTCGCCCAGGATGGCGCGCTGCCGGCTGGCCGCCCTGCCCTCGCGCCACCCCACCACTCCCGTGGCGGTAGATTGCTTGCCCAACCTCCGCCCCTCCGCGCGGCCGGTGAGCTGTCCCTCCAACTCCCAGGGGCCACCGGGCAGCAGGATGAGCCGCTGCACGAAATCCTGCCAGATTTTCAAATCGAGCGCCATGTCCGGCAACTTGAAAGTCAGGTCGTCCCTCGCCAGATCGTAGCTGCCCTCCGCCTGCACCGCCAGGCCGGGTCCGCCCGCCTGCGCCCGGAGCTCCCAGGTTTTTTGCGGCGACAGGCGCGCCGCGATCTTTCCGGTCAATACCCGCGCGGGCAGTGCCGCGGCTTGCACGACCAGTTCTCCGTCCACCGCCAGTTCGTCCAGGGGCATCCGCCACGGCTGCACCTTCGCCCGGCTGTTTTGGTAGGTGGTCCAGTTTATCGCATTGGTGTCAGACCCGTCGATGGTCACGGGCACGCGGGCCTGCTCGACCCGCACGGCGCCGAGCGAAGGCGTCCACCAGTGGCGGCGGGTGATGGTCACGCGCCGGGCCGCGAAAGCCTGGGTCCGCACTTTAAAACTCACCCCCTCAACCACCACATGCCAGGGTGTGGCTTGCACGACATGGAAGCTCACCTGTGAAGCTCCGGATGATTTCAAGACCAGGTTTACCACCAGGCCGGCCAAGGCCTGGCGGGTGCCCAGCAGCACGACCAAGGCGACAAGCAAAAGCCCGCCGGTCCAGAGAAATAAACGGGATGGGTGCAGGGTCAGCGGCATCGGCTTAATAGACTCGGCAGGTGGTCTGGTTTGGCAACTTGGGGTGGCCAATGCCAACAACCGCCCTGCCGTTTCGCCATGAATTGCCGCGCCGGCACCAAAGCTAGCCGGCGGGTGCTACCTTCAGCGGCTTGAGTTGCCAGATGTCCCGGGCGTATTCCCGGATGGTGCGGTCACTGGAGAACTTGCCGAGGCGGACGGTGTTGAGGATGGCCATCTTCGCCCATTTCGCGCGGTCGCGGTAGGCCGCATCCACGCGGGCGTGCGCGTCGGAGTAGCTGCGGAAATCGGCCAGCACCATGAACGGATCGCCGCCCGACAGCAGGCTGTCATGCACCAGCGAAAACGCGCCGTGTTCGCCGGGCGTGAAAAAGTCACTGCCGAGCCAATCGAGCACCGCGCGCAGTTCCTCATCGGCCCGGTAGCAGTCCCACGGTTTGTAGCCTTTCGCCCACCGCGCGGCGACCTCGTCCACGTTGAGCCCGAAGATGAAGATGTTTTCCTCGCCCACCTCCTCCCGGATCTCGACGTTGGCACCGTCGAGCGTGCCGATGGTCAGCGCGCCGTTGAGGGAGAGCTTCATGTTGCCGGTGCCCGAGGCCTCCTTGCCGGCGGTGGAAATCTGCTCGGAGAGGTCGGCCGCCGGGATGATCTTCTCGGCCAGCGACACGCGGTAGTTCGGCAGGAAGGCGACCTTGAGCTTCCCGTTGATCCGGGCGTCGGAGTTGATGCGGGCGCCGACGACATTGATGGCGCGGACGATGTTCTTCGCGAGGTCGTAGCCCGGCGCGGCTTTGGCGCCGAAGACGAAGACGCGCGGCACCATGTCGAGCTCCGGGTGCTGCAGGAGGCGGCGGTAGAGCGCGAGGATGTGCAGCAGGTTCAGGTGCTGGCGCTTGTATTCGTGCAGGCGCTTGACCTGCACATCGAACAGGGCGTCAGGCGAGACCTCGAGGCCGCATTCGGCCTTGATGACCGCCGCCAGGTCCACCTTGTTGGCGCGCTTGATGGCCATGAATTCGTTTTGGAAGGCGGCGTGGCCGGCGAATTTCTCCAGTCCGCGCAGCAGGTCGAGGTCGCGCACCCAGGCCTCGCCGCCCAATTTCTGCGTGAGGAGCGCGGAGAGGCGCGGGTTGCTCTTCAGCAGCCAGCGGCGCGGGGTGATGCCGTTGGTCTTGTTCTGGAATTTGCCGGGGAAAAGCGCGTCAAATTCGGGAAAGAGGTTCTTTCTGAGCAGCTCCGTGTGCAGGGCGGCGACGCCGTTGACCGCATGCGAACCGGCGACGGAGAGATGGGCCATGCGCACCTGCTTGTGGCCGTTTTCCTCGATCAGCGAGCAGATGCGCTTCTTCACCATGTCGCCCGGCCAGTTCTTTTCCACGGCCTGGAGCAGTTGCGCGTTGATGTCGTAGATGAGCTGGAGATGGCGCGGCAGCAGGCGCTCAAACAAGCCGACGCTCCACTTTTCGAGCGCCTCGGGCAGGAGCGTGTGGTTGGTGTAGGCGAAGGTCCGGCTGGTGATCGTCCAGGCGGCGTTCCACTCCATGTTTTCCTCGTCGAGCAGGATGCGCAGCAGCTCGACGATGGCGATGGCCGGGTGCGTGTCATTGAGCTGCACCGCGACCTTGTCGGCAAAATTGCCCCAGGAGTTCGCCGGGTGGCGCAGGTGGCGGCGGATGATGTCGCGCAGCGAGCACGCCACGAAGAAATACTGCTGCATCAGGCGCAGCTCCTTGCCGTTCTCGGTCTTGTCGTTCGGATAAAGCACCTTGGAGACCGTCTCGCCGATGGCCTTTTCCCGGACCGCCTCGACGTAGCCGCCGCGGTTGAAGGCCTCAAGGTCGAAATCCTCCGTGGACTTCGAGGCCCAGAGCCGGAGCAGGTTGACGGTTCCGGTGCCGAAGCCCGCGATGGGGATGTCGTGCGGCACGCCGAGGACGGTCTTGGTGTCGACCCAGCGCGGGCGGTAGTTGCCGCGGTCGTCGAACACGTTCTCCACCCGGCCGAACAGGTGGACTTGCTGGATGAACTCGGGGCGCATGACCTCCCACGGGCTGCCGAAGATGATCCAGTTGTCGGGATGCTCGACCTGCTGGCCGTGCTCAAACGCCTGCTTGAAGAGGCCGTATTCGTAATAGATGCCGTAGCCGAGCGCCGGGTAATCGAGCGTGGCGAGCGAGTCGAGGAAGCACGCGGCGAGCCGCCCAAGGCCGCCGTTGCCCAGGCCCATGTCCGCCTCGGTTTCGCGGATCTGGTCAAAATCCTGGCCGAGCGACTTGAGCGCCGCCTCGGCGGTCTCAAGCAGGCCGGTGGCGAGCAGGTTGTTGCCGAACATCCGCCCCATGAGGTATTCGAGCGAGAAATAGTAGAGGCGGCGGACGTTGGCGGCGTTATGGGCCCCTTGCGTGGCGATCATCCGCTCGTGGATGGTGTCGCGCACCGCGAGGGCCGTCGCCACCCACCAGTCGCGCGGCGTGGCCGAGCCCGCATGGCGGGCCAAGGTCGAGACCAGGTGGCGCTGGATCAGCGAGCGGAAAATTGTTTCGGCCGAATCGGGGTGCGACCGGCCCGGGCGCTTGGCAGGTTTGGCGGCTTTGGCTTTCGAGGGCATGAGAAGAAGGGAATTGAATCACAGACCCTGCCCACCCGGCAGGCAAGGCGGGATTAGGGCGTGCAGATCACGATGGCGTGAAGAATTGCAGGTCGGGGTTTATCCCCGACAAAGCTGGGCCGTCGTTGGATGTCGGGCATAAAGCCCGACCTACATTCCTGGAAACGGATCCGTCGCCCGCGCCTCACCGCTCAAACCGCCGGCCCAGCTCCCCCTTGCTCAGCTCAAAATGCGTCGGTCGGCCCGCGGGGCTGGTGTGCGGCTGGCGGCAGGAGAAAAGTTGCGCGACCAGCGCCAGCGCCTCGGTCTCGCTGACGGCCGACGGCAGCCGCACGGCCTTTTGCGCCGCCAGCCGGGCCAGTTCCTCGTTGGCCAGGCCGGCCTTTTTCTCATCCAGCCGGCCCTCGCGCATCAGCCCGATGACATCGCGCAGGAAAATTTCCGCATCGGCGGGATCCAGCCAGACCGGGACGCCCTCGATCCGGAAAAAATTCCGGCCGAACTCGGCCACCTCCAAGCCATGGGCGTGCAGATATTTCAACCGGTCGAGCAAAAGGGCGCTCGCGATGGCATCCAATTCGACGGGCAGCGCAAACAACAGCCGCTGGCTGGCCACCTCGCCCCGCGTGAATTGATCCTGCAACCGCTCAAACCACACCCGCTCGTGGGCCGCGCGGCGGTCGAGCACCACCACCCCTCCGGGAGCTTCGAACAGCGCGTAGTCGCCGTGCGCCGTGCCCAGGAAACGCCAGCCCAGCAGACGCGAAGCGTCCGCGGAGTGCGGAGTGCGGAGTGCGGAGCGCAGAGTGGAAGACGGGACTGCGACCGGCGGCGACTGGATGGAGGGCGACCAAACCGGCGGCATTGGCGCAAAGGGCCGGAAGGGCTGGGCCATAACGCCGGGCGGCGGCGGGACTGATCCGGCTGGATCTCCGGGCATGGACTCCTCTGGCATTGGCGCCGGCCTGCCCTCCGTAGCCTTGGCGGAGGAGGGCGCGCCCCACTCCCGCAGCGCCTGCAAAACCGCCCGGATGACGAACCCGCGCACGGCTCCCTCGCTGCGGAAGCGCACCTCACGCTTCGCGGGATGCACGTTTACGTCCACCGCCGCGGGATCGAGGTCAAGGAACAGCACGGCTACCGGATAGCGGCCCTTGCCCAGCGAGGTCGCATACGACTCGAGTATCGCGTAATTCAGGGTGCGGCTGTCCACCGGCCGGCGGTTGACGAACATCAGCATCTCGTGCCGCGTCGCGCGGCTGACGCCGGGCTGGCCGATCAGTCCGCTCAGTTTCAGCCCCGGCTCGTTCATCTCGACCGGCAGCAGATCGGACGCCAATTGACGGCCGAATATCTCCGCGACCCGTTCAGCCAGGGTCGAGCAGACGGGTGATTGGAACAGCACCCGGCCGTCCTCCACGAGGGTGAAAGCCGTCGCCGGGCAGGCCAGGGCGTAGAGCCGCACCGTCTGGATGATGTGCGCCGACTCGGTCGCGTCACTCTTGAGGAATTTCCGGCGCGCCGGCACCGAATTGAACAGATGCGCAACCGTCGTGCGCGTGCCCGGCGCCAGGCCGCACTCGCGCACGTGGACCAGTTTGCCGCCGTTGATGACGATCTCGGTGCCGGGGCCGGTCGCGGGCCGGGTCTGCAGCTCGAAGTGCGACACGCTGGCGATGGACGGCATCGCCTCGCCTCGAAAACCAAAGGTGCCCAAACGGTCCAGGTCGGCGGTCTCGACCAGCTTGCTGGTCGCATGCCGTTCGAGCGAGAGCAGCGCGTCGTCCTTGGTCATGCCGCTGCCGTTGTCCTCCACGCGGATATGGCTGCGCCCGGCGTGGCGGAACTCCACCTCGATGCGCGTGGCCCCGGCGTCGAGGCTGTTCTCGACCAGTTCCTTCACGACCGCCGCCGGCCGCTCGATGACCTCGCCGGCGGCGATCTGGTTCGCCACGCGATCCGAAAGGATGCGGATGGTCGGCATGGGGCGCGATTTCCTATTCCTACCCGAGCAGCTTCTGCCAGCGTTTGAACTGCCGCGCCAGCTGCGCCGGGCCGGGCATGCCGGTGCCGGTGCGGCGGGCCATGGCCTTGGCCAAATCGAATGAAGACGCCCAATCGCGGCCAAACGCGGGGTGAACCGATTTTATGTCGGCATAGGTCAACCGGTCGAGCGCCACCCGTTTTTGTTCCGCGAGCTTCACGACCGCACCGACGGCATGATGGGCCGCACGGAACGGCACGCCCTTGCGCACGAGATAGTCCGCCAGATCGGTCGCCAGCAGCGCGGGATCGGCCACGGCGGCGGCGCACTTGGTGCGGTTCACCTTTAGTCCGGTGAAAATGGCGGCGAGCACCTCGAGGCACAGCGTCGTCTGGTCATGGCTGTCGAATACGGGCGGCTTGTCTTCCTGCAGGTCGCGGTTGTAGGTGAGCGGCAGACCCTTCACGAGCACGAGCAGCGTGTGCAGGTTGCCCTGCAGCCGCGCCGACTTGCCGCGCAGCAGCTCCGCCGAGTCGGGATTCTTCTTCTGGGGCATCAGGCTGGAACCGGTGCAGAACGCATCGGGCAATTCCACGAAATTGAATTCCTGGGTGGCCCAGAGAATCAGGTCCTCCGCCATGCGGGAGATATGCACGCCGGTCAGCGCGCAGGCCGCGGCAAACTCAATGAACACGTCGCGGTCGCTCACCGCATCCATGCTGTTCGGTGTGACGCGCGGCCGGCCGGCGCCGTCAACAAAGCCGAGCGCTTTCGCCGTGAACTCGCGGTCGATGGGCAGGGTCGTGCCGGCGAGGGCGCCGGAGCCGAGCGGGCACCAGTTGGCGTGGTCGGCGACGGCGGCGAAACGCTCCGCGTCGCGCGCCAGCATCTCGAGGTAGACGAAAAGATGGTGCGCCAGAAACACCGGCTGCGCCCGCTGAAGGTGGGTGTAGCCCGGGATGAGCACGTCGCGATTTTTCAGCGCGACCTTGAGGATGGCGCGCTGGGCGGCGGAGATTTTGCCGATGAGGTCGGCGCAGGCGGCCTTGAAGTAGAGCCGCATGTCGGTCGCGACCTGGTCGTTGCGGCTGCGGGCCGTGTGCAGCTTGGCGGCGGCCGGCACGCGCCGGGTCAGCGCCTGCTCGATGTTCATGTGGACATCCTCGAGCTTGGTCTGCCACTTGAATTTGCCAGTGGCGATTTCCCGGCCGATGGCATCGAGGCCCCGGTGGATGGCGTCACGCTCCTTTCGGGTGATCAGCCCGGCCTTGGCGAGCATGGCTGAATGGGCCTTGCTGCCGGCGATATCGAATGGCGCGAGCCGGCGGTCAAAGGAGACCGACTCGGAAAACCGCAGCATGAGCTCCGCCGGGCCCGCCGCGAATCGTCCCCCCCAGGTGGCTTGCGCCTTAATTGCCATAGGCGGTCAAGCAACGGCCCGCCATCGGTCTTGGCAACGCGGAAATAGGTGCGGAGAGCAAAGATCGCGGAAACGCGGAGGAGCGGAAACACCGAGCAAAGGCTCGGCTTCCGTGCCTCCGTTCTTTCGCGTTTCCGCGATTTGTCCGCGTAATTCCAGTTTGCCTGCAACTCACGCCCTCCCATGGTGACTTAATGCGGATGTCGCGATTGAAACTGTGCTTGATTCTGGCGCTGAGTGCTGTGGCGTCCCTGCGCGCCGACCTTCCCCTCCTCACCTCGCCGCGCGTCACGGTCGCACGGATGAAGACCTCGATCTACGTCGGCAGCATAACCCTCACGACCTCGGACTTTCTGCAGTCGGATGAGAGTTTCAAGGCCACCTACGAGGCCAAGGTCCGGCCGTGGTTCTTCTGGGGCGAGACGGGCAAGATCACCATCAAGCTGCCGGTCGCCGACCTGACCCGACTGGCGCTGGGTCAGTCCATCGATTTCACCGGCGAGGCCTCAAATCATAAAAACAAGCCGCGCACCGTCACCGGCCGCGCCCAACCCGGCACCGGCAACGGCGGCAAGATCAAGGTGCGCATCATGGCCGACGGCATCGAGCTGATCTTCAACGGCACTTATCAGTTGCTCGCCGGCCAGAATGCCGTCGAGGCGCCGCCTACGCCGCCCAGTGGAAAGTGACCGGGCGCTCGATCGCCGGATGCAGGCTGTGGTGGACCGGGCAGTTGAGCGCGGCCTTCTCGAGAATACCTTCGGGATCCTTGGTTTTCGGGATGGGCAGCCAGACGGTCGCCGCCATCCGCACGATACGGCGCGGGACGTCGGCGGACATTTCCTTCGTCACTTCCCACTTCATGCCGGGAAGGTCGAACCCGAGCCTGGTGCGCGCCGCGATTGCCATGGTCGTGACCATGCAGGCCGCAAAGGACGCGGTGGTAAGATCCGTCGGCGAGAACGCCAGGCCGCGGCCGTGGTTGTCCTTCGGCGCATCGGTCTCGATCTGCTGGCCGGACGGGCCGTGCCTCAGCTGGCAGTTGAGTTCGCCTTGGTAGATGCCGGTGCTTTTGACCATCCCAAGATGGAAACCACGAAACATCCGAAAGACACGAAAAAACCGGGCCAGCTTGGATCGACCTGTAGGAGCGGCTTTACGCCGCGATTTCCTGTCCCGGTCGCGGCATAAAGCCGCTCCTACTGGAAACGCTTCAGCCGCGCGGCGACATCGGCGCGGAGCCGGTCGATATGGGCAAGGGTGTATTTCTCGACTGATAATTTGCTGTCCTGCACGAGCGGCGTCAGGTCCATCGCCCAGGTCAGCGCCGTGGCGCGGTCGGTGGTGTGGGAGGCGTGGAAGGTGGCGTTGGCGAGTCGGCGTCCGGCGATGGCCAGATCGTAGCGCTTGCCGCCGGCGATCTGCGATTCGAAGGCGCCGATGAGTTTCGCCGCGAGCCGCGGGTTGGCGGAGTCATTGAGCACGACCTTGTCGGCGTCGGGCAACCAGTCGAGGTTGCGCCACACTTCGCAGCCATAGACGGCCTTGGGGCGGAGCCGGGCGGGCAGCGAACGCAGCGCCTCGATACAGCGCCAGAAGCAGGCGACATGGGTGTCGTGCTTGTCGGCGGGATTATGCAGGTAGACGACCTCGGGCGTCGTGGCGCGGAGAATGGCGGCGAGGTCGGCCACGACCTCAGGGCGGCGCGGGTCTTTCACCACCGCGCTGGGGTGCGCCAGCTGGAGCTGGACCGCATAATGGCCCAGCCGCGCGGCGCGGCGTTGCTCGGCGCGGCGGACACGTTTCATTTGTTCGTTGGAACAGTCCGTGAATCGACCGCTGCGCGGACTGCCTCCGCCATCGGTGATGACCACCCCGGTGAAAGTGCGCCGGCGGTAGCCCGCCGCGATGCCGTGGTAGGCCATGATCTCAATGTCGTCCTGGTGCGCCGCGAGGCAAAGGTGGGTCGTGCGCCGCAGGGCGGCCATGAGCGGCCGGCCATCGGGCACATAGAGGTCGGCGGTTTGTTGGGAAAGTTGCATGGCTGTAGCGGTCATAGACCGCCGCTACAATATCGGAGCCGGATATCATGTCCGCAGGCTAAGCCACTCGATGCGCTCGGCGCGACCAGATTTCGCGAACTCCACCAGCGCGGCCGACAGGCGGTTGTCGCCGATCGCGACATCAAAACGGCGCGGCATGCCGTCGAGGAACCGGCCGACGACCGGCCCGATTTCCCGGCCCAACACCGATTCGTGGGGACCGGTCATGCCGACATCGCACAGGAAGGCCGTTTGCTTGCGCAGCAGCGATGCATCCGCCGTGGCGACATGCGTGTGCGTGCCCAGCACCGCGGTGGCGCGGCCGTCGAGATGCCAGCCCAGGGCCTGTTTCTCGGAGGTTGCCTCGGCGTGGATCTCCACCAAGGCCCCGTCGAACTTTCCGGCCAGTCGCATGAGCAACGCATCGGCGCAAAGGAACGGGCACTCAGCCTTGGCACCCATAAAACTGCGACCCAACACGGTGAACACGAGCAGCCGGAAGCCGTTTTTCTCGACGATGACATGGTCGTGTCCCGGGCAACCAGGCGGCAGGTTGGCCGGGCGGCAGACGCGATCGAACGTGGTGATTTCCTGCTCGAAGCCCCTCTGGTCCCACACGTGGTCGCCGAGCGTGATGACGTCGACGCCCGACTCGAGGATCGATTTGCACAGGGCGCCGGTGATGCCGGCACCAGCGGCGGCGTTCTCGCCGTTGGCGATGACAAAATCAATGCCCCGCTCGGCGCGGACCTTCGGCACCAACGCGCTGACAATTTCGCGCCCGGGCTTGCCGACGATGTCGCCGATGAAGAGGAGCTTCATGGCCCTACGGCGAGAGGTAGGCGGCGCCGGAGGCGTTGCCGAGCGAGGTCGGGCTGAGGCGCGTGGCCCGGCCGGACTCGGTGTCGAGCAGCCAGAGGCTGCGGGTGTTGGCCGCGCGAAAGGTGCAGATGACGTGGCGGCCATCGGCCATCCAGACCGGCTCGATGGCGTCGGTGGGGGCCTTGGAGGCGATCTTGCTCGCGCGGGCCGCCAGGTCGAAAACGCCGATCTGGTAACCGCTTCCCATCCTGGCGGTGAAGGCGATCTTGTTGGGATTCGCGGCGCTCCAGTCCGGCTCGGCGCAATAGCCGGAAATATTGGTGGCGAGGCGCGTCGGGGTGCCGCCGGTGGCGGGCATCGTGTAGAGCTGCGGGCCGCCGGCACTGTCGGACACGTAAACCAGGCGCGAGCCATCGGGCGACCAGGCGGGTGAAGCCTCGACGGCGGGCGTGTTGGTCAGCCGGCGGATCTGCCGGCCCTGGGCGTTGCCGACGTAAACCTCGGAGTTGCCTTCGCCGGAGAGCACCATGGCGACGCGCGAGCCGTCGGGGCTGTAGCGGCCGCCGCTGTTGGTGCCCTTGAAGCTCGCCAGCAGCGATATGCGACGATTGGTGAGCTCGAGCACGTAGATGTCGGGAAAACTGGTGCGGTAGCTCGTGAAGACGATCTTCGTGCCGTCGGGCGACCAGCGCGGGCTCATCGTCTGCTTGCCGTCGGCGGTCCAGCGCAGCACGTCGCCAAAGAATACATCGGAAGTGTAGATCTCGGTCTTGCCGGTCGTTTCGCCGACGAAAGCCAGCTTGCCCGCAAAGAAACCGCGCAGGCCGCTGGTTTTGGTCACGGCCACGTCGGCGGCGCGGAGCAGCGCGTTGCGCAGGCTGGTGCCGGTGACAGTCTCGGTATGCACCGGCGTCTCGGCGCTGCCTTTCGTGATGCTGACGGTGACCTGGTTGGCTCCCGCCGGGGCAAAGGTGAGATGGAATGAACCGCCGCTGGCGACGGGGCGGTAGCGGCCATGAGCGCCGAAGGCCTTGAGCGCGAGGTTTTGCAACTCGGGCGACGACGAGCTGAGCGTGATCGCGGTGGTCTGGGTGTCGGCGTTGACATCAACGATACCGATCTCGCGCTGCGCGAAGAGGGGCGCAGCGAGCACGAACCCGAGGAACAGGCGAAAGGTGGTCAGCATGAGGGTGAGTCTGGAATTGATGGAGAAAGTTCACGGCCGGTTTTTGTTTTACTCCCGGCAGCCTACTCACAAGGTCAAAGCCCACTCTTTTCCAAGCCATTTTCTCTCATTGTGACTGCCAATAACATCAAGGAAGCCCTCAAGCAGGTAAAGTATCCCGGATTCAGCCGCGACATCGTCTCTTTCGGACTCGTGCGCTCCGCGACATTCACCGACGGCACCGCCCAGGTCGCCGTGGCCATCACGACCTCGGACCCGAAGGTGCCGTTGACACTCAAGGCCGAGATCGAGAAATGCCTGCGCGCGCTGCCCGGCGTGAAAGACGTGATCATCGAGCTCGCCGTCTCCGCCGCCAAGGCCCCGCCCGCCGGCGGCACCGGCGGAGCCACCGGCACCGCCCCCGCCGGACTGAAACATTCCGTTGCCATCGCCTCGGGCAAGGGCGGCGTGGGCAAGTCCACCTTTGCGGTCAATCTTGCCTGCGCCCTCGCGCAGATTTTGGAAAAACGCGGCCGCCCCGGGCGCGTCGGCCTGATGGATTGCGACATCTACGGCCCGTCCGTGCCCCTGATGATGGGCTTGCAGGGCCGGCCGGCCATCGACGGCGAGTCACTGGTGCCGCTGGAGCGCTACGGTGTCAAAGTGATGTCCATGGGCTTCCTTGTGGATGACAGCACGCCGGTTGTCTGGCGCGGCCCGATGATCATGAAAACCATCCAGCAATTCGTCCAGAACGTGAAATGGGGCGAGTTGGACGTGCTGCTGGTCGATCTGCCCCCCGGCACGGGCGACGCCCAGCTTTCACTGGTTCAGACCCTCCCTCTTGATGGGGCCATCATCGTCACCACGCCCCAGACAGCCGCGACCAACGTCGCCCGGAAGGGCGGCCTGATGTTCCAAAAGGTCAATGTCCCGCTCTTCGGCGTGGCCGAGAACATGAGCTGGTTCGAGGACGCCAACGGCAACCGGCAGTCCCTCTTCGGCGAAGGCGGCGGGGCCACCACGGCCGAACTGCTCGGCACCGTGCTGCTGGGCCAGGTGCCGCTCCACCCGGAGATCCGGGCGGGCGGCGACTCCGGCCACCCCGTCACCGTCAACACCCCGGACAGCAAACCGGCGCAGGTTTTCCGCGAGATCGCGGAGAATCTGCTCACGCGGCTGAAATTGTAGGTC
>LNEH01000115.1 GCA_001464505.1 Verrucomicrobia bacterium Ga0077533
TATTGGATCCGCAGCTTGCGCGCCATGCGGGGCAGCCTGCGGCCTTACACGCACGAGGCAATTCAATTGTAGCATCTAGCGGCCTGACCCCGTTTGCCCGACGCGCGTGGGTTCATTGCTGCGGCCTTACACGCACGAGGCAATTCAATTGTAGCATCTAGCGGCCTGACCCCGTTTGCCCCTCCCCCGTTTGCCCCTCGCCGGTCGCAGCGCCAAGAGTAAACCGAGAATGACGAGACGGATCAGCACAGCCCCAGCAAAGCCACCCATCTCCGCCCCGGCAAGCGGGACTTCAGTGGAACTGGGAACGCCATTGGTAGATATTGAGGTAATGCAATCGTAGCTTGTGTGCCATGCCCCCGGTCAGGCAAACAAACCCAAATCGCCAAGGTAATAGGTGAAGCCTGGGCTTGCCGCTTTGCTTGGCTTTTTCTTGCCACTTGGCGGGCGGGCCTATGTCCCCGGATCATACCCTTGGCTGGGGCAGCACGGCGATTTGGGCAACAGGCCCTCAAGGCTTGAAGTGCTTGGATTTTTGGGCTCGATTTGCCTTACCGGCCGGCATTACTACATCCGTCAACAATCTATGCCTAAGCCAGCATTGGGGTGTCGGACTCACAGCGAATCACTATGAATACTTTAGAAATCAATTCCTCGCTGGCGATCTTCAAGAATTACAAGCCGGTGTTTAACGTCGTCGGTTTGTGCCTGCTAATGGCCATTTTTGGATCATTCCTCACCGGTTGTATCTCTCAGGGTGTCAGAACTCCGGATGTAGGTGGCGCAACTTCGTCCTCGCCCCCTTCCAAGTGCTTTGTCTGTTCTGGTATGGGCTATAAGAAAGACCCCAACAGCGGCAAGACAGAGATGTGTAATTACTGCAATGGTGCTGGCGTTCGTTAATTCGGCCTGTCCGCTAAGAATTCAGAAGTGGTCATGCTTCACCTTAACTTTCAGGCCAAGGAAACGGGCGCCATGGCCGGCTGATTCAGGTCGGCAGGCCGGTGGGTAATAATCCGACTTACGACGACACGCCGCTCTCGGCGGTGGGTGACTTGGTCTTGAACTCCAGCTTGTCGCCGTTGCGGACGACGAGGATGGGTTCGTGCTCCTTCACCTCGCCGCGGAGCAGGGCCTCGGCGAGCGGATCCTCCAGGTAGTGCTCGACGGCGCGGCGCAGCGGACGCGCACCGTATTTCTCGTCGTAGCCCTTCTCGATGAGCAGGGTTTTCGACTCGGGTGAGAATTCGAGGATGATGTTGCGAGCAGAGAGGCGTTTGACGACCTTGGCGGCCTCGATCTCGACGATCTTGAGCAGGTCCTCCTTGTTGAGCGGACGGAACACCACGAGGTCGTTGATGCGGTTGAGGAACTCGGGCTTGAAGATGCGCTTGGCCTCCTCGAGCACCTTTTCCTTCAGCTTGTCCATGTCATGGAAGTCGGAGCTGCCGGCGGCGGCGAAGCCCATCGTCGTCTGGCGCTGGATGAGCTGCGCGCCGACGTTGGTCGTCATGATGATGATGGTGTTGCGGAAATCCACGGTGCGGCCGAGCGAGTCGGTCAGGCGGCCGTCCTCCAGGATCTGGAGCAGGAGCTGCACGACGTCGGGGTGCGCCTTCTCGATCTCGTCGAAGAGCACGACGGAATAGGGGCGGCGGCGGACGGTCTCGGTGAGCTGGCCGCCCTCCTCGTAGCCGACATAGCCCGGCGGCGAGCCGACGAGGCGGGAGACGGAGAACTTCTCCATGTATTCGGACATGTCGATCTGGATGATCGCGTCCTGTGAACCGAACATCTGGGCGGCAAGCTGTTTGGCCAGCTCGGTTTTGCCGACGCCGGTCGGGCCCATGAACATGAACGAACCGATCGGGCGGCGCGGATCCTTGAGGTCGGCGCGCGAGCGGCGCAGGGCGCGGGCGATGGCGACGGTGGCGGGATTCTGGCCGACAATGGCCGTCTGCAATTCGTTCTCGAGGGTGAGCAGGCGTTCGCTCTCCTTCTTTTCCAGCCGTTTGAGCGGGATGCCGGTCCACTCGGCGACGACGACGGTCATCTGCTCCTCGTCGACGATGATGCGGTGCTCGTCGCGGGTCTTTTTCCACAGCTCGATCTGCCCGTCCTGCTTGAGGCGGAGCTGTTTCTCCTGGTCGCGGAACTTGGCGGCCTCCTCGAAGTGCTGCGCGGCGATGGCCTGCTCCTTCTTCGTGCAGACAGCCTCGATCTCCTTGCCCAGCGTCTCGATCTCGGGCGGCCGGTTGAGGGTGGTGATGCGGGCGCGCGAACCGGCCTCGTCCATGACGTCGATGGCCTTGTCGGGCAGGAAGCGGCCGGTGATGTAGCGGTCGGAGAGCTTGGCGGCGGCCTCGAGGGCCTTGTCGGTGAAGGTGGCCTTGTGGTGCTCCTCGTATTTGCCGCGGATGCCCTTGAGGATGAGGACGGTGTCCTCGACGGACGGGGCCTCGACCTTCACCATCTGGAAGCGGCGGTCGAGCGCGCTGTCCTTCTCGATGTATTTGCGGTATTCGTTGAGCGTGGTCGCGCCGATGCACTGCAACTCGCCGCGCGAGAGGGCGGGCTTGAAGATGTTGGAGGCGTCCATCGCGCCCTCGGCCGCGCCGGCGCCGACGATGGTGTGCAGCTCGTCGATGAAGATGATGACGTTCTTCGAGCGCTTGATCTCGTCCATCACGGCCTTGATGCGCTCCTCGAACTGGCCGCGGTATTTGGTGCCGGCGACCATGAGGGCGAGATCGAGGGTGATGACCTTCTTGTCGGCCAGGATCTCTGGCACGTTGCCCTTGGCGATCTCCTGCGCGAGACCCTCGACGATGGCGGTCTTGCCCACACCGGCCTCGCCGACGAGGACGGGGTTGTTCTTGGTGCGGCGGCAGAGAATCTGGATGACGCGGCTGATTTCCTTCTGGCGGCCGATGACCGGGTCCATCTCGCCCTTGCGGGCCAGCTCGGTGAGGTCGCGGCCAAAGGCCTTCAGGGCGGGCGTCTTGACTTCCTTCTTGTCGCCCTCGCCGCCGCTGCGCGGGGCGACTTCCTCGCCGCCACCACCACCGGCGCTGGCGGACGGGGCGTCGCCCTGGCCGGAGGAGAACTGGGGATCAAGCTCGCGAAGAATCTCGTTGCGGGTGCGCTCGATGTCGACCTCGAGGGTCTTGAGCACGCGGGCGGCCACACCCTCGCCCTCGCGGAGCAGGCCGAGGAGGATGTGTTCGGTGCCGACGTAGGAGTGGTTGAGGACCTTCGCCTCCTTGCCGGCGAGCGCGAGGACCTTTTTGACGCGGGGGGTGTAAGGGATGCTGCCGACGGGAGTCTTTGATTCCTGGCCAATGCCGACCTGTTTCTCCACCTCACCGCGCACCGTCTCGAGGTCGAGGCCCATCTTCTGGAGCACGCTCACGGCCACGCCCTGCCCCAGCTTGATCAACCCAAGCAGGAGGTGCTCGGTGCCGACATAGTTGTGGCGGAAGCGGTCGGCTTCCTTGCGGGCCAGCGCCAGCACCTGCTGGGCGCGGGGCGTGAAGTTGTTCATCGGTTCCATGTGGTGTGGGTAAATCGGCTACTTGGTGGCGTTAGTGAAGTCGGGAGCGGTCACTTTGGCAAATTCCGAGCGCAGCCGCACGGCGCGGAGGACGTCGCGCTGGGTGGGCTCAAAGGCGCCCTGGGCGGCGTGCTGGATGTGGCCGGGCTGGCACTCGATGAAGAGCCGGTCCACCAAGGCCCGCTGGGTGTCGGCGAAGATGCCGAGGTCGATGCCGAGCCGGATGAGCGAAAGCAGGTTCATGGCCTCGCCGGAGTTGAGCAGCCAGCCGTTCTGCAGGATGCCGAAGGCGCGGCCGATCTTGTCGAACAGCTTGTTCGGGTCGGTCTCGAGCAGTTTCTCGCGGGCGTTGAGTTCCTGGTCCACAATGGTGGTGAGGACGCCGTGCAGGTGCTTGATGATGCCTTCCTCGCTTTCGCCGAGCGTGGTCTGGTTGGAGATCTGGAAAATGCTGCCGCTGGCGTCGGAGCCCTCGCCGAACAGTCCGCGCACGGCCATGCCGAGCTGGTTGACGGCGCGCACCACCTTGTCCATCTGGCTGGAGATGACGAGACCGGGCAGGTGCATCATGGCCGAGGCGCGGATGCCGGTGCCGAGGTTGGTCGGACAGGCCGAGAGGTAGCCGAGTTTGGGCGAGAAGGCGTAGTCGACGTGCTCCTCGAGGTCGGTGTCGAGGGCGTTGATGGCGGCCCAGACCTTCTTGAACTGGAAGCCGGCGCGCAGCACCTGGATGCGGAGGTGATCCTCCTCGTTCACCATCACCACACACGACTGGTCCTTGCTGATGACGACGCCGGCGCCGGACTTGGCGTGGCAAAGCTCGCGGCTGATGAGATGGCGCTCGACGAGGATCTGCTTCTGCAGCTCGTCGAGGTTCTCGACCGGGAGCGCGAGGCCGCGTTTCATCTGCGGCAGCGCGGCGACGGCCTGCATGCATCGGTCCCGGATCTCGCGCTTTTGCGCCTCCTTGGCCCAGCCGGGAAAGGGCTGCGCGGCGAGGTTGCGGGCCAGGCGGATGCGCGTCATGAGCACCACGGCGCCCTTGTTGGCGGAGGTGTCGGTCAGTTCGGAATGGGACGCGATGAGTTCGTTAATTTTCATGGCTCACGCCCGGTTTGGGGCTGTTGGTCGTCTTGACTTCGTTGATTTCATCGCGGTAGCGCGCCGCATCCTCGAAACGCTCGGCCTTGATGGCCTGGTCGAGGTTGGTTTCGAGCTGGGTCAGGCGCTCGTGGAGGGATCGGCGGGCCAGGGCGCGCTGGGGAATCTTGCCGGTGTGCTCGCTGCCCTTGTGCATCGTGTCGAGCATGGGTTCGAGCAGGCCGCGGAAGTGCTGGTAGCAGGCCGGGCAGCCGAAGCGGCCCGTTTTCTTGAAGTCCTGCGAGGTGAAGCCGCACGACTCGCACCGGACATCCCCGCTGGGCTCGGGATTGAGGGAAGCCTTGATCAGCAGGTCGGCCAGGGAAAAGCCGCTGGGGTCGGTCACGCCTTTGGCCTGCGCACAGGCCTCGCACAGATCGACTTTGTGAATCTTGCTATTGACGATCTGGGTGAGGTGGACGGTGGCGGGTTTCGCACAGAGGTCGCACTTGAGTGGGTTGGCCATGAAGGTGATTAAGACGGGAGGATAACGCCCCGCCCCGGAAACGCAAATGCGTCGGGCGCCGGCCCTTCCGTCCCTGTCAAACGTGTGCCAAGAACGCGGTGGCGAAGCAAGCGCAGAGGCGGAGGACCGTGTTCTGGTTTCGCCGGTGGAGCGCATTGACCTCAATGCGCTTGCCTGGTCGAATCCGAAACAACGCGCTGAGGTCAGCGCGTTCCACCTACTGAGTGTTACCTAATAGGTTGACAGACGGGATTCCTGGCTGTGTCGTGGGTGGCATGGTGATACCAAAACAACAGCAGACAGCTAAAGCGGAGCG
>LNEH01000116.1 GCA_001464505.1 Verrucomicrobia bacterium Ga0077533
TCGCTCCGCGCACTTCACTGCCCTCGTAAACGGCCGCCGACAAAAAACCGCTCTCCTCTGAAACTATTTTCGCCCTCCTCCTCAACTGACGAACTTGTGCTAGTTCTGCGGACAAATCCCGACCGCGCAGAAGCGCGGAACGGGACACCTTCCTCTACCCATATGTCACCTATTAAGTGACATTGCCTTTCCCCCGCTTCGCGCTTTTGCGGCTTTCGTCGCGCCGCAGCTCCTGGCAAATGCGGGTTGCGTGAACCCCTGCCTTCGCTCATTCATTTGTCCATGCCGCCTGTCAACACCGCCGGACCTCCCGGCAACCGGGGCGCTTCGCGCTGGGCCGGGCTGGTCTTCGGCGGGCTGGGCTTCGGGATGTTTATCCTCGGTCTCGGTCTGGGTGCGGACCGGCTCGTCGTGTTTCACACCTGGCCCGAGGTCGAAGCCCGCGTCATCGAGAGCCGGGTGGTGACCAAGGGCAGCCAGCACTCCGCCTACATCCGGGTCGAGTTCGACCTGCCGGGCCGGAAAGTCGCGACGCGGCCGGCCAGCGATTACCGCTCCGGCGATTACGGCTGGATCGCCGAGACGGTGGACCGGTTCCCCGTCGGGAGCACGGCGCCGGTGCGCTATAATCCGCGTGATCCGCAAAAAGCCCGGGTCGAGGTCGGTTTCAACTTCAACACCCTCGGCACCCCGCTGCTGCTGCTCGGCGTCGGCCTGGTCTTCTGGGGCGTCGGCGTGCTGGCGGCGCGCTCCGCCCGGCTGGCGGGCGCGGAGGCCAGCGCCCGGAACCGCGCGGAGGCCGCCCGGCTGGCGCGCAACCAATACCGGGGAGTCGCCGGATTCGTGGGCGTGATCGGCCTTGCCTCCCTCGGTGCCGGGGTGGCGTTGCTGCGCCCGGCCCTGGCCGAGCGGGAATGGCCGGTGGTCACCGCCCGCGTCGAACGGACCGACATTTTCACGCGGTCGGCGGCGGCTAAAAAGCACAGCCCGACCGCCTTGTATGTCGGCCGCGTTTTCGTGGCCTATGAGTTCGGCGGCAAATCCTACCAGACAGCCTACCCGCTGCGGAACGCCTCGTCCGACCGCGCCAAGACGGAGCGCATGCTGGCGGCCATCCGGCCGGGCGATCCGCGGGCCGTGCGGGTGAATCCCGCAAATCCTTACCAGGCCGAAGCCGCCGATTCCTGGCCGTTGGTGTTGCCCGGGGTGTTTCTGTTCACGGGACTCGTGATCACCGGGGTCGCCGGGCTGGTGCTGCGCTCGGCACCGAAAGTCCCGGCGGCCGCCTGACCGGCCCGCACTGCGGAATTTTGTGGCGCGGGGGACAGACAGAAGCCAGCCTCAAGCCACTCAACCCGCTGGGCGCCACGTCGCACATCCGGGTGCCAACCCCTCATGAAAACCAGGACCGTCTTCCTGATCCCGGTCATGACGGCACTGATGTTTTCCGGAACCCCCACGCGGGTGCAGGCCGAGACTGACGCGTCATGCTGCCGGTGTGCGTCCTTCTTTAAATTGAGCGACAAGGGTTCCGGCTACCTCCGGCATCACATCGGCTTTTGTCCCAAGTGCATGACGGAGATGGGCGGCAATCCCGAGGAATTTCTCGCGCGGCTCAAGGGCCGGCACAAGGGACTGTCCGATGCCGCGCAGCTGACGAAGCAACAGGCCCGCAAATCCGACCTGGCCCGCGACAAGGCGCGCGATTCGATCTATGGCAGGGAAGGATCCGCCACCGGCTTTTTCACGGCCCTGATCGGACTGGCCTCCGAGGGTGCCGGCGGGGCGATCAAGAAAGTGGGCAGCGGCGTCAAGAAAGGCCTCGGCTACTACAACAAGGCCGCCGACACCCTGGAGGGTGACCTCGGCTGGGTTCTGGACGAGGGGAAGAACTGGGTGGAGGGCAAGACGGTCGGCGCCGTCAAGGACAAGGCCATGCTCAAGGCCGCCGCCGCGATAGGCCGCCACCACTACAGCCAGGCGGGCGACGCCCGGGGGGCGACGAAGAATTTTCTCGGCGCCCATGGTGACATCAAGAAAGGCGTCTCCATTCTGGAAAGCGCCATCAAGTTCCATGAAAAGACCGACCAGCTGGCAAACGGGATCCAGGACTACCTGGAGCACCGCGCCGACGCCGAGCGGTTGCACAAGGAGTGGGAGGAACTCACCGACCAGATGGAACTGGTGCAAAAAGAAATTACCAAGCTGCTGAACTGCCTAGAGCTGAAACAAGCGCAGGATGGCAACAAGCAGTCCCGTTATCTCCCGCGCCCGTCTCCCGACGGACGGCTGGCCGGCACGGAACAATGGACGGTGCGCTTCGCGAGCGCGAAGACGCCCGCCGATGAGCGGGCCGAAATGAAAGCCCTGATCTACCCGCCGAACGAGCCGGACGCCGCGGCGCTGAAGTCGGCCCTGACGGCCTTGCAGCGGCTCCGCACCGAATCGGCGGACTTCATCCGCCAGCTCGAGGAGGAAATGCTGCCGCCCCTCCTGCCCTTCTGGTATGATTTGCAGATCGAGCTCGGACGCGACTTCGCCAAGGCGTTGTTGGAGTGGGCGGACCCGGCCACCGACAAGGCGGGGCGCCAGTATGACCGGGTGATGCGGTATGGCCAGGGCATCGAGGCCAACGTGAAGCGCGCCGCTCCCAAGGCGGAGAAAATCTGACCCCGGTCAGGTCCGGGCCGGTCCGGCGCAACTTAGAAATCGGTGACCTTGCCCGGCTCGATCGTGAATTTTTCCCGCGAGCCATTGACCTCGATCTCATAGTCACCCGCCGGCAGGCCGACCAGGGCGTTGCCATAAGCCGTCTTGAAATTGTTCTCCACCCCCACGTCGTGGATGGTAAAGCGGAGCTCGTTGGCGCCGTGCAGCCGGAGCACGCCGGAGGGTATACGGGTGTCCTGACCGGATTTGACGGGGATGCCCGAGATTTTTTTCCCGTTGATGACGAGATCGTAGGTGCCCGGCGCCAGTTCGCGGGCGATGCGGCCATAGCCGTAGGAAGCCTCCTTGTCCTCGCCCTCCTTATAAATCCCGGTGCGGTTGGCGTCGGGATTGAGCGGGACCTCCTCCGCATAGGCGATCACGACGCGCCCCAGCCGGCCCTTCATTTCCGGATTGGCGACCAACTCATAAGCCCCCTTGACCCCGCGCTCGCGGGCAGAGGAGCTCTGCCGTCCCTCAGGCTTCGCGATCGCGGCCGGACCGACGACCCGCGACTTCCGCCATAGCACCCAGTTGCACGCCAGCGAAGCCAGCAGGAGCAGCGCGAGGACAACGGCGATTGATCGGTCGCGATTCATAGGGCCGCGCGGCGCGCATTGGCCAAGGGTTTCATTGGTCTGGTCAGGGGTAAGGGGGCCGCTGCTCCGTCCGGTTGTTCTTTTGTTTTCCGCCACCGAAAGTGTCAACGGGTAATCTGTGCAAGGCAGGTTACAACGTCCCCGGTTGGTGTTCTGCCGCCCCATCCCGGCGCCTCATCATTTTCCAGGAACAGGTGTCCGCAACCGGGAACAAGCTGGCATGTTCACTCCCGCCTCCTGCCGTTTCCGGGTCGTCTCGCCCTTCCGGTAGATTTCGTCCCAGTCCATGGGGTGCGAATAAAACCGGCCGCCAGGGTCGCGTCGAGCCACAATCGGTTTGCCGCCGCCCGCCGCGCCGTCATGCTGCCGGTCATGAGCCGAGCCGTCTTGCTGCCTTTGCTCGCTGCCACGCTCCTCCTGACGGGCTGCTCGTGGATCTTCGAGACGTTGGTGTCCGACTCCGCCACGCGTTTCGCGTTTCAGCTCCGCGACGAGGCGGCGGCACTGAAAAAATCCGGTGCAGCCAGCCGCACTTTCAAACACCGCCCGGCGGCGTGGCCCGACGGCCTCGACGGCGATTATCGCATCGAGTTCGTCGGCCCTGAGGAACAGACCGACGGCCGCCGCGGTCTCATGACGGCCAAGTCCTTCGACGGTCCGTTGTGGAGCCGCACGACCTATCATCTCAACTATGTCCGCGTGCCCAAGCCCCTCAAGGCCGCGCATCGCAAGGGCGAGCCCACCACCGTCACGCTCGAACTCCGCGACGGCACCATCTACGTCACCGGACTGAAATAATCCCGTCGCTCAGGCCGCCTCGGTCAGGGTTTGCAACTCGGGTTTGAGCTTGGTCACGAAGGCCCGTAACTGCCGCTCCAGCCGCGCGGGGTCCACCTGACCGCCGCCGTGCTGTGCGATCACCGACCACGCCGGCAAGGTCTCGAAGTCCCCGTCGGTCTCGTCGAGCCGCGCGCCGCTGAAGCCGAGACCGTAGGTTTTGCAGGTGAAATTCGCCACGTTCACCAGCGCGACGATCAAGTGGTGCGCCTCCGCCTGCTCCGGCCGGGCGTGGTGCGCGATGGCTGCGATGATTTCTCCGGGCAGGCCGTTGAGCCGCGCAAAGATTTCGCCGGCCTCGCCGTGGCCCACGCCGAGCCGCGCCTCTTCCAGCGCCGCGAGGCGCGGGCCGCCCTGCCAGCTCTCGACCAGCACGGCGCGGTAGGCCTCGGGCTCGGTGGTGGAGAGCACGATCTTGCCCACGTCGTGCATGAGCGCGGCAAGGTGGAGTCCCGGCTGGGCGGGCAGGCCGAGCCGCTGTTCCAGCTCCTCCGCCACGGCGGCGGTCGCGAGCCCGTGGATCCACAGGTGTTTCCAATCAAAGCCCGCCGCCACGGAGTTGGAGTCGCGCATGGTGAACAGCGCCGTCGCCAGCGTGCGCACCCGGCGCACGCCGAGCATCTGCACGGCCGCCATGATGTCCTCGATGCGCTGATCCGGGCTGACGAACGCCGAGTTGGCCATGCGCAGCACCCGCACGCACAACGCCGGGTCCTTTTGCACGACCGCCACGATCTCGTCGAGCGACGCCTCGTCGCGGCCGGTCGCCTTGAGAAAGCCCGACGCCAGCGATTGCAAGGCCGGGATCTGCCGCAGATTTTCCAGTTTCGCCAGTGTGCGCTCCCGCCGGGCCGGATCGGCCTCGACCGGCGCGGTGATCGTCGCCGCCGTCAGGCCGACGGTGGCGAGCAGGGTCTGGGTCTGTTCGACTTGATCCGCCTCAAGTCGCAGCGCCGCGGCCGACACCCCGGCGGACGCGGGCGGCACGGCCGCAGCCGGCGGCAGCGGCACCAGTGGCGGAGCGGACGCCGACACAGATGCCGGGCGACGCCTGCCAATGAGCCACGACCACCAACCAGTGAGGTGGAATTGGAGAGCCGAGACCATGAGGGAAGAATGTCCCTGCCTCATCGACGCGTTATCCGGCGAGCTTGAGGCCGGAAAGAAGCGGGACGAACGGATTCCTCAGGGCCGGATCGTCTCAACAAAGGTCAGCTTCCCGTTCTTCACCGTGATGATGGCGGCCTCCTTGTCGGCGTCGCGCGACGCGTTGATCGTGGTGCGGCCGGTGACGCCGGGAAAATCCTTCGTCGCCGCCAGCGCCGCGCGCAAGGCCTTCGGTTCCGTCGTGCCGGCGCGGGTGATAGCGTCGGCCGCCAGCTTCACGGCGTCGTAGGTCAGGGCGGAAAGCCCGTTGGGGACGGAACCGTTTCGTTTCCGGTAGGCGGCGACGAAGGCGCGCGAGGCCTCGCCGGTGTTCTCCGTGGCGAAATGAGTCGAGTAATACACACCCTCCATCGCCGCGCCGCCGATCTCCAGCAGTTGCGGCGCCTCGAAGCCGTCGCCGCCGAGCAGCGTCGCCGTGAGCCCGAGCTGCTTCGCCTGCTGGGCCACCAGACCGGCCGCCACGTAGTAGCCGGGCAAAAAAATGCAGTCGGGTTTCGCCGCGCGGATCGCCGTGAGCTGGGCGCGGAAGTCCGTGTCGGCCCCGGAGTATTTCTGCGAGGCCACGATTTCGCCGCCGAGGGCCTTGAAGGTTTTTTCGAAAAACTCCGCCAGCCCCACCGAGTAAGGCGCCGTCGCGTCGATGAGCAGCGCCGCCCGCTTGAGCCCGAGCCGGCGGCGCGCGAAGGCCGCGATCACGTTGCCCTGGAAAGGATCAATGAAGCAGACGCGAAAAATCGCGTCGCCGACCTGCGTGACCTTGGGGCTGGTGGCGGCCGGCGTGATGAGCGGAATTCCGGCCGCCTGCGCGATCGGCGCGGCCTCGAGCGTGCGGGCCGACGAGCACTCGCCGATCAGCACGGCCACGCGGTCGCGGGCAATGAGTTTTTTCGCCGCCGTGGCCGACTCGCCCGCCAGCGAGCGGTTGTCCTCGACCACCAGCTCGACCGGCCGGCCGAGGATACCGCCCGCGGCGTTCAGCTCCTCCACCGCCAGTCGCGCGCCGGGCAGCGAGACATCGCCAAACGAGGCGTCGCGCCCCGTGAGCGACATGAAGAAGCCAATCTTCACCGGCTCGACGGCGAACCCGCCCGTCAGCAACGTGAGCAAAATCAACCCGGCTTTCATGGCGCGCATCTTGCCGAGAGAAAGGCAGATTTGCCGCCCGGCGGCGAGCCTTGGCTCCGTTCAGGACGTGTAGGTTTTCAAAAACTCGCGCACATCGGCGGGCACACTGGAGGCCAGGTTGAGCACAACCCACGAGAACAGGCGTTGGATTTCCAAGGCTTGGGCCGCCGGGGCCGGCCGGGCCGCCGCCCCGGTCAGGTATTCAACTTTTTGCCCCGCGACCGCCCGCACGAGGTTGTCTTTGAGCCGGAATTCAAAGGCCGCCACCGCCTGGTTGGCGGGGTGCCGCCAGATGGTCAGGTGCGCGGGCCGGTTGTTGACATATTGCTCCACGAGGTAGCCGGATTCGTCGGGCTTGGTGGTCCGCCGGTGCAGCTTGAGGGTGGAGCCCAGGGCCACGACCTCGAGCAGCTGCCAGTAGGCGTTCCAAGTCTTCTCGGCTTCAATATTGTGCTTCAACCCGAAAATCAGGCCCTCGGCCTCCTCGCGGATGTTCGCGATGTGGCAGGGGATGGTCAGCTCGAATCCCTCGACGCTGAGCTTGAGGTCGCACAGATCACGGGCCTGCATCTTTAACGTCGGATCCATCTTGATGCGCACGCCTTGCTCGGAGCAATCGAGGATGCGGCACTGCCAGTTCCACCCCGGCCGCGTGTTGCCCTTCGGCGACTGCGTGTCGTTGCGCTTGGTAAAGCTGAGCACGGCCTTGAGCTTGAATTGCGGGTTGATGGCAAAGCGCGGGATGGTGCGCCGCTCCGCGGGTGAGGTGGAGTTCACGGCCACCTCGGGTTCTTTGAGTATGCGCTTGAAGAATGACATCGGCGGGAGTCACCACAAAACATCTGGCTGGCCCAGCGTCAATCCCGCCAGTCGGCTCAGGACGCGTAGATCTTCAGGAATTCCCGCACATCGTCGGGCACGGCGGGGGCGAGGTTGGGCACGACCCAGGTGAACAGGCGGCCGATCTCCAGGCACTTCTCCGTCGAAGCCGGACGCGAGCCCGTGCCTTCCAGGTCGGACAGGAATTCGACCGTGTGCCCGGCGGCGCCGCGCACGAGGTTGTCCTTGAGCTGGAATTCGAAGGCCGCCACCGACTGGTCGGCCGGGTGCCGCCAGACGGTCAGACGAGAAGGCCGGGGGCTGGCATACACTTCCACGAGGTAGCCGGAGGCGTCGGGCTTGGGTTTCTTGGCCTGCGCCTGCAGCTTGAGGGTGGAACCGAGCGCGATGACCTCGAGCAACTGCCGGTAGGCGCTCCCGGTCGCGGCATCCTCGATGTCGTGTTTCAAACCGAAAACCATGCCTTCGGGCTGCTCGCGGACGTTGGTGATGTGGCACGGGACGGTCAGCGTGAAATCATCCACGGTGAGTTTGAGGTCGCAGGGATCGCCGAGTTCGATCTTGAGCCCCGGGCCCATTTGGATGCGCACGCCCTGCTCGGAGCAATCGATGAGGCGGCCTTTCCAATTCCAACCCTGCCGGGTGTCGCTCATCGGCCTCCCGGTGTCGTCGCGCGCAATGAAGCTGAGCACGGCCTTGAGGGCAAAGGCCGGGTTGACGGCATAGCGCTTGGCGCTGCGCCGCTCCACCGCCGGGGTGCTGGCCGTCGGTTCGGGTTCCTTGAGGATGCGTTTGAAGAATAACATGGCGGCGCTGGGTTAAGCTTTGCGGTAATAATCCACGGTGCGGTAGCTCCGGGCCACAAGCCCGAAGGCGAGCGCCGCCGCGAAGGCAAACGCCGCGAAGAAAAACATCTGGAACGCCGTCACGCCGAAACCGGTGGACGCGATGAAGCGGGTGACCGTGGCGTTCTTCACGCCGGCGTTCACGACCAGCACCCAGAGATTGCCGATCACGAACGTGTGAAAGACATCCTTCGCCGCGCCCGCCCGGTCGCCCTCCGGCAGGTGGACGAGCAGCGAGGAGACGAGGAACACCGTGAGGATGTTGCGCATCCCGTAAAAACTGAAGCGCTCGCAGCCCTCGTTGCCGATGATGCAGGAAATCTGGCGCGGGATGCGCGCGGAGGGTTCGGCCACGGCGCTGGCAAGGGCGGAGCTCATGGGGTGGATCGCCCATGACGCTGCCGCGACCGGGTGAATATTCAAGGGGCGATTGTTTGCCTGGGAATCCGCCGGAGGACGGAATTCTCAGGACAAACACCGGGCGGCCAGCCCTTCGGCAAGCTCTGGGCCTTGAGCCTGTCGAAACGGCAGGACGCAACGGGGGCGCCTATCCCCGCCTCTTGGCCGCGGCGCGGGCACGGCCAAGCCGCAGGTCACCAACGAGGTGACCTGCGGCCGGGAGCCTGATGCGGAAACTGGCGGTGGTTTAGCCCGAATATTTCACACACGCCTATGCCGAACCGACACACCCCGGCGCTCCGCGCCACCCCTCTTCATAGAGGGGATTTCAAACGCACGCTGCCGA
>LNEH01000117.1 GCA_001464505.1 Verrucomicrobia bacterium Ga0077533
GCCAGATTTTGGGTGGAACGCCCTGACCTCAGGGCGTTTTTCCAAGGCAAGCGCGCTGAGGTCAGCACGCTCCACCTTTTCCAGCGGCTACAACTCAACTTAAACTGCTCTAAGGGCCACCTCACGAACGTCGGCACGACATTGCGCGGGGGCGGAGTTGTTACGCGAACGCCAGCCGGCCCGAAAACGTGCCCGACCCCGGGGTCAAACCGGCCGGCTCAGCGGTATAAACGATAACTGAATATTATCTTGTATAGATGGTATTACCGTTTTATCGGTTATATCAGTTATGGATTACCTCATCAAAACTCCTGCCCAGCTGGGCCCCATGCTTGCCGGGACGCGCCGGCAGCGGAAGCTCACCCAGGCCGCCGCCGGCACCAAGGTGGGTCTGGCCCAGAATGCCGTCTCCGCCCTGGAGACGGATGCCTCCAAGGCCAGCCTCGACCGCATCTTCCGCCTGCTGTCCGCGCTGGAGCTCGACCTGGTGATTCGCGACCGGCGGGCGAAAACACCCCCGGCGTCGAGCTGGTAACACATGGGCCGTCGCTCCCAATCCCGCGCCCTGTCGGTATGGATGAACGGCGAACTCGTCGGCCACTGGCGGCTGCCCGCCGCCGGCACCCAGGAATTTGCCTACGCGGAAAGCTGGCTCGCCTCCCCGGCGGCGCGGCCTTTGTCGCTATCCATGCCGCTGCGTCCCTCCGGCCGGCCCTATCGGGCCGAGGCCGCGGCCTATTTCGACAACCTCCTGCCCGACAATGCCGATATCCGCTCCCGGATGCAGCGGCGCTTCAAGACGGAGACCGCCGGGGCCTTTGACCTGCTGGCCGAGGCGGGGCGCGACTGCATCGGCGCGGTGCAGTTGGTGCGCGACGGTGATGAGCCAGACCCGGTCCAACGCATCGAGGCGACCAGAGTGGACCGGCCGGAAGTCGGCCAATTGATTGCGGGGACGCTGGGGCACCCCGGTGATTTCAGCGTGCCCGACATTTTCCGGATTTCACTTGCGGGAGCGCAGGAGAAAACGGCGCTGCTCTGGCACAAAGACGCCTGGCATGTGCCCTGCGGTGCCACGCCCACCACCCATATTCTCAAACTGCCCATCGGCCGCGCGCAGGCCGGGCTCGATCTTTCCAGCTCGGTGGAGAACGAGTGGCTCTGCACGCAATTGCTCGCGGGCTATGGCATCCCGGTCGCCCCCTGCCGGCCGGAAACCTTTGGTGAATTCAAGGTCCTCGTCGTCGAGCGCTTCGACCGCAAACCGGCCGATGGCGGCAAATGGTGGCTGCGCCTGCCCCAGGAGGATTTCTGCCAGGCCACCGGCACCCCTTCAGCCCTGAAATACGAGAATGACGGCGGTCCTGGCGTCCGCCGCATCATGGAATTGCTGCTGGGCTCGGACCAGGCCGAGGCCGACCGCCGGGATTTTTTCCGCACGCAGATCGTGTTCTGGCTGCTGGCCGCGATCGATGGCCACGCGAAAAACTTCAGCCTCTTCTTGCGCCCCGGCGGCGCCTTTCACCTGACTCCCCGCTACGACGTGTTGTCCGCCCATGCCTTCGTGGGCAAAGGGGCCGGCAGGCTCCCAAGGCAAAAGCTCCGCATGGCCATGGCCGTGTCGGGCAAGAACCGCCACTATGACTGGTTGGGAATACGGCTCAGACATTGGCGCGAAACCGCCAGCCGGTGCGGCTTGCCCAACGTGGATGCTCTGATCACCGAGCTGGTCGAGCAGACGTCCGGGGCCGTCGCCGCCGCCGGAAAGCACCTGCCGAAAAGTTTTCCCGCGTTCCTCGCCGAAGGTATCTTCAAAGGCACGCTGGCTGCCGCCCGCGCTCTTGGCGCGGAGCTTCGCAAGTAGCTGCCCCGCGGTTTCCCCGCCCGGGTGAGCGACAAGATTTTTGCCGGTATGCAAAAACAGCTCAAGCGGCTGTCCGCCTGAGGCGGGAGCTTCCTGTTGTTTACCTCAATGTTTCCGGGTTTTGCCTGATTTGGTTGGAATCTGCGCGCCTTCTGACTTCTCTTACCCACCTATGATCCCACGTCATCTGCGCTCCGCTCTGTTATTCATCGCCGGGTCGGTCCTCGCGACCGGCCTGTTTGCCCAAGCCCCCGCCGCCCCCAAGATTGATTTCCCCGCCCCCAGCCCCCAGGGCGTCATCAAGCAGCGCGTCGGCCTCACCGACATCGAGGTCACCTACAACCGCCCCAGCATGAAGGGCCGCAAGGTCTTCGGCGGCCTCGTGCCCTACGGCCAAGTCTGGCGCACCGGCGCGAACAACGCCACCCGCATCACTTTCAGCACCGCCGCCAAACTCAACGGCGCCGCCGTGCCCGCCGGCACCTACGAGCTGTTCACCATCCCCGGCGAAACGGAGTGGACCGTCATCGTGCAGGCCGTGAAGGAAAAGGCCCAGTGGGGCTCCTACGCCTACGACCAGAAGAACGACACCGCCCGCTTCACCGCCAAGCCCGAGGCCTTCCCCTATCCGGTCGAGACCTTCGCCATCAACATCGGCGAACTGAGCGACACGTCCGCCACCCTCGCGCTGTTCTGGGAAAAGGTCCGGGTGCCGGTCCGCATCGAGGTCGACACCGTCGCCACCCTCGTCCCGCAGGTCGAGGCCGTCATGGCTTCGGACGCGGAGAAGAAGCCCTTTTTCGCCGCCGCCATGTTCTACTACGAGAACAACCTCGACCTCGCGAAGGCCGCCGCGTGGATGGCCAAGGGCCTCGAGGCCCAGCCGAACGCCTACTGGATGCACTATCGCCACGGCCTGATCCTCGCCAAGAAGGGCGACAAGGCCGGCGCGCTCGCCGCCGCCCAGCATTCGCTCAACCTCGTGAAGTCTGACGACAAGGCCCCCGCTGCGTTGAAGGACGAATACACCCGCCTGAACGACGCCCTCCTCGCCAGCTTGAAGTAATGCCGCCTGGTGCATCAACCCTCGCGGCGGCGCGGCTGGTGCGCCTCGCCGCAGGTCTGCTGCTTGTGCCCGTTTTGCTCGGCGCCCGGGCCGCACCCCGGGCCGCCGACGACATCCTGCAGGAACTCCGCAGCTTCGGCACGCTCGGCACCGTCCTCCATGTCGCCGCCCACCCCGACGACGAAAACACCGAACTCATCACCTACCTCTCGCTGGGGCGCGGCTACCGCACCGGCTACCTCTCGCTGACGCGCGGCGACGGCGGTCAGAACGAGCTCAGCCGCGACTTCGACGAGAAACTTGGCGTCGCCCGCACGCAGGAGTTGCTCGCCGCCCGTCGCCTCGACCATGGCCGGCAGTTTTTCACCCGCGCCATCGACTTCGGTTACTCCAAAACGCCCGGGGAAACCCTGCGTTTCTGGGACCGCGCCGCCGTGCTGGGCGACGTCGTGCGCATCATCCGGCAATTCCGACCCGATGTCATCGTCACCCGCTTCCCCGTGCCGCCGGGCAGCGGCGGCCACGGCCACCACACCGCCTCGGCCATCCTGGCGCTCGAGGCCTACAAGCTCGCCGGCGATCCCACCGCCTACCCCGAGCAACTCGCCCAGGGCCTGACCGTCTGGCAGCCCAAACGGATTCTCTGGAATGTTTTCCGCTTCACTGCGGGCGCCCCGCTGCCGCTGAACGGTCCCATCATCCAGCAGGACATCGCCGGGACCGATCCGGTCAGCGGCGAGGCGTTCGGCGCCATCGCCGCCCGCAGCCGCGCCATGCACAAGACCCAGGGCCTCGGCGGCTTCACCAGCCGCGTCGGCAGCGGCCCGAACGTGCAGAATTTCATGCTGCTCGATGGCTTGCCAGCCACCAGCGACCTGATGGACGGGGTTGACCTCACTTGGAACCGCTACCCCGACGGCGCTGACATCGGCCGGCTGGCGGCGGATGCGCTCGCGCAGTTCAAGGCCGATGATCCGACCGCGTCGGTGCCGGCTTTGCTGGCTCTCCGCACCAAGCTCGCCGCGCTGCCTTCCGACCCGCTCGTCACCGACAAGCGCGCCCAACTCGACGGCATCCTGCAATCCTGCCTTGGTCTGCACGTTGCGACCAGCATCGCCCAGGCCGAGATCGTGCCGGGTGAACCGCTCAAACTGGCGTTCGCATTCACCGTGGCGGCAAAGAATGTGGACGTGCGCTACGTCGAAACGCGCAGTTCCGTCTTGAAGCTTTCCCCGGGCAAGGACGGCGAACTGAGCGGGACTCTGCCGCTGACGACCCCGCTCAACCAGCCCTACTGGTTGCGGGCCGACGGCGCCGCGGGCATTTCGCGCGTCGATGACCCCAGTCTCATCGGCCAACCCGAAAATCCCCCGGCCGTGCCGCTTGAACATATCTTCAAGATCAACGGCCAGGCCCTCGTTGTGGCTGACGAGCCGGTGCAACTGGTCGCCGCCGTCCCGGAAGCGCAGGCCCGCCGGCGCGTGGCGGTGATCCCGCCCGTCTCCCTCGCGCTCAACTCCGAAATCTACCTCATCGCACCCGGCACCACCAAGGCCGTCAGCGTCGAGGTCACGACCGCCCGCGCCAACACCCGCGGCACCCTTCGGCTCGATCTGCCTGCGGGCTGGTCGGTCGCACCCGGCCCGCAAAATTTCAGCCTCCCCAATGCCGGCGACAAGGCCGCTTTCACTTTCACTCTCACTTCTCCCTCGGCCGGCGGAGCCGGCCGCCTCACGGCCGTCGCAAAGGTGGACGGCCACGATTTCTCCAATCAGCGCCATGAGGTCCGCTATGATCATCTGCCCGTGCAACTCTTGCAACCACCCGCCCGGGCCCGGTTGGCCAGTTTTGCCCTCGCCACGCGCGGACAGACCATCGGCTACCTGCCCGGCGCCGGTGACTACGTGGCCGAGTGTCTCGAGCAGATGGGTTACGTGGTCCACCGCCTCACTGGCGCCGATCTGACGTCGGAAAAACTCAAAGGCTTTGATGCTGTGGTCATCGGCGTGCGGGCCTTCAACGAGCGCACCGACCTGAAGGCCGCCTTCCCCGGGCTGCTCGCTTGGGTCGAGGCCGGCGGCACCGTCATCGCCCAATATAACCGCCCCACCGGCCTGCTGGCCGAAACCCTCGGGCCGTATTCGCTCTCCATCGCCGGCCCGGTCCCGGATTTGCGCGTCACCGATGAGACCGCGCCCGTCACCCTCCTGACACCTGACCACGCCGCGCTCAACGCGCCGAACAGGATTGCGCCGGCGGATTTCGACGGCTGGATGCAGGAGCGCGGCGCCTATTTCCCGAGCAAGTGGGACGAGACGCATTACACCGCGCTCCTTGCCATGAGCGACCCTGGTGAACCTCCGCTGACCAGCAGCATCCTCGTCGCGAAACACGGCCAGGGTCACTATGTCTATACCGGCGTTGCCTTCTTCCGGCAGTTGCCTGCCGGGGTGCCCGGCGCCTACCGGCTGTTCGCCAACCTCGTCTCGCTCGGAAAGTGATGTCGCGCGTGAACGTCTTTTTAACCACAGATTGCCACTACTGTCCGGGACACGGAGCAGTAAAGTCCTATAACTTTCATGCTATGAGTTTCATCGGCCAATTTTGGGGTGTGACGCATTCTGAGCATAGGGCG
>LNEH01000118.1 GCA_001464505.1 Verrucomicrobia bacterium Ga0077533
GCGGTGAGCGGCGTCCAGGCAAAGGGCACGCCGGTGGCATTGCACTCCACCTCCCAGCCCGCGACCAACCCCAGCGGCAGCGGCTTCCGCAGCAGCGACGGATAGCGCGTGATGAAATCCGGCGTGCGGCCCGTCGCCACCCGCACCGTCACGACGGCGCGCATCCGGCCGAGGTATTCCTGGAAATTGTCCACCCGGCGCCGGCGCCACTCGCGCAGGAAATCGAGCGGGTCGAGGCCCAGCAGGTTCATGCCGTTGTAGGCGCCGTGCTCGTTGGGGCTGCCGAATTTTTTCCACGCATACCACGGGGCGAAGTTTTGCGTCGCCACCAGTCCGATCTCGAAATGCAGGTGCGCGCGGTCCTTGGGGATGGCGTAGCCGCCGGCGCTGCGGCCCATCGTGCCGATGACGGCACCGCGCCGCACCGGATCGCCCACCCGCAGCCCGCTCTCGATCCGGGCGAGGTGCGCATAAAGGGTGTAGACGGCGGGCGTGAGACCGGGGTGCTCAAGCACGAGGTAGCGGCCGTAGCTGCTGTTGCCCGGCGAGGAGTTCACATGCCGCACCACGCCGTCCATCGCCGCCGTGATCTTGTCCGTGGCCTCGTCGCGGGCATCGCGTCCCACCGGCCGGATATCGAGGCCCTCGTGGAACTGGGTGCCGTGGCTGCGCACGCAGCCGAACAGACCCGACTCGGCCTCGCCCGAGACCGTCGGCTGCACCCAGGCGGTGTAGTCGCGGCCCTGCTCCCAGGCGCGATTGGGCGTCGGCCAGCTGAACTCGAGGCGCTGGGCGAGCGCGAACGGGGCGGCCAGCAGGGTCGCGCAAAGCACCAACCCTAACCTCCGGCACCTGTCATTCTGAGCGTAGCGAAGTCTAGCCGCAGGCTGGTTCGACATCCATGTATTCGCAGAGCTTGCCGCGACCGTGGCACTGGATCCTTCGCACGGCTCAGGATGACAGGCCATGGCTCACCGGCCTTTCTTGGCGATCGCGGCCGAGGTGCGCTTCAGCCGTTCCGCGAGGGGTGGCAGGTCCTCATTCGGCACCTCGATGAAGATGAACAACCCGCCGTCGGCGATCGCCTGGTCGATGCGCCGCACCCCGATCGGAGTGTCATTCAAGCTCAGCAAGAGCCGGCCACCGAGATTGGCGGCGCTCAACCGGTAGAGGTCCCGCGCCGCGGCCGGGGAGAACTGGAAGTAGAGGCACCAGCCGAGGTCCACCTTGGCAAACTCGACGTTGGCGATGTCGTATTCGACGAGCACCGGTTTGGGGTTGATGTTCAGCGCGACCTTGCTGACCGGCAGCTGCACCGTGACGCCCGGCGTGCCCGGCCGCGCTTCCATGAAAAACCGGGCGATCAAGGTCTGATCCAGCGGCGAGGGCTCGGGCGTCTGGCAACCGGACAGCAGGAGCAGTCCGAAGAACAAAGCGACGAGGTGGAGCGCGGCGTCCCGACGCGCTCTGAACCCACGACACACCCCGCCCTTCGGGCACCCCTCTCCAGAGGGGACCTTCGGAATGCGTGCATATAAATCCCCTCTATGAAGAGGGGTGGCGCGCAGCGCCGGGGTGTGTTGGGCACTGCCGATGTGGTGGGTCATCATTTGACAGCCACCTTTGCAGCAGATTCGAAAGCCTCAAGGATATCCGCACCGATCGCGTCGGCCAGCAAGCGCCCGCGCGGGGTGAGGCTGATGCGACCCTCGACGGTCGCCACGAGCAATCCGCCCAGCAGCAATTTGGGCAGCAAATCCTCCAGGCCGGTCCAACCGGGCGAAGGGAAACGCCGGCGCAGGCGCGGCAGGGACACGCCGTCATTCATGCGCAGGCCGAAGATCACCGAATCGGCCGCGAGCAAGTCGTTGGTCAAAGCCACCCGGTCCGCCGTGGCCCGGCGTCCGGCCGCGAGATCGGCGTGCCATAACGCGAGATCGGACGGGTTGGCCGCGCGCCAACCGGCGTGCTGCGACGCCCCCGACGGCCCGAGCCCGACCCACTCGTGCATGTGCCAGGTGTTGAGATTGTGCCGGCACTGGTGGCCGGGCCGCGCGAAATTCGACACTTCATACTGCGCGTAGCCGGCGACCTCGAGGAATTCCCATGTCTTCACGTAGAACGCCGCCTCCTTGGCCGGGTCGAGCTTCACCCTGCCCTGGGAGAGCTTCACCCACAGCGCCGTGTCCTCCTCGAAGGTCAGGCAGTAGGTCGAGAGGTGGTCGGGCGCGAGCCGCACCGCCTCGGTGAGGTCGGCCCGCCAGTGCGCCTCGGTCTGGCCGGGCAGCGCGAACATCAGGTCGAGGTTCACGCTGGCGAAACCCTGCGCGCGGAGCAGGTCGTAAGCCCGGTGAATCTGTGCGGGCGTGTGCTGCCGGCCGAGGGCGTCCAGCAGGCCGGCGTCGAAACTCTGCACGCCCAGCGAGACGCGCGTCACGCCAAGTTCTTTGAGCACCGCCAGTCGGTCGGGCGTCACCGTCGCCGGCGCCAGCTCGACCGTCCACTCCGCGGGCTGGCCGGCGTAGAGCAGCATGATGCGGCCGAGCTGTTGAAGCTCGGCGGGTTTGAGCAGGCCCGGCGTGCCGCCGCCCCTGAGCCTGTTTGCGGTGAGCCAGCCGAATCCGTCGAATGGGTCCAGTTCACCAGACCCGCTTCCGCTTCCACGGCATCGACATAGCGCCGCACCGCGTCGCCCTTTGGCACCGTCTGGTAGAACGCGCAGAAGTCGCACGTCGTCGCGCAGAACGGCACATGGACATAGACCCCCAGCGGCGGCACCGCCTGCGCCTGAGCTTTTTCTTGCCCTGAGGGGAACCCGGCCATTATGAAATGAGTCAATTTACGACCAGCCAACGGCCTACGCGGCCCTGGCGGTCAATCAATCAAATGCACAAGACTCCCTTCCTTCACGCGAGCAGAATTTTCCCGGCCCTCACCGCCGCCGTGGCGTTGCTGGTCCTCACCGGCTGCAGCAGCCTCGCCATCACCAACCTGACGCCCGACACCGTCCCGGCCAACCCGTCGCAGATTTACACCATCACGGCCAGCTTCCGGCCGAACCGGCAGATCGATCCCGCGAGCATCGCCCCGCGCATCATCATCGACGGCTCGGCCTACAAGATGACCAAGAGCGCTGCCGGCACCGACATCTGGGAATTCGAATACCAGATCCCCGCCGGCCGCGACGCCGCCCGCTACTACTTCATCTGCGAATACACCGCCAAGGGCAGCACCAGCGGCGTGTCCACCGAGCTCAACTCCGAGCTGCAGACGATGAAGATCGCCGGCCGCTACGTCATCCGCCCCGAGGCCACCCGCGCCCCGGTCGGTTCGCGCGTCAGCATTCTCGGCGCCGGCTTCACCACCACCGACCTCGTTTACTTCGACCTGACTCTTCGTCCCCGCCGTCGCGCCCGGCCACACCTACAAGCTCAGCATCGTCAACGCCGGCGGCAGCCTCGACGTCGGCACCTTCCGTGTGGACGCCATCAGCTTCGCGGTGTCGCCCGCCGCGCTGGCCCTCCGCTCCGGCGAGCACCAGGCCCTCACCTTCACCATCCCCAGCCCGGCCCCCGCCGGCGGCATGCTGATCGATGTCCGCACCGACGTGCCCGACAGCGTCATCATGCCCGAGGTGATGGTGCCCGCCAACGCCACCAGCGTCACCGTGCCCGTGCAGGGCGGCAAACCCGGCAGCGGCTCCCTCTTTTTCACCAGCAGCGCCGGCGAAAGCTCCGTCGCCGTCACGGTCACGGCGAAGTAAGCCACTGGTCATCCTCGGCCGTGCGGAGCAGAGCCTTGACCTTGCTCCACATCATCTCGATGGGGTTGAGGTCCGGGGAGTATGCAGGCAGGAAGCGCACGGTTGCACCGGTGGCGGCGATCAGCGCGAGCGTCTGCTCGTTCTTGTGCGGGCCGAGGTTTTCCATGATCACGATGTCGCCGGCAACGTGCGCATTCAGGGCGGCGAGTATGAGGAGGCGCGCTCTCGCTACGAGCGCTGCCTGAATCTGGATCCGAAGACGCCGTGGCGAACCTACGTGTGGCCGAGCATGGCCGGGTGCCTGGTCGCCATGGGACGGTTCGACGAGGCGATTGCACTCGCCAAGGAAGGCCTGCAGATCGGCCCGAACAACCCTTGGGCCGCGGCCATTCTGATCGCGGCGCTGACCCATTCCGGTCGCATCGCCGAGGCCCGCGCCGCCTTCGCCCGGTTCGATCCAAGGCAGGCCGGCGTCTTCAAAACCAGCCAGTTCGGACCCAAGCTGACAGGTATGATCGAGGAGGCGATGAAGCTCGCCGATCTTAACACCCCCACGGACTGGTGAAGGGGTGATTTTTATTTAGCCCAATTGTCAGCTTCAAGGGCCATTTCCTCGTTGCCGGTTTCGCGAAGGAGGACGGCAGCCTGGCGCGCCAGAGAACGACTTGCCTCATCTTTTTTTGTCGCATCCCATCCCGTGTGGGAGATGGATTGCCAGTGCAGACATTCGCCCTGCATTTTTTTATCCTCGACCTGAACAAATAGTTTGTGCGCGTCAGCGAAGAGTTTTGTTGTTTTTGGCCAATTGTCCTGCGGATGATCATCCGACGTAAAACTCCGGGCCATTTTGTAAAGTGTCGCCGCCTGACCGGCGACATCCCCTGCTTCACCATGCAATTT
>LNEH01000119.1 GCA_001464505.1 Verrucomicrobia bacterium Ga0077533
CCCAATCCCCTTTTCTTCGGTCATTTGGCTTTTGAAAGGAGGCCTGCATTTCCAGACTTCCCGCCTGTTTCACCTTCAATCCAGCATCACCATACGCCTTGGCCGATGCCGCCATGAGCGCCACAGCGGGAGCCCAGTCACCCTTCGGTTTTTCCGGGATTGAATACATCGCCTGAGAATGAAGCATGTAACCCTGACGCTCAGGTAACCCCAGTTTTTCAGCAATCGCGGCGGCCTGCTGGTATTCAGATGCGGCTTTGACGTAATCGCTCAATTCTTTCACGCCAAAGACCGTAGCCCAGCCATGCATACTCCCCAAAAGACCAAGCCACTCCAGTTGAACGCGCGGTTCCTGAGTTCCATTTTGGGATGCCAGTTCCTGAGCCGCTTCCTTAAATAACGTGATGCCTTTGGTTTTGTTCCCAACTTCCTCGGGCGATAAGGCCATAAGCCATAGATTGCACTGAAAATATTTCATCACCGGATTACCAACCGGGGCACTGTCCATCAATCCACGCGCGTGCAGATACCCGACGTCACGTTCGGCTTTTGTCAGTTTCTCGGCGCTTTTACTGATCCTCTTATAGAGGAGCAGGCCATAGATTTGTTTACCCGTCATCCCCATGATAGGTTCAGAAACTCCCTGCCACGCCATGATCGCGGGGAGTTCTTTATCAATCGTCTCCAGTCGATCTGCCTGATTGCAGTTGATCAATCGGGCAGCGGCATTGATGCTTCCGTCGCTCGCCGCCTTCATCAGCAGTTCATCATGCTGTGCCGCTGGTGCGGCCAGCGCAGCCTGATAGGCCGGATCCGGCTTCGTCACCTCTCCGGCAGTCAGAAGTGTCGCGTGGAAAATAACAGCACCCAACACTGTCAATATCAGGCTTGGAAAACGAAGAATGTCCGGAGAAATGCGGGGGGAAGAATTCATCAGGACCAACTATGCCCCGCTACGAAGGATGACAAGGCCTTAGAGAACAAGGATGAAGGGGTCTCGGACTTACCCCAAACCCCAAGGGCGTGTTGCCCAAAGGATCGTTCAGCAGGGTCCTGAGAAGGGGTCAGAAAATGCTTTACCGTTTACCTTCCGCTCCGACGCCGACAGGTGATCCACCGGACCCTCACCCACCAGCGTCAGGTTGAGCAGCGGCACAGGCAGCAGCCCATGGCCCACGTCACGAAAATTCGTCGGCTTGGCTTATTTTTTCCCAGACCAAACCGGGTTGTGGTATAATGGCCGTGTCAGCCTCACTATTCCATGAAAACCCCCGTCCGAGTCGGATTGCTCCTGCTCACCGGTCTCTGCCTGACCGGTTGTGCCACCAAAACGGCTTCAAGAGAGGAAACACCCAAGACCCCGGCGATTGCTCTGGGCGACAAGCCCTTGACGGCCCAAGCCTATTGGTTCCTGCGCGACATCGAGGACCGGATGGAAAGGGCGCGGGAACCGAGGGCGGCCAGTCGCTGAAACGCGGACTGCTTCGAGCGGATCTGACTACGACACCGAGAAAAATTTCTCCAGCTGCAGGTTGAGCAGCGGCACGAGCAGCAGGCCCACACGAGTCACGCCGGGCACGGAGTAGCCTGCCACTTGGCACGGCCGGGTGGCCGGCCGGCGGCTTGACAGCGCGCGATGACTGACAAACATGGCAGCCATGCAAGTGACTGTCCGCGAGTTCACCCGCAAGTTTCCCAACTACCGGCGGGCCGCCCTGGCCGGCAAGCAGGTCGAAGTGCGCGACCGCAAGGGCAACGGCTTTGTCTTTCGGGCCACGGACACCAAGTCCGTGAGCCTCGCGGAGGCGATGGGGAACCTGCTGGGCTCGGTCCAAAGCGGCCGGCGCAAGAAAACCTTGGCCGGTTACGGTCGTGATTGACGCCATCCTCGATACCGGCCCGCTCGTGGGCGCCTTGGACCGCGACGACCAATGGCACGGGTGGGCCATCGCCCGGTTCGCCGCGATCAAACAGCCCGCCCTGACCTGCGAGGCGGTGATTTCGGAAGCGTGCTTCCTGCTGCGGGACGTGCCGGAGGCCCGGCAGAAAGTGTTCACCTTGATTGAACGGGGCATTCTGCGCATCGTGCCCGTATTGCCGGACGAGTCGCCGGCCGTGCGCGCCTTGCTCGCCCGCTACGGGCAACGAATGGACTATGCCGACGCCTGTCTCATCCGGCTGTCCGAATTGCACCGCGGGCACACGGTTGTCACGACCGACGCCGGAGATTTCCGGATTTACCGGCGTTTCATCCGTCAGGCGATACCGTTGAGCGTGCCCTGAGCATTTGGGCCGGTCGCGTGCGATCCCGAGAGGTTTGGCCAGCGGGCCGAATTGAACGAGCTGCCGGACACGCCGAGGTCAATTCCGCGCGGCCACGCAAAATTGGCGCGAAGGCCGGGACCTCAAGACGCTTCAAGCGCGTTGGGGGTCAACGCGGTCCACCTTCAGCACCTTCCCCAGCGACCGGTCATGCGCCTTCGCCAAGAGCAGCAGCGCAGCCACCGCCCCGACGAGCGCCAGCGCCATGTCGGTCTGCGTGTCCCACGCATAGCCCTGCGTGCCGAGAAAATCATCCGCCGCCGCGCCGCTCCAGACCGCCACCACCCACTCCAGCAATTCGTAGAGGGCGCTGAAGGCCAGGCACACGCTCACGACAAAAAAGCCGAGCCAACGGCTTGGCCGCCTGGCGGGTGCCAAGCCGTTGTCCAGCCTGTCCGCCGTAGCCTCGGCGAAGGTGGAAGCAGTTCGAAGGGGCGAGGTGCGCAGCAAAATCTCCCGCGTCAGAATGGCCGGCACGAAGCCCTGCGCGAAATGCCCGAGCTTGTCGTAGTTGTTGCGCGTCCACCCGAACCACCCCATCGCCCAGTCCCCCAGCGGCACGCGGGCGTAGGTGTAGTGCCCGCCGACGATCAGGATGACGCTGTGCAGCCACAGCAGCCCCAGCAGCAGCGAGGACAACGGGAAACGCCGCTGCACCGCCAGCGCAATGGGCAGGCCGATGAAGACGGGCAAGACCTCCAAAAGCCAAGTGAAGTAATCATGCGGGGCGACCGCTGACCAGCCCAGCAGCGGGGCCAGCAGCAGGCAAAACCAGAGGAGACGGCGATCCATGGCGGCAGTTTGCCGGAGCCAGTCAATCAGAGCAAGGGTGGAGGTAGGGCGCACCGGCCCGGTGCGCCTCGGCGGAGCGGGCCGCTCCGCCCTGCCCCATGCCCCCTCGCGAGCAAGCTCGCTCCCACACCCCAATCCCGGTTTTGACATCCCGGCCCCGCGGCCCAAGCCTGCCCGTGCAACATGGAACACCTGCACGCCTACTGGCGGATGGAATACATCGAGACGCCGCGCCTGCCCGAGGGCGGCAACATTTTTGCGGAATTGCCCAAGCTCGGCGACGATGCCCAGGCGCTCATCATCCATCGCAGCAAACTCTCCTATCTCGTCCTCAACCGTTTTCCCTACAACCCGGGCCACCTGCTCGCCGTGCCGTTCCGCGCCGCCACCGATCTCGTGGAACTCGATGCCGCCGAGCGCGCCGACCTGATGGATGAAATCATCCTCGGCAAGCAGGTGCTCACCGCCGCGGTCAGCCCCAACGCCTTCAACGTCGGCTTCAACTTCGGCACTGCGGCCGGCGGCAGCATCCCGCACCTCCACGCCCACATCGTCCCGCGCTGGACCGGCGACACCAACTTCATGCCCGTCATCGGCCAGACCCGCGTGCTCCCCCAGTCCCTCGCCGCGATGTATGAGCGGTTGCGCGGCGTCGCCGCGCAAATGACGAATGCCGAATGACGCAGCGCACGCTCCGCCTCTTCCGCCCTTGGTTATCTGAGTAGTCATTCGTCATTCGTCATTATCCGCCTCCCAATCCGTGCCCGACTCCAAGACACTCCGCTACCCCAACGCCCGCCACCTGCACCAGCTTTACGGCGGCAGCGAAGCCAACCTCACCCGGGTCGAACAAACCCTTGGTGTCCGTCTCACCACCCGGGACGACTGGCTGAAGCTCGAAGGCCCCGCCGAGGCCGTCACCCGCGCCGAGGAGTTCTTCACGCTGCTCAATTCCGGCCGCACCCAGGGCCTCGCCGTGCGCACGCCCGACTTCGTCCGCCTGCTGGACCTCTACGCCCTGGACGGGGGTGTCAGCCTGCGCGCCCTCGTCCACGAACCGCTCGTCATCGCCACCCAGCGCAAAAGCATCGTCCCGAAAACCCTTGGCCAGAAACTCTACCTGCAGGCCATCCAGAAAAACCCCGTCGTTTTCGGCATCGGCCCCGCCGGCACGGGCAAGACCTACCTCGCGATGGCCGCCGCCATCTCGGCCTTGCTCAAAAACCAGGTGCAGCGCATCGTGCTCACCCGGCCCGCCGTCGAGGCCGGCGAGGCGCTCGGCTTCCTGCCGGGGGATCTGCGCGAAAAGATCCTCCCCTACCTGCGCCCGCTCTACGACGCCCTGCACGACATGCTCGCCCCCGAGGACGTCGCCACCCTGTCCGAAAAAGGCGTCATTGAGATCGCCCCGCTGGCCTACATGCGCGGCCGCACCCTGGCCAACGCCTACATCATCCTCGACGAGGCCCAGAACACCTCGCACGAGCAGATGATGATGTTTCTCACCCGTCTGGGCGACGATTCGCGCATGATTGTCACCGGCGACATCACGCAGATCGATCTGCCCCGCAACAAGACCTCCGGCCTCGTGCAGGCCCCGCGCATCCTGCGCAATATTCCCGGCATCGAGTTCCACCACTTTACCGCCTCCGACGTCGTGCGCCACCCGCTCGTGCAAAAGATCATCGAGGCCTACGAGCAGGCCAGGTCGGCCGAGCCCATCGGGCCGACATAGATGCATTTGTCAGTCACTTCTTTGGTGGGAGGGGCTTTATGCCCCGACTTTCGGCATGCGCACGTCCTTGTCGGGGCATAAAGCCCCTCCCACCGGATTCCCGACATGACCCGCGCGATCGCCATCAGCAACCGCCACCCGCGCCTGCGTTTCCGCCGGGCGCAGGTTGCCCGCGTCATCCACACGCTTGAGGCCAACCTTTCCGCATTCCGCATTCCGCATTCCGCAATTCCCCGGGGCGAACTCTCCCTCGTCTTCCTCACCGATCCGGCCTTGGCTAAAATCCACGGCGCCTTCATGGCCGACCCGACGGCCACGGACGTCATCACCTTTGCAGGCGACCCGGTCGAGGAACTTGCCGGGGAGATCTGCGTCTCCGCCGACACCGCGCTTCGTTATGTGGAGGGTCCGCGTCCCCGCGGACCGCGGCTCGCGGGGACGCGAGCCCTCCAGGAGGCCTTCTCCGCCGAACTGACACTCTATCTCGTGCACGGTTGGTTGCATCTGGCCGGCTATGATGACCGGTCAGCGGCCAAGAAACGCCGGATGCGGGCCGCGGAGGGCCGGGCGATGAAGTTGTTGCGGGACGCGAAAGCCGTGCCGGAATTCCGGCTACTGTAGCGGCGGTCTGTGACCGCCGTCCGGCGCGCAATAGAGCGCCGCTGCAACAATACGGTCACCAAAAAAATCAGTGGCGTCCCGGTTCAACTGTGGTTCACTGCACACCTTCATGCCCGACTCCCGCATCACTTCCCTGCGCAACGCCTTCTTCACCGGTCTGCTGCTGCTCGCCCCCCTGGTGGTCACCGTGTGGGCGTTCACTTACATCATCGGCCTCGTCGGCGGCAGCGTGCGCCCGTTATACGACCGTTTCCTGCCCGACAGCCTGCGCAGCATTCCCTTCCTCTGGGATGTGCTGGCCACCGGCATCGTCGTTATTCTGATCTCCCTGCTCGGTTTTGTCTCCCGCTATTTCCTCGGCAAATATCTTCTCGGGATCGGCGAGCGCATCCTGCAGGCGATCCCCGGCGTCAACTCAGTCTACAGCTCCGTCAAGCAGATCGTTGCAACCTTCAGCTCCGAGAAGCGCAACCTGTTTTCCAAGGTCGTGCTGCTCGAGTTTCCCCGCCCGCGCATGTATGCCATCGGCTTCCTGACCAACAAGGCCCAGGGCGAACCGCATGCCAGAGCCACCGCGGGGGAGGTGTGGACGGTGTTCGTCCCCACCACGCCCAATCCCACCAGCGGCTTTCTCGTCATGCTGCCGAAAAGCGACATCGTGGAACTCGATATGTCTGTCGGTGACGGCATGAAGATGGTCATCGCCGGCGGCGCCGTTGTCCCGCCATGGCCACCCGCCAGCGCCGCCGTCACCATCCGGAATCCCGCCCTCGGGAGTGAAAGTGACCGGGCAAAGTGAAAGGGGGAATCCTCTTCACTCTCACCCGCACTTGCACTGCAAATGCCCGGCCAGCAACTCCAGACGACGGCGTTCATTCTCGCCAAAAAACCGACCGGCTCCGACACGTTCGAGCAGCTGACGGTCTTTTCCGCCAATCATGGCGTGCAGCACTGCCTGTTGAGAAAGGCGAAACCCGGCCCCTCCGCCTCGGCGCGCCGTAGCTCCGCCCCGCGGAGCGAAGGCTGGCTGGATTTGTTCGACGAGGCCGAGCTTTGGCTCGAATCCTCCAACCAGGGCCGCACTTGGTTCATCAAGGAGCACCGTCTCCTCCAGCGCCACGACGGCATCGGCCGCTCCTACGACGCCCTCAAAGCCGCCGCCGCCCTCGCCACCCTCCTCAGTCGCAATCCCGTGCCCGACGAGTCCCGCGAGGCCGTCACCGGCCTGCTGCGCAACACTTTCACCGCCCTCGCGGGTGGCGGCCGGCCCGACATCGTCTGGCTCAAGGCGCTCTATTGCCTCCTCCGTGACGAGGGTTATCCCGTGAAGCAGCAATGGTGGCCGCAGCTCACTGCCGCCGACCGCGACACGGCCGCGCAACTGCTCAACCAGCCGCTCGCCATCCAGACCGCCGACGCCCCCACGGTGGCGCGCATCCTTCTCCGCCTGGAAGAGTGGGTGCAGGCCGAGACCGAAATCCGGTTGAGTTGACATGCATTGCTCCCTCGAAAACCGCACCGCCAGCCTGAGCGTAGGCGAATTTGCCGGATTCTCCCTCGGACCGAGGGAGGCGGGAGGCGGCCCGCAGGGCCTGTGGCGCGCCCAGCTCGGCCAGCATTGGCACCACGAGCTCCGCGCGCGGACGGAGAAGGAATTCACTGCGGGAGGGGCCTTGCGCCCCGACGTTCAGTTCGAGGTCGTCATCGACGGCCGGCTCACGCACCGCGGCTGGACCTTTGCTCTCACTGGCCGGATCGACCAGCTTGTGCCGCTCGACTGTAGGGCGGGGTCGCTGACCCCGCCTCCATCCACGCTGGCGGGATCAGGCGATCCCGCCCTACAACCACAGACTTCCCAAGGTGTTTTGCTCCGCGAAATCAAAAGCGTCACCCGACCGCTGCCCGCCGGGGAAACCGATCTCCGCGCCGACTACCCGGCCTATTTCCTCCAGCTCGCCACCTGCGTGGTCTTGGTCCGGGCTTCCCACTCGTCACTTGCGCCGCAGAATCGCGACGAATGGCGCGCGAGTTCTGCGGACGCATCCCGGGCGGCGAGCACGCCGCAACGGGACAACCGCCCAACCCTCCGCGGCGAATTGGTCTTCGTCGAGGCCGGCTCCGGTCTGTCGCAAGGCATCGCGCTGACGCCGTTCGACGAGGCGCTCGTCCACCACCAGCTCGATGCCCTCGTCGAGTTCCTCAACCTGCGGCTGCGCGCCACTGCCCGACGCCGTTCGCTGACGTTTCACCCGGCTTTTGCCACACTCCGCCCCGGCCAGGAAACCATCCAGCAGGACCTACTCTCAGCCCTCTTTGCCTCGGTTTCGCCAAGCGAGAACCGAGGACAAACACCGGGCCGACAGCAGTCGGCAACGGCGCGCACTCCGCATTCCGCAATCCTTCTGTTTGAAGCCCCCACCGGCTACGGCAAAACCGGCTGCGTGCTCGAGTTCGCGCTCGGCCAGATGCGCTCCGGCCGGTTCGCCCGGCTCATCTGGCTGACCGGCAAATCCACCGGCCAGCTGCACGTCGTCCACACGCTCTCCCAGATGACCGACCAAGCCGCTTGTCAACCAATAGTTGACAAGCCGGCCCTGGCCTACTGGCAGGTGCGCAACAAGTCGGAGCACTGCGTCAATCACACCTTCCACTGCGTGCGCGACGGTTGCGACTACCTGAACGGCTGCGCCGATCGCTGGCCGGGCAGCGGACTGGCCAAGTTCTACCTCGACGACCAGCAGCCGCGCGACCTCGACACCCTGCGCGCCGCCGGACGCGACGCCCGCATCTGCCCCTACGAGATCACGCGCGCCTCGCTCGCCTTCAACGACGTGTGGATCGGCGACTTCAACTACGTCTTCGCCCCCGACAACCGCGGTTTGTTTTTCGAGCAACCCGGCTTTGACCCGGCGGAAACGCTGCTCGTCATCGATGAGGCGCACAATCTGCCTGCGCGGGTCGCCGGCGCCCACTCGCACCGGGCCACCGACACCGACGCCCGGTTGCTGCTCGCCGAACTCGATCACCTGCAGGCCCCGGCCACGCTCGTGCTCGCCGTGGAGGAATGGACGCGCCTGCTCGCCTCGCTCCGCCCGGCGGACTCGCTCGATCCCGCCACCGAAGCCGAGGTGCATGACCATGTCGCGAAGCTGGCCGGTCTGGTCGCCATCACGCCGCTCGACTATTCGGCTCTGGGCCCGAAACACTGCGACACGCTGTGGAGCTTCGTCACCTTGAGCGAATGGATGAGTGAAGTCGATATCGGAGCCCAATCGAAAATCGAGAATCCAAAATCCAAAATCAGCGGGCTGCTCTGGGTGGCGCGCGAGGGCGAACTGGAGTTCACCTGCGTGGACGCCGCACCCGCCATCGGCGAGACTCTTCGGCAATTCGGCGGCGCCATTTTGATGTCCGCCACGCTCCAACCGTATGTAGAATTTGCCGGTTCGTGCGGATTGAAACCTAGTGGGAGCGAGCTTGCTCGCGACTCGTCAGCCGTCGCGAGCAAGCTCGCTCCCACAGATTGCTCCACCCTCCACGCCCCCACGCCCTGGCGCGCCGGTGCCTATGACGTCGCGGTGGATCTGCGCGTCGAGACGACCTTCAAACAACGGGCCAACCACTACGGCATGACCGCAGCCACCATCGAGGCGCTGCATCGGGCCTCTGGCGCTCAACACTCAGCGTTCAGCACTCAGCAGGCGGCGTCTCGCGCCGTCGCGGTCTTCTTTCCCTCCTATGCCTACGCCGAGTCGGTGCTGCGGGCGCTGGAAAACAGTGGCTCGGTGCTTCGCGTCGCGTTGCAGCCAAAACTGCCCGACCTGGCGGCCCAGGCGGCGTGGATCGAGGAGAACATCGCCCTGAGCGACGCGCTCTTCCTCGTGCTCGGCAGCAGTTTTGCCGAGGGCATCGACCTGCTCGGCGGCCGGGTGACGCACGCCATGGTCGTCGGCCCCGCCCTGCCCGAGGTGAACGCCGTGCAGAAGGCGCGCATGAATGCGCTGGCCGGGCTCGGACGCGACGCGGCCTTCCGGCGCGTCTACCAAATCCCCGGCCTGCAAAAGGTGAACCAGGCCCTCGGCCGCCTCGTGCGCGCCCCAGGCCAACGCGCCAAGGTGCTGCTCCACTGCCGCCGCTTCGCCGAGCCTACTTATGCCTCATTGCTCGCGGCGGATTACCAGATGTTCAAGGAGGTGGCCTCGGAGTCCGACCTGCGCGCCTGGCTCAACAGTGGGGCCCGGCCCCAATAGCGTGCCACCCTCAGCTCGCGTCAATCTCGCCGAGGAGGTTGGCGAAGACCATCTTGCCTCCGGCATTGGGCAGCACACCGATGATCTCGGCCGACACCCTCTTGCCGACGAAGGCCCGGCCGTTGTTCACGACCACCATGGAGCCATCGGGGAGGTAGCCGAGCGCCTGGCCGTCCTCCTTGCCGGGTTTCAGCAGCTCGACCGCAATGCTTTCACCGATGACCAGCTCCGGTCGGAGGGCGGCCTCCAGGGCGTGCAGGTTGAGCCAGGACACACCTTGGAATTTGGCCATGGTGGCGAGATTGGTGTCGGTCGTGAGCAGCTTGGCGCGCATGGACTGCGCCAGGAACACGAGTTTGGCTTCCATGTCCTCCCGGCGGGCGACCTCGCTTTGATGGATCCGGATGTCAATGTGCTTGATGGCGCGGAGTTCGTTGAGCACCTGCAGGCCGCGGCGGCCCCGGGCCTGCTTCACCGGATCAGGCGAATCCGCGATGGCCTGCAGCTCGTTGAGCACGAAGGTGGGGATGATGAGCGCCGCGCCCAAGAATTGAGTCTTCCAGATCTTGGCGATGCGCCCGTCGATCAGCGCGCTGGCATCCACGACGACCAGCGGCACATCCACCTCGTGCGGCACAAACCGCACGTAGGGGATGACGAGGCTGAAGTCGTCCTTGCCCCGCAGCGCGATGACCGTGCCGAGATAGGTGCAGATGACGAACAGCGCCATCTGGACCAGGTAAACGGTCTGCGGGTCGCCTTTGCCGGGCGGATTGAGCAGGGGCGAACTGGAGATCAGCCAGGCGATCAGGGTGCCCACGCCGAGCCCAAAAGTAATCGCGGTTAATCCGCGCAGCGAAAAACCCTTGAGCATCAGGTCAACCAGCACGACCAAGGAACCGATGCTGAGACCGATGAAGATGGCCAGCGTGCGGCGGTGGTCCCACTCCTCGACGGTGTAGCACAACAGCCAGCTCGCGATGGCGCACAGCGCGATAAACAGGATCCGGATGACGAGCAGCGTTTTGTTCATACGACGGGCGGCGAATCAGCTGAATACTCCCCGGTTCTTCAGCCACAGCAAGACAAAGGGCAGCACGAGGAAGAATATCATGACTCCATAAAGAATCATTTGTGCCCGGTGGGCTTTTTTGGCTAGTTCCGGATCTGGCTCGCTCATCTGCCCGCATCCGACCAATCCCCTTCCCCGATGACAATGCAATACTGGCTCGTGAAATCCGAACCCGAGACCTATTCGTGGAACGAGCTCGTCCGCGACGGCCGCACCGACTGGACCGGGGTCCGCAACTACGCCGCCCGCCTCCACCTGAAGGCCATGCGGACGGGGGACAAGGTTTTCGTTTACCACAGTGGCGACTCCAAAAGCGTGGTTGGAATCGCCCGCGTCACCAAGGCGGCCTTCCCCGACCCCACCGCCGACGAGGAGGGCTGGGTGGCCGTCGAGCTGGTGCCCCTCGCCGCTTTGAAAACCCCCGTGACCCTCGCCCAAGTCAAAGCCACCGCTGCGCTCAAGGACATCGCGTTGATCCGGCAAGGCCGTCTCTCCGTGCAACCGCTCAAGCCCGCCGAGTTCAGCCGGATTCGTCAGCTGGGCGGGGACTGACCGGCTCGGGCTCGACAATCCGCAGCCGCCCGCATTGCCTTGGGCCGTGTTTGACCAGATCACCATCCTCGCTCCCGGCCTGCTCGGTGCCTCCGTCGCCCGCGCCGCGCGGCACTATGGCGCGGCCCGGCACCTGACCCTCTGGGCCCGCCGGCCCGAGACTCGCCTGCTACTCAAAAGCCAGCCTTGGTGCGACCGGGTGGCGGACACCCCCGCTGACGCGGTGCGCGACGCCCAACTGATCGTGATCTGCGCCCCGGTGGATCTGATTGTGCCGCTCGTCACGCAAATCGCTCCCGCCCTGACCGCCGGTGCCATCGTCACCGACGTCGGCAGCGTGAAAGGCGAAATTTGCCGCCTCAGTCACAAGTTGCTCCATGGTCGTGCGCACTTCGTCGGCTCCCACCCGATGGCCGGATCGGAGAAGACAGGTTGGGAACACAGCCGCGCCGATCTCTTCACCCGCCGCACCGTGTTTGTCACCCCGCTGGCCGAGACCGATGCCCAGGCCACCGGGCGCATCGCTGCCTTCTGGACCGGGTTTGAGGCTGATGTCGCCACCCTCGAGCCCGACGCTCACGACGAGATCGTCGCCCACATCAGCCACCTGCCGCAGGTGCTGGCCTCCACCCTTTGCGCCAGCCTCGCCCGCCGCGATGTCCGCTGGCGGAACTACGCCGGCAACGGCCTGCGCGACACCACGCGCATCGCCGGCAGCGATCCCCGGCTTTGGAAAACCATCCTCGAGCAGAATCGCGACGAGGTGCTCCGTTCCCTGCGCGGATACCAGGAAGAACTGCACGGCCTCGAACGCGCCCTCGCCAACCGTGACTGGTTTGAAGTGCAGGCCATCTTTGAGCGCGGCCGGGCCTACCGCGACCAGTTCCGCCCCATTCCGTAACTCTAAACTGTAGCGGCGCTCTATGAGCGCCGTCCGGCGGTCGCAGACCGCCGCTACAATGCCTCCCTACCCGCCCACTCTCCCGATCCAGCCCTGCACCGGGCCGGTGCGCGGCAGTGTCACGCTGCCCGGTTCCAAGAGCATCACCAACCGCGCCCTCATACTGGCGGCGTTGGGCCGAAAGACCGTCACGCTGCACGGCGCGCTGTTCAGCCGTGACACTCGCCTCATGGTGGCGGCTCTGCGCGCGCTCGGTTTCGAGATCGTGACCGATGAAAACGCCCTGACCATCAGTGTCGCCGGCCGCGGCGGGGAGATTCCGGTTCGCGAGGCGAAGCTTGAGGTGGGCAACGCCGGCACCGTCGCGCGCTTTCTCACCGCCTTGGTCTGCCTCCGTCCCGACGGCGCTTACCATTTAGACGGTGACGAGGCCATGCGTCGTCGTCCCATCGGCGCTTTGCTGGAGGCGCTGGAGTCACAGGGCGCCACAGCCAGTGCGCACAGTTTCCCCTTCGTGCTCAAAACCGCCGGACTGCGCGGTGGCCTCGTGGATCTCGATGCCGCCGAAAGCAGCCAGCTGCTTTCCGCCCTGCTGATGGTCGCGCCGCAGGCCCGCACCCCGCTCAGGGTAAAACTGAAGGGTGAGACCGTTTCGCGTCCGTTTGTGGAGATGACCGAGCGGATGATGCAGCAGTTTGCCGCCCAACCATCAGACTATGCCATCGAAGGCGACGCCACCGCCGCGAGTTATTTTGCTGCTCTTGCTGTGGTCGCGGGCGGCAGCGCGGAGGTGAAAGGTCTCAACCTGGCCCCCAGCGCGTTGCAAGGTGACGCCGGATTTTGCCGGCTGCTCGCCGCTCAGGGATTGATCAACTGCTCCGGCCTGACCGTCAGCCGGGGTGCGGCGCGGCAGGGAATTGTCGCCGGCTTCAACGATTTCTCGGACACGTTTCTCACGCTCGCGGCCATTGCCCCTCTGCTCGACGGTCCGACGAAGATCACCGGCGTCGCCCACACGCGCAAACAGGAGACGGACCGGGTCGCCGGCATGGCGCGCGAACTGAAGAAACTCGGCCAGCAAGTGATCGAAACGGACGACTCACTCGAAATCCACCCGCGCCCGCTGACGCCCGGCGTCGAGCTCGAGACCTACCACGACCACCGCTTTGCCATGAGTTTCGGCATTCTCGGCTGCCACGATCTGCTGAAGAACGGCCTACCTTGGCTCACGATCAAGGATCCCGGCTGTTGCGCCAAAACGTTCCCGGCATTCTTTGACTTGCTGGCCGGCCTCCGCGCTGGCTCTTATTAACCGACCCATGGCGACCCCGCCCTTCATCATCATCGCGATCGACGGCGGCGCTGCCTCCGGCAAGTCGTCCTCGGCGAAGATTCTCGCCGACCGGTTCAACCTGCTGCACGTGGACACCGGCTCCTTCTACCGGCACATCACCTGCGAACTGCTGCGCCGCGGCGTGGCGCACACCGACCTGCCGGCGCTCAAGGCCGACCTCGCCGCCCTGAAGTTCAGCACCCGACTCAACGGCCGCTCGGCCCGGATGCTCATCGGTCAACAACCCGCCAGCGACGAAATCCGCGGCCAGAACGTGAATGACCACGTATCGCATTACGCCGCCATTCCCGAGGTGCGGCACACGCTCCTCGGCTACCAGCGCGGCCAGGTGGACGTGGCGAAAGAGCACGGTTTCCGCGGCCTCGTCATGGAGGGACGTGACATCGGCTCGGTGATCTTCCCGGCGGCCGAATTCCGCTTCTTCCTGCACGCCGATCCCACCGAGCGCGCCAAACGCCGCGCCAAGGAGGGTGGCCAGGATTCCATCGCGGAGCGCGATCGGCTGGATTCCTCACGCAAGGCCTCGCCTCTCACCTGCCCGGCCGGCGCCATCGACATCGACTCGACGTTGCTGACCCTCGACCAGGTCGTCGAAAAAATGGCCGCGCTGATCGCGCCGAAGTTGAAATGATCTTCGCTCGCGACCTACATTCCCCTCCCCCATGCCCCGCACCACCGACCACCTGAAGATGACGCCGTTCTACGGTTTCTTTCACCATGTCATTCAGGGCCTTTACCAGGCCTTCTTTCGTGGCGACGTGGTGGGCACGGACTACGTGCCGGTCAGCGGACCCTACCTCATCGCTTGCAACCACGCCAGTCACCTCGACCCGCCGCTGATCGGCTCCCAGATCTCCCGCCAGATGCGCTTCTTCGCCCGGAAAACACTCTGGGAGTCCCGGTTTATCGGCTGGTGGCTCGACCGGATTGAAACCATCGCCGTCGATCGCGACAGCGGCGATGTCGGCGCCATCCGCAAAGTGCTCGCGGCCCTCAACGAGGACCGCGCCGTGGTGCTGTTTCCCGAGGGCACGCGCTCACCCGACGGTCGGCTGCAAAAACCCAAGGCCGGCGTCGGCCTCCTGGCCTGCAAATCCGGCGTGCCCGTCGTGCCCTGCCGCATTTACGGTTCCCACGAGGCTTTCGGCAAAGGCCGGCTGTTTCCCCGGTTGGGCACGCCCATCACCATCGTCTTCGGCGCTCCCATCCAGGCCGCGGTTTACGACGACCCCGCGCTCGGCAAGGCGCGCTACGAAACCGCCGCCCAACGCATCATGGACCGCATCGCGGCCCTGCCCCGGCCGGTTTACGCGGTGATCTGAAGCGCATCGCGCGTGGCCTCGCGCACGCTGGTGCAACCCGTCAGCCCGAGGGTCAGGTCGAGTTCGGCGAGCACATTTCCAATAACCTCCTCCACCCCCTGCTGGCCGGCGATAGCGAGTCCGTAGACATACGGTCGGCCGAGGCACACCGCCGTCGCCCCGAGCGCGAGGGTTTTGAACACGTCCGCTCCGCCGCGCACGCCGCTGTCGAAGAGCACGGGGATTTTGCCGTTCACCGCCTCGGCCACCGCCGGAAGCGCATCGAGCGAGGCGATCTCACCATCGATCTGGCGACCTCCGTGGTTCGAAACGATGAGGCCGTCGATGCCGTGCTCTACGGCCTTCCGCGCGTCGTCAGGATGCAACACACCCTTGAGCAGGATGGGCAGCTTGGTGTGAGAGCGGAGGAGTTTCAGGTCGTCCCATTGCAGCGACGGACGCGAGTAGGTCGTTATGAACCGTTGCACGGCGGCACGCGGGTCGCCTGAGGCCAGATTCCGCAGCAAGCCTCCCGGATAATTCACTTTCTGTGCCAAGGCTGTGGCGACGGTCAGCAGGTTCAGGGGCGGCTTCGGGCTGTCGCCCGGCCCAGACGGCAGGGAGAGCTGCGTCCGGAACACCGGGTCGCTGGTGTATTGGGCGATACCCTGCCCCTGCATGAATGGCAGTGAACCAAAATCGAGATCCCGCGGCCGCCAGCCGAGCATCGTGGTGTCGAGGGTCAGCACGATGGCCGAGCAACCGCAGGCCTCGGCGCGTCGCACGAATGACGCGACCAGTTCATTCGACTTGCTCCAATAGAGCTGGAACCAACGCGGGGCGTCGCCCATCGCGGCGGCGCAGGCTTCCATCGGCACCGAGGCCTGGTTGGAAAAGATATAGGGCACGCCAAGCGCCGCCGCGGCCCGGGCCACGGCGAGGTCGGCATCCCGGTGCGCCAGTTCCAGCACACCGATCGGGCAAAGCAACAACGGTGAAGGAAGGCGGCAGCCAAAGAGTTCAATCGACAGGTCCCGCTTCTCCACATCGCGCAGCACGCGCGGGACGATCCGCCAGCGCTCGAACGCCGCGCGGTTGGCGTCCATCGTGGACTCGCGGCCCGCCCCGCCCGCGATGTAGGCCCAAGTTTCGGGCGTCATCGCCGCCTGCGCGGCCTTTGCCAGTTCTGTCTGACCAACCGGCACCACCGGGCGGTGGCCGCCTACTCCCGCGACATAGATGGCGCGCTGTCGCTTGCGGCCAATGTCGGTGTGGTCACTCATATAGCGGAGTCGTTTTTTGGTTCAAAGCAGTTCGCGAAACTGGTCCGGGGTGAGCCCGGCCACTTTGGCTACGTAGCCCATCGTGTAGGCGTTGATAACCGTGTGCCTCGGGATCTGCACCATGACAGCGCCATTCGAGAGCGTGATATGCTTGCCTTGGCGGATGATCCGGAAACCGCGTTTCTCCAGCACACGCACGGCGTCTTTCTGACCGATGCCGGGCAGCTTCGGCATGGCTCAAACGGTGACTTGCTCGTGTTGCACGCGGATGCCCGGCTCCCCTTCCTTCACCATGAATTTCGCCTCCTGATATTCGGTGATGGCGTCACGAATGTTGGCCAACGCCTCTTCCCGGGTGGTCCCTTGCGAACAGCAGCCCGGCAGATTGTCGCACCAGACAGCCCAGCCTTCATCAGACTCGACCAAGGTCACGGCGTATTTCATGGAGTCAGGCTAATCGAGGCATGCACTTCGTCAAGTGCAGCGCCAAACTGACAGTCTGATCTGCGATGAACATGAGCAGCCGAAACTAACGCAGGCCGCAGGCCTTCCGGGCGCGGGCCATCGTCTTCTCGGTCACGGCGCGGGCGCGCAGGGCGCCGTCGCGGAGGACCTGCTCCACGTAGTCGGGATTGGCCGCCAGTTCGGCGCGCCGGGCGCGATACGGCGCGAAGAAACTCCAGTAGTGCTCGAACAGCGCCTTCTTGAGGTCGCCGTAACCGAGTCCGCCGGCGCGGAGGCGGTGCTCAAAATCCGCAGCGACATCCTTGGGCGCAAAGAGGCCCAGCAGCTGGAGGGCGAGGTTTTGGTCGGCGTCGGGCTTGGGCTCCTGCGGCGTGCGCGAGTCCATGACGATGCCCATGATCTTTTTGCGGAGCGTCTTCTCGTCGCCAAAGATCTCGATGGTGTTGCCGTAGCTTTTCGACATTTTCTGGCCGTCGAGCCCAAGGATGCCGGCCACCGCGCCGGCGATGCGTTCCTCGGGCACCACGAGGGTCTCGCCGTAGGCCTGGTTGAACTTGATCGCGATGTCGCGCGTCATCTCGAGGTGCTGCTTCTGGTCGCGACCGACGGGGACGACGTCGGTGTCGAAGAGCAAAATGTCGGCGGCCATGAGCACCGGGTAGGCGAAGAGCCCGAAGTTGGGCGAGACGCCCTTGGCGGTCTTGTCCTTGTAGCTGTGTGCGCGCTCGAGCAGGCCCATCGGCGTGAGCGAGCCCAGCAACCAGGTGAGTTCGCAGACTTCGTGGACGTCGCTCTGGCGCCAGAAGACGGCCTTCGCCGGGTCGAGCCCGCAGGCCAGCCAGTCGAGCGCGATGCCCAGTGTGAAAGCGCGGCGTTCGACCGGGTCGGTGATCACCGTCATCGAATGGTAGTCGGCGATGAAATAGTAGGCGTCGCCGCCGGCCTGCAGCTCGATGGCCGGGCGCATGGCGCCGAAGTAGTTGCCGATGTGCAGGGTGCCGGAGGGCGTGATGCCGGTGAGGATTCTTGGCATATTAGATTTTGGATTTTGGATTTGCGATTGGTCCGAAGCCGCATCCGGGGAGACTGGGTGCCACGAGACAAGGCTGCGATAACACCCGCTGCCCGACTCAGTCCCGGCGCGGCATCATGGTGATGGCATGGCGCGTGCGGGCCACCATGGCGGCCGGCACATAGCCGCTGAAGGCCGTGCAGGGTAGCACGAGCGCACGGGGGCCGATGAGCGAACCGGGGTTGAGCACGGCGTTGCAACCGATCTCGGCCTGGTCGCCGATCACGGCGCCGAATTTCTTCAGCCCGGTGCCGATGGTGTCGTTCGGCAGCCGCACCATCACCTCGCCCTGGTCGAGGCGCAGGTTGGAGCAGATGACGCCCGCGCCGAGATGCGCCCCGTTGCCGAGGAGGGAGTCGCCCACGTAGTTGAAATGCGCGGCCTGCACGCCGTCGAGCAGCAGGCAATTCTTGAACTCACTGGAGTTGCCCAGCACGCAGTTCTCCCCGGCGATGACGTTGCCACGAATGAACGCCCCGGGCCTGATCTGGGTGTTGGCCCCGATGTAGGCCGGGCCCTGGATGACCGCGTAAGGCGGGAGCTTGACCGTGGGGTGCAGCCAGACCTTGCCCTCGATGTGCACGTTGGCGGGGATTTTCCCGGCGGGAACCCCGGCCTCGACGGTCTCCAGCGCCGCGCCGATCTGCTTGAGCCAGTCCCACGGCGTGGCGGCGGCGGGGAAAAACTTGGCGAAACGCGCCAGCGAGGGCGGCAGGGCGAAGAATTCGGAGGCTTTCACGTGAAGAGGGATAACAAAAAAACCGCTGAGGGACAGCGGTTTTTGAAAGAGAAGCGGGAGCCGGGCGTGATTTATTTGAAGGACTTGGACTTATACTGCTTGTGTCCCTCTTCCTCCAGATCGTGCAGCTCCTTCACGAGTTTGACGGCGGCCTCGTTCTGGCCGGCCTTGAAGGCGGCCTCGAGCTGGCCGATCAAGGCCAGCAATTCACCCATTTTGGCCTTGTAGCCTTCCACCATTTTAGCGCGGTCGGCGGCGGGAATTTCCGTCACCAGGAACGGCTCGAGCTTGGCCGAGGCTTCGGTGTTTTCCCGCAAGACGGCGACCTGCGCCAGCGAATCGGAGTTCAGCGCCACATCGGCCGCCTGCCGCCGGAGCTTCTTGTAGGCTGTCTCCATTTTTTCCATCCTATCGTGCAGTTCAGTTTCCGGGTGCTTCTCCTTGGGCTTGGCGGCGGCGGGCGCGGCGGGCGCGGGGTCGGTCGCAAATGCGGCCGAGCCGGCGACAAACAGAGTGAGCGTTGCGAGCAGGCGGGACGGTGATTTCATGGATGGAAGCGGGCCAGACGATGGGAGGGGCTTGGGCGGTCAGGCAATGGAAATTCAGCGCGCCTTGATCTCGGCGGCCAGATCCTCGGCCCAGCCGGCGAGGAGCGCGATGTCGGCGTCGGTCAGTTTCGCCTCCCCGTGCAGGAGCAGGTAGGACTTGAGCGGCATGTGGCCATCCTGCACTTCCTCGGCCACATTATTAAGTTTCCGCATCGCGCGCTTGGGCGAATAGGCGGCGAATTCCGATAAATTAAGTTCCGTCCGGCCGTCGGTCACGTGCCGGTTCAGCCACCAGCCGACCGGCTGCACCGCGGCATACCAAGGATACTTGGTGCTGTTGGAGTGACAGTCGTAGCAGGCGCGAGTGAGGATACGATGCACCTCGGTCGGCACCGGATGGATGGCAACGATGGACGACGGGCCCTCGGCCACGCCGGTGTTGCGCGGTGATTGGACGAATTGCCAGGCCACGAGCGCCAGCAGGAGACCGAGACCGGCAATGCGCACAGCCTTTCTCATGAAATGCCACCAGCAAAACGCCTAATACCAACGTCCCTTGATAAT
>LNEH01000120.1 GCA_001464505.1 Verrucomicrobia bacterium Ga0077533
CGCCGCCCAGATCACCGCCGCGCTGGGTGGATTAAAACCGAAAATCGCCCTCATCCTCGGCACCGGCTTGGGCGGGCTGGCGCGGCTGGTGGAAAATCCGGTGATTCTCGCCTACACGGATTTGCCGGGATTTCCCGTGCTGACGGTCGCCGGCCACGCGGGCCAGCTGATCATCGGCAAACTTGGCGGCGTGCCCGTCATCGTGCTCAACGGCCGCAAGCATTTCTACGAGACCAGCGACGCCTATCCGCTGAAAACCATGATCCGCGCCATGAAAGCGGTGGGCGTCCAGACGCTGTTCCTCTCCAACGCCGCCGGCAGCCTGCGCGCACACATCGGGGTCAGCGAGCTCATGCTTATCACGGATCACATCAATTTCCTCGGGCTCAACCCCTTGGTCGGGCCCAACGACGAAAGCTTCGGCCCGCGCTTCGTGCCCGTGTCCGACGCGTGGGACGCCGGCCTGCGCGTCAAAATCAAGGCCGTCGCGCAGAAGGTCGGCGTCAAGTTGCACGAGGGTGTTTACGTCGCCTTTCGCGGGCCGTCGTTCGAGACGCCGGCCGAAATCCGCATGGCGCAGGGTTGGGGTGCCGACGCGGTCGGCATGTCCAGCGTGCCCGACTGCCTCATCGCCCGGCACTGCGGACTGAAGGTGGCGGGAATCTCGTGCATCACCAACATGGGCGCGGGCCTTTCCGATGAAAAACTGTCACACGCCCACACCATCGAGATGGCCGCGCGGGGCGCCGGCGCATTCGAGCGCCTGGTGACCGCGGCCGTGGCAGTGCTTTAGGTTCCGTCCGGCCGCTGCGGTGGCGGGGCCGTGTGTAATTCTTGCGCCCGGAGCCGGGCCTCTTTGATACTGCGCGACTGCCATGGCCAAAACCCGCGTCGAAATCGTCCAGGAAAATCTGCTCGGCTGGCTGGCGTCGGCTCCGCCGCCCGCCGCCGTGCTGCCCGCTGCCGCGCCCTTGTCCTCCGCCACGACCCTGACGGTCCGGCAGGCGTTGGACATCTTCGAGGACCAGGTCACCAGCCGTTTGCTCGATGTGGCGGCGCGGGAATTGCGCAAGACCAACCAGTCCTTCTACACCATCTCCAGCGCCGGGCATGAGCAGAATGCCGTCGTCGGAGCCTTGCTGCGGATCGACGACCCCTGTTTTCTGCACTACCGTTCCGGTGGACTGGTGATGGCGCGCTCGCGCCTGGCCCCCGCGGCTGACCGCATCCTCGACGGGGTCCGTTCGTTTTGCGCCTCGGCCGACGACCCCATTTCCGGCGGCCGGCACAAGGTCTGGGGCAGCAGGCCGCTGTGGATTCCGCCGCAGACGAGCACCATCGCCTCGCACCTCCCCAAGGCCTACGGCATGGCCTACGCCCTGCGCCGGGCCCAACGGCTTGCGATCCCCAACGGTCTCAAGCCGGACTCCATCGTGCTGTGCTCCTTTGGCGACGCCTCGGCCAACCACGCCACCGCCTTGACCGGCATCAACGCCGCGCGCTATGCCGTGCGCCGGGGCGGCGATGCGCCCATTGTGTTCCTGTGCGAGGACAACGGCATCGGCATTTCCGTGGAGACTCCCGCCAACTGGATTCACGACAACTTCAGCCGGCAGCCGCACCTCGCCTACTTTGAACTGGCAGGCACCATGGATGAAATCTGGGACGGAGCCGCCGCCGCCCTCGACCACTGCCGCCTCACCCGCAAGCCGGTATTCCTGCATCTGCACACGGTCCGGTTGTGGGCTCACGCCGGCACCGATGTCGAAACTTCCTACCGCACGCTTGAGGAGGTCGAGGCCTGGGAAGCGCGTGACCCGCTGCTGGCCAATGCGCGCCGCTTGGTCGAGCTGGGAGCCGCCGCCCCGGCGACGCTGGCGGATATCATCCGCTCGGTGCAGTCGCGGATCGCCGCCGCCTGCGCCGAAGTCATCCGCACGCCGAAGTTGACCGATGCCGCGGAGATCGTCCGGCCGCTGGCGCCCTACGATGCTGCCGCCATCCGCGCCACGGCCAAGTGGCAGGCGGCTGCCGCGGTCCGCGCCGAGCACTTCGGCGCGCCGCTGCCGGAAAAGGCGACCATACCGCTCAAGCGCACGATGTGCATGCACCTCAATTCCGCGCTGGCCGACGAGATGCTGCGTTTTCCCGAGATCAGCCTGTTCGGCGAGGACGTGGGCCGGAAGGGCGGCGTTTACGGTGTCACCCAGGGCCTGCAAAAGAAATTCGGCCCGCACCGCTGTTTCGACACGCTGCTCGACGAGACCACCATCCTCGGCCTGGCCCAGGGCGCGGGCGTCGCCGGCCTGCTGCCCATGCCCGAGATCCAATACCTCGCCTACCTCCACAACGCGCTCGACCAGCTCCGTGGCGAGGCCTGTTCGCTACAGTATTTTTCCAACGGGCAATTCGCCAACCCGATGGTCGTGCGCGTGCAGGGTCTCGCCTATCAGAAGGGCTTTGGCGGGCATTTCCACAACGACAACTCGATCGGCGCGCTGCGCGACATCCCCGGTCTGCTCCTCGCCGTGCCCTCGCGGGGCGACGACGCGGCGATGATGCTGCGCGGGCTGGTCGCCACGGCCCGCACCTGTGGCCGGGTGGGGGTGTTTCTTGAGCCCATCGCGCTCTACCATGAACGGGATCTTCATGCCGACGGCGACAACGCCTGGCTCTTCGACTACCCGACACCGGACACGATGCTCCTGCCGGGCGAGGTGGGCGTATACGACGAAAATGCCAAGGATGTGCTCATCGTCACCTACGGCAACGGGGTGCGGCTCTCGCTGCGTGCGGCCCGGCGGTTGCAGGAGCAGGGCATCGGAGCGCGGGTGCTCGACGTGCGCTGGCTCAATCCGCTGCCTATGGACGCCATCCGCCAGCACGCGGCGGATTGCAAACGCGTGCTAGTGGCCGACGAATGCCGCGCCACCGGCGGCGGCATCGCTGATGCCGTCATCGCCGCGCTCGCCGAGGACGGCTATGGCAAACCGCTCGCCTCGGTCCGCGCCCTCGACACCTACATCCCGCTCGCCGCCGCCGCCAACCTCGTGCTGATCTCGGACCAGCAGATCGCCGCCGCCGCCGCGAAACTCTGCGGCAGCCAATCGTGAACGTTGTCGGCGCTTGAAGCGCAGGATACTGTCACCCGTCTTCGCCATTGAGATGGCCGCTTGCGGCTTTGGCGGGTTGGGGAAACACCTCCACGCTGTCGTCAAAACCCACCAGTCATCCGCTGGCTGGTGGGCGGTCGACAGGCTTCAGCCGACCCAGTCGCGGGCATTGTAGAACATTTTCATCCAAGGTGAGTCCTCTCCCCACCCGGGCGGATGCCAGCTCATGGCCTGCGTCCGGAAAACCCGCTCCGGGTGGGGCATCATGATGGTGACGTGGCCGGTGGTCGTTGTCAGGGCGGTCAGCCCGAAGGGAGAGCCGCTGGGATTCAAAGGATATTGCTCGGTGTAGATCGGATCCTCCGTCGCACTGCGTGCTTTGGAGGGCTGCACAAGCGCGAGCGCTTGCTTGTTGTCGACGAAGCGAGCACAGACGAGGCCGGAGTCGCTGAAGACCTGCGCGGCGTGGGCGTCGGGGAATTCGGTGTAGCCTTCGCCGTGCGCGACGGCAATGGGGATGACCGAGCCTTCCATGTCCCGGAAAAACAGGCTGGGGCTTTTCTCCATTTTCAACGAGACGAAGCGGCTTTCGTAGCGCTCCGACTGGTTCTGGACGAAGCGGGGCCACAGATCAGCGCCGGGGATGATGGACTTCAGATTGCTCATCATCTGGCAGCCGTTGCACACGCCGAGACCGAAAGTGTCCTCGCGGGCGAAGAAGGCCTTGAACTCGGCGCGGGCACGGTCGTTAAAGAGCACACTCTTGGCCCAGCCCTCGCCGGCGCCGAGCACATCGCCGTAGCTGAAACCGCCGCAGGCGGCGAGGCCGCGGAAATCCTTCAGCGAGACGCGGCCGCTGAGGATGTCGGTCATGTGGACATCCACGGCCTTGAAGCCGGCGCGGGTGAAGGCGGCGGCCATCTCGACCTGACCGTTGACGCCCTGCTCTCTCAAAATCGCCACCGAAGGACGGATTGTTTTTAACGCGGAGGCCGCGGAGGTCGCGGAGGATTGAGAACCGGAATATTTGGTTTGGTCTGTCTCCGTGCCCTTCGCGTCCTCCGCGTTTAATGTTCCTAGATCGAAAGTAATCAGTGGTGTAATTCCCGGATCGGAACGGTCCAGCCGAAGGGCGTGCTCCTGGTCGGCGGCGGCGGGGTTGTCGCGCAGCCGCGCGATGCGGTGGGTGACGTCGGACCACCAGCCGCGCAGCGTGACAAGGCTTTCATTGAAGAGTTCCTTGCCCGACTGCCGCACGCGGAGGGCGTAATGGGCATTCAATGTGCCAAGGCGTGAGACGCAGGCCTTGAGCCCACGCTCGCGCAGGGCGAGATAGACTTCGTCGAAGTCCGCTTCGCGGACCTGGATGACCGCGCCGAGTTCTTCAGCAAAGAGCATTTCAAATGCACTTTGCTGAATGGTGAGCTCAGTCGAACCACGTGTTTTTTTTGCGGCGAACCCTTCGACTTTGCTCAGGGCAGGGGCCGTGGGACCAGGAAGCACCAGGTCAACTCCAACATGACCTGCAAAACACATCTCAACGACCGTCGCCAGCAGGCCGCCGTCGGAACGGTCGTGGTAGGCGAGGATCTTCCGCTCGCGGCCGAGCTGCTGGATGGCGTTCCAGAAATTCTTCAGGTCAGTGGCGTTGTCCACGTCGGGCGTGGCTTCGCCCATCTGGGAGACCGTCTGCGCGAGGATGGAGCCCCCCAGGCGATTTTTCCCACGACCCAAATCAATCAACAGCAGAACCGTATCACCAATCGGCTCCGAACCCTGATTTTTAAACGCGGAGGGCGCAGAGGACGCGGAGTTATGAGGATCTGACTGACTGGAGTTCTCCGCGCTCTCCGCGCGCTCCGCGTTTAAATTCTGCTCATATTTCAGCTGGGGCGTGAGCGTGAGGCGGATGTCGGCGACGGAGGCGAAGGCCGAGACGATGAGCGAGATGGGCGCGGTGACGCGCTTCGGCTCCGGGCCGTCATGCCAAGTTGTGGACATGCTCATCGAGTCCTTGCCGACGGGAATGGTGATACCGAGGGCGGGGCATAACTCGAGGCCGACGGCCTGCACGGCGGCGTAGAGGTCGGCGGCGTCGCCGGGGACGGCCGGCGCGGCCATCCAGTTGGCCGACAGGTTGACCTTGCCGAGGTCGCCGATCTGGGCGGCGGCAAGATTGGTCAGGGCTTCGCCGACGGCCAGCCGGGCGGAGGCCGCGGCGTTGTTGACGGCGACGGGGGTGCGCTCGCCCATCGCCATGGCCTCGCCGGCGTAGACGTCGTAGCTCGCGGCGGTGACAGCACAGTCGGCCACGGGCACCTGCCATGGGCCGACCATCTGGTCCCGGGCGATCAGGCCGCCCAGCGAGCGGTCGCCGATGGCGATGAGGAAAGTTTTGTCGGCGACAGCGGGGTGGGAGAGAACGCGCTTGGCGGCTTCAAGGATGGTGACGCTGCGCAAGTCGAGCGGGTATTGCGGGCGCCGGAGCGAGGTCTCCGTGCGGTGCATGCGCGGCGGCTTGCCGAGCAGAACCTCGAGCGGCAGGTCGATGGGCGTGTTGGAGAAATGCGGATCCTCGACGACCAGTTTCCTTTCCGCCGTGGCCTCGCCGACGACGGCGAACGGGGCGCGCTCGCGTTCGCAAAGCTGCTGGAAGACCGCCAGCCGGCCGGCCGGGACGGCAAGCACGTAGCGTTCCTGCGACTCGTTGCACCAGAGTTCGAGCGGGGACATGCCGGGCTCATCGTTCGGGAGCTTGCGCAGATCGAAGCGGCCGCCGACGCCGCCGTCGTTGACGAGCTCGGGCAGGGCGTTGGCGACGCCACCGGCGCCGACGTCGTGGATGAACGAGATGGGATTGTCCGCGCCGAGCGCCCAGCAGCGGTCGATGACCTCCTGGCACCGGCGTTCCATCTCGGCGTTGTCGCGCTGCACGCTGGCAAAATCGAGATCCTCGCTGCCGGAGCCGCTGGCCAAAGAGCTGGCCGCGCCGCCGCCGAGACCGATCAGCATGGCCGGGCCGCCGAGGACGATGAGCTGGTCGCCGGGGTTGATCTTTCCCTTCTGGACGTGCTCGGCTTTGATGTTACCCAACCCTCCCGCCAACATGATTGGTTTATGATAGCCCCGCAGCTCGGTCCCTGAACCATGATTCCTTAACGCGGAGGACGCAGAGGTCGCGGAGGAGGAGTGAGTGGATTTGTCTTTCTCAGCGCTCTTCGCGTCCTCCGCGTTTAACCTAGCCGCGGGGACTTCTTGTTCGAAAGTTCTGAAGTAGCCGTTGATGGCGGGGCGGCCGAACTCGTTGTTGAACGCGGCGCCGCCGAGCGGGCCTTGGAGCATGATGTCGAGGGCCGAGACGATGCGGCCGGGTTTGCCGAAGTCCTTTTCCCACGGTTGGACGGCGCCCGGCAGACGGAGGTTGGAGACGGTGAAGCCGACCAGGCCGGCCTTGGGCTTCGCGCCGCGGCCCGTGGCGCCTTCGTCGCGGATTTCACCGCCGGAGCCGGTGGCGGCGCCGGGGAAAGGGGAAATGGCCGTCGGGTGGTTGTGGGTCTCAACCTTGCAGAGCAGGTGGATGTCCTCGTCATGCGCGGCGTATTCGTTGGTGTGCGGATCAGCGTAGAAGCGGCCGCCGCGGGTGCCGGTGAGGACGGCGGCGTTGTCCTTGTAGGCCGAGAGGATGCCGTCCTTGTGCAGCTCGTAGGTGTTCCTGATCATCTGGAACAGCGAGCGGTCCTGCGGGGCGCCGTCGATTTCCCAGGTGGCGTTGAAGATCTTGTGGCGGCAGTGCTCGGAGTTGGCCTGCGCGAACATCATCAGTTCCACGTCGCTCGGGTCGCGGCCGAGCTTGGTGAACGCGGCGAGCAGGTAGTCGATCTCGTCCCCGGCGAGCGCCAGGCCGAGATCGTGGTTGGCGACGGCCAAAGCGGCGCGGCCGGCGGCCAGCACGGGCACGGTGTTTAGCGGACGCGCCGGCTCGTGGTCGAAGAGCAGGGCGCAAGTCGCCAGGTCGCCGAACACCGCCTGCGTCATCCGGTCGTGCAGCCGGGCCTGGAGGGCGCGGAAGTGGGCGGTGTCGAGGTTGGTAAGCGGAAACGGCGGCGCCGACTCACCGGTGTCGATCATGTAGGCGATGACGCGTTCGATGCGCCGGATGGCGGTCAGGCCGCAGATGCGGGCGATATCCGTGGCTTTGGACGACCAGGGCGAGATGGTGCCGGGGCGCGGGACGACAACTTGCAATAACCCCTCCAAGCGCGCGGGTTCCCGGCTGGGGCCGTAGGTGAGCAACTGGTCAAGCAAGGCACGCTCGGTGGGCGTCAGCTCCCGGGCCAGGTCCACCACGTGGACGAACTGCGCGCTGAGGGTCGCCACCGGCACGCCCGCCGCCACCAGGTCCTGCCGCAACCCGGCGAGGCGAAAGTCGGAGAGGGCAGGTGAGCCGCGAAGGATCAGCATGGTCGGAAAAGTGATGTTCACAATTTCGCCCGTGCGGTCAAGTGGGGTGAAGCAGGGAAATTGAAGCTGAGCTGGCTTGGGCGAGAGGCTAAGGGTTGGGTTGCATTTTTGCGTCGCCTGATGGTTCGACGGGGCTTTTGTAGGGATATTCTCTATGGGCACCGACTTAGTATATCGGCAGGATCAGCTCGGTCGGATTGTCCTGCGGTGGATGGGCATCGCGGTCCCATTGGTGCTGGGGGCGAATCTGTTTTTCGTAGCGGGATTATTTGGGGCCGAGGAGGAGTTGGCTCCCCTCCAGCCCAAGAAAAAACAGATAGCCCCGCTCAAGGAGACTGGGCCAAAATCCTGGGCAGCGTGGACGAGCATCAGCAAGATTCGCGGTGAATCGCGGGTCATACTGAATGGCGGCCATGAGCGCAGCGGTGACGGATTCACGAAGCAGCTCGATTATACGGGCAGGACACTGGTCCGCATGGAACTCGAAACGAGCGATCATATCCGGCCCGGTGCCTCGATGTTGTCTTGGACCGTGCAGGAAGCGAATGGCTCGGCAGGCACTTCTCTTTCAGAATCCAACACCACTGACTATGGCAGGAGGAGCTATCAAGAAACCATGCAGGGGAGTTACACCGGCAAATTCAGTCTCCGGACTCAGCCCTCACTAATGCTTAATTTAAAAACAGGGGAATGGACCTTCATGACACTCAACGAAGCGTTCGCCCCTGGCACCAAAACGAGAGCCTGGTCGTTGCGTGATCAGAACAAGACGGACTCGGACACCGAAACGGTTGAATTCAAGGGTTTCGAAGGTATCTGGATCAAAGGCACTGCGCCGGAAAGCATCGGCTATCTGGCCGGGCACGCAAATTTCAGCGAGGCCGGCAGTGCCACCACCGATACTTGGATGCGCACCGGGCATGTGACTTTTTGGCCAGTCTACCAAGACGTGGAGCTCAAGCTTTCCATTGAAAATTTCGCTACCTGGCGTCCGGAAGGAAACATCGATGCACCGAAACGCGCCGGGGGGCCGGGTTTGCAGGTCACGGCGGTTTTGCGTTCGAAAGATCCCAAACAGAAAACGCTCCCTGAAATCGCCGAACTAAGCTTCAGCCTTACCGAGACTTCGACCGAACCCGGCGTGTGCCTCAACTGGCCACTGAACGCGCGGGACGAAGATCCCGATATGCGCTTGGCCGTGCCTGATGGGGTGGGGACGGTAGCGTCGATTGATCGCGAGGGGCGGACGTTGGTGTTCGAGCAGCTGATTCCCGTGCAGGTCAAAGGCGTGGAAGCACAGGGCGGTTTGGCCCGGATCGATTCCTATGATTTCGGGGGCAAGACCGTGTTAAAAGTTTTTGCGCGCTTGCGCGACGGGCGGCAAATCGTGGGCGAATTCGATGCGCACCCGGAGGGCATGGTTTCTGCGGTCGAGCTGCCGTTCGTGAAGCATGGCGGCTGGACTGCCGAGGTGTGGCTAAAGGCCAAGGCGCCCGAATTGCGCGAGGATCGCGACGACAGCGAAAAGACGCCCGAGGGCGACGGACATCCCGGTGACGGTTTCAGTCTCTACGAGGAATATCGCGGTTGGGTCGTGGACGGCCGGCATGTCGAGGGCGATCCGAAACTCAAGGAACTATTTGTCCAAAATCTCGGGGAGCCGGAGATCCTGAACGGCGTGACGCGCTTCGAGTCGATCACCGATTTGAAGGTGCACCGCTTGAAGGCCACGGAGATAAACCCACGCACCCGGCGAATGAACGCCAACCGCCGGAACGGACCGACGAAGGTCGAGCAACATGGCATCGTGCTCCGAACCGACGCCTCGCTGCGCGGCGGCCAGACCGACATGATCAACGCCGCAGCCAACACCATGCCCGGCCGGCCAAAGTTTGTGAAACAGATACGCGTCGGCCCGCGCACGCCGCCTGAGGGAAACCTCGCGCCGCCGACCGTGAAGTCCATCGCGGGTTTCCATGAATCGATGGTCGCTCATGAGCTGCTGCACGCGGTCGGGGTCGAACACCACGGGGAAGGGGATCGCACCATCCCTCTCAGTTTCCGTTTCGCGGACGATCCGCGATTTCCAGGGGGCGAGCCGGGTTTCTGGGAGACGATTGCCTCCATGGATTATCCGGTGAAGGTGCTGGAGGAACAAACGGGCGCAAACTATGCCGAACAGGCCGCCGCTGCCGCCGAGAAGTTACGTCAATCCATTCGGGATTACTATGGTGGCGACATTAAGGCTACGGTGACAGCCGCCTTGGGTAAACGGGAAGGTGTCACGCAACAATATACACCGGATCAGATGGTGGAGATAATGATTAATAACAAAGTGGCCGAGTCATACCAGTCCCTCATCCTCGGGGCGTGGCAGGGCCAGAGCTCCGGCGATGTCGCGTGTGTGATGCGTTATTATTTTTCCGTCCTCTACCAGAAACGCGGTGATGTGAAGACCTACTACAAGATCTCACCGCGTTCGGAGCCCATCGGCGGACACATTTGCTCCAAGGCCGAGGGCACCGACATCAATGCTGCACAGCGCTCGCCGCAATCGCGCTACGGACCGGCCGCCACCGGGCGCGGCAATTGTCGTGCGCAGATTTGCGTCAACGACTTCATTCCCCCCAAGAAAAGGTGAACACATGACCACTCTTCGTTTGTTGGCTCTTCTCGCGCTGATCCTTGGTGAGGGCCGGGCGTGGGGCTCCGTGGCTGACGATGACAGTCCGTTGGAACCGCTGCCTTCGGCTCCGGCTGAAGTGACAGCGGCGGCGGCGGTGCTCAATCGCGGCGACACGGCAGCGGCGATCGCCAGCCTTGATGGGTTTCTTCGGCAACATCCGAACGATGTCGGCGCGCTGTTGCTACGCAGCGTGGCGGCGGAGAAGGCGGCGGATTTGCCCGGTGCGATTATTTTTAGTGGACGCGCGATTGCTGCGCAAAAGAAGGCGCTCCCGGAGGTGCATGCTGATCCGGGGATGATGTTGCGTCATCAGGCGTTGTTTGACCGCTTGGTCGCGGAGAATCCGTCGCCCAAGACGGAGCCCGCAGCGAAAACAACGGAGCCCTCCGTGACCGCCACAGCGTCGTCTCCGATTTCAGTCGTCGTGCCGAAAACTGCGACGGGACCGGCCGACTCGGCGTCGCCGCCGCAATGGGCGAGCTCCGCTCGGGCGAGCTCTGAATACCGCTCCACAAATTACAGCGCGATGCAGGCGACTGAAGCCCCGAATGTGGCCAAACACGGCGACAACGGCCGGGCATGGGCGGCTAAGAACGCCGATCATGGCGAGGAATGGATCGAGCTGACTTTTGCACGAGCGGTGCGAGCCACGGGCGTGCGCGTGGTGCAGAGTTTCAACCCTGGTGCCGTCGTGCGGATCGAGGTGATCGATGCGGCGGGTGTCGCCACGGTGGTTTGGCGCGGACCCGACGCGACCGCATATGCCAAAAACGAAACCGGCGTATTGGGCGCAGATTTTCCGGCCACAGCCTCGCTAGTGGCACGCGTTAAAATCGTGCTCAACGAGAAAACCATCGCCGGCTGGAACGAGATCGACGCCGTGCAACTGGTTGGCAGGGTGGAATAGGCGGACCTGAGGATGGCCACATAAATGGCCCTGGCGTCCTGATGAGCGTCTGTCGTGCGCCTCTAGGCGCCTAGAGAGCTTCATGCGCCGTCGTTTCTGGTGACTTTTTATGGTAAATCCGCCTTGGCCTCTGGGTATGGCTGAGAAAGCCGTTGACGAATGCACGGCGGTTGGCGGAATGAACGTCTTTAATGCCGTGACGATTGTAATTCACCCATCGCCCCGCCAAAAATCACCGGACGGGGGCAGTGTGGGCAAAGAGCGGCGGATGGAATCCGCCGCCTTGAAACCTAGGAGCGAGCATCGAGTAGCGAGTAGCGCCGTTGTTTGCTGCAGCAAACTCGGTGTTTGTCCGGGCCGTCGCCCGGCAAACGAGCAGCCCAAGCCAGCCGAGGCAGTCTGCCTTGCTACTCAATTCTCGCTACTCGCCACTCGCTACTTCTTTCACCCATGAGCGAGTTCATCAGCCACGAATGCGGCATCGCCCTGGTCCGGCTGAAAAAGCCGCTGGCCTACTACCAGGAGAAATACGGCACGCCGCTCTGGGGCTTCTACCAGCTGTTCCTGCTGATGGAAAAGCAGCACAACCGCGGCCAGGACGGCGCGGGCGTGGCCTGCGTGAAGTTCGATGTGCCCGCCGGCGAGCCCTACATGTTCCGCGAGCGCAACGTCGAGACCAACCCGCTCGACAACATTTTTCAGGCGTTGCTGGCGCGCTACACCGCGCTGGTCGGCCAGGGCGAAATCCACCCCGAGTTTCCCGACACGGCGAAGCAGCGGTTCGATTTCTGCGGCGAGCTCTACCTCGGCCATCTGCGCTACGGCACCTCCGGCGGCTACAACCTGAGCGCCTGCCACCCGTTCTTCCGCCGCAGCTCGTGGCCGACCCGCAACCTGATGCTCGCGGGCAATTTCAACCTGACCAACACCGCCGAGCTCAACGACAGCCTCATCGCCATCGGCCAGCACCCCATCTTCGCCACCGACACGCAGGCCATCCTCGAGCGCATCGGCTTCTGCCTCGACGACGAGCACGAGCGCCTCTACCGCGCCCACCGCGACGCGAACTTGTCCGGCGCCGAGATTTCCCGGCGGATCAATGACGAGATCGACCCGGCGCGCGTGCTCCGCACCGCCTCGGCCAACTGGGACGGCGGCTACTCGCTGGTCGGCGTGCTGGGCAACGGCGACGCCTTCGTGACCCGCGACCCCTCCGGCATCCGCCCCTGCCACTGGTTCGAGAACGACGAGGTGGTGGCCTTCGCCTCCGAGCGCGCCCCGCTCTGCACGGTGTTCGATCTCGCGGCCGCCGACGTCCGCGAGGTGGAACCCGGCTGCGCCGTGATCATGAAGAAATCCGGCCACGTGGCGCTGGAGCGCATCAAGCCCGCCCTGCCCAAGACGCAGTGCACGTTCGAGCGCATCTATTTCTCCCGCGGCAACGACGCCGACATCTATCGCGAGCGCAAGGCCCTCGGGGCCGGCCTCGCCGACCAGATCTGGCGGTCCATCGGCGGCAACCTGGCGAAAACCGTCTTCAGCTTCATCCCCAACACCGCCGAGGTCGCCTTTTTCGGCCTGATGAGCGAAATGCGCTTCCGCCGTCGCGCGGAGGTGAAACAAACCCTGCTCGACGCCGCGCAGGCGGGGAAAATCACCGAGGCGCTGGTCGATGACCTGATCCTCAACAACTGGCCGCGCGCCGAGAAGATCGTCACGAAGGACGTCAAGCTCCGCACCTTCATCAGCCAGGAGAAATCCCGCAACAATCTCGCCTCGCATGTCTATGACGTCACCTACGGCGTCGTCGAGCCGGGCGACAGCCTCGTGTGCGTGGACGACTCCATCGTGCGCGGCACGACGTTGCGCCGCTCCATCCTGCGCATCTTGAAGCGGCTCGATCCGAAAAAAATCATCATCGTCTCGACCGCGCCCCAGATCCGCTACCCGGATTGCTACGGCATCGACATGTCCGAGATCGGCAAGTTCATCGCGTTCGAGGCGACCATCGCGTTGCTCAAGGAACGCGGGCAGGGCGCGCTGATCGAGGAGGTTTACCGCTCCTGCCTGCAGGAGCTGAGGCGACCGGGTTCACGGCGGAGGAAATCTCCCGGCGCATCACGCAGCTCGTCTCACCGGCGCCCAACGGCTGGCGCGGCGAGATCGAGATTATTTTCCAGTCCATTGAGAGCCTGCACGCCGCGCTGCCGAACCACACCGGTGACTGGTATTTCACCGGCAAATACCCGACCCCCGGCGGCTACCGCGTGGTGAACCAGGCCTACGTGAATTACTTCGAGCAACACGAGGGCCGGAGCTACTGATGAGCCACCACGAAATACACCAAATACACCAAATACACGAAAGCCGGGCTTTCCTTTTCGTGTCTTTCGTGTGTTTCGTGGTGACCTGATCCCATGCCTTTAAGCTACGATTCCTCCGGTGTCCGCTACGACCTGCTCGATGCGTTCAAGCGCGCCTGCCAGCAGGCGGCGCGCGGCACGGCGGCTGAACTCAAGGCCCACGGCTACACCGAGCCGGCGACAACCCGCGGTGAGAGCGCCTACCTGATCGAGGCGGCCGACCACTACCTCGCGCATGTCGAGGAGGGTCTCGGCACCAAGAACCTCGTGGCCGACGCCGTCTACGCCGCCACCGGGAAGAACTTCTACCGGGAGATCGCCATCGATACCGTGGCCACCATCGTCAACGACCTCATCACCTGCGGTGCCCGGCCGATCTCGGTCGCGATGCACGCGGCGGTGGGTGACTCCGGCTGGTTCGCCGACGCGGCCCGGATGCAGGCGCTGGTGGACGGCTGGGCTGAGGGCTGCCGCCGCGCCGGCGCCGTCTGGGGCGGAGGCGAAACGCCGACCCTCCAAGGCATTGTCGAACCCAGGACCATCGTCTTGGCCGGTTCGGCCATCGGCAAAATCGAACCCAAGGCCCGGCGCATCAGCGGCGACGTGCGCGAGGGCGACGCCATCATCTTCCTCGTCTCGACGGGGGTGCAGACCAACGGCCTCAGCCTCTGCCGCTTGATCGCCGACCACCTGCCCCAGGGCTATGCCACGCCCATTGGCCACGGCGACCCGCGCAACTTCGGCGAGGCGCTGCTCGCGGCGTCGGCCATCTATGTGGATTTCGTGGTCAAGTGTCAGCAGACCGGCGTGAAACTCAACTACGTGGCGCACGTGACCGGCCACGGCTGGCGCAAGCTCATGCGGTTGGAGGAACCGTTTGTCTACGAGATCACCGAGCCGCGCGAAGCGCCGGCGCTGTTCAAGTTCCTGATGGAAGCCGGTCCGATCGACCTGCGCGAGGCCTATGCGACTTTCAACATGGGTGTCGGTTTCGCGGCCTACGTGGCACCGTCCGTTGTCGAGGCCACCCTCGCCGCCGCCAAGGCTGCCGGCCACGACGCCTGGGTGGCCGGCACGGTGAAGAAGCAAGGCGGCCGCAAGACCGTTACGATCCCGTCCCTCGGCCTCGCCTACGAAGCCGACACGCTGCAGGTGCGGTAGTCCAAGTCGCGAGCAAGCTCGCTCCCACAACGGATTGGCCGCGAGAGTTGTGACCGGGATCGGGTTTTTTGATGTGGGAGCGAGCTTGCTCGCGACATTCAGGGTAGGTCGGCCAACCAGGCAGGTTCTGGCAACCTATGCTCAACCAGGGACAAAAACCACTCCCTGTCCGCCGGCTCGCAAGTAAACCAAGGCCACTCGGTTCTCTCCGGCCCCAGTCCAGCCCGGTAGGGATTGAGGAAGGTGTAGAGAAAATAAGGCAGGATATCCTCCTCCGGTCGAATCCGGTGGTCGAAGTAGCCGGCCTGCCACGACAGCCCGGCCTCCCGCAATTTCGCCGCCGTGCGAGCCTTGAGTCTCGCGACGGCCTTGGACAAGGAGAGCTTGGGGCCGAGTTCGACCAGTAGGTGAACGTGGTCGGGCATGATGGTGCCACAGTGCAGAGTCCAAACATCACCGCGAGTCATGACGTGCAGTTCTTGCTGCACGGCGTTGGGTCTATCCCCTTCAGTCAGTCCTGCTTTCCGTCCAGCCGTGCAGAAAGTGATAAAATAGAAAGCACCGGCCTGGGAGAACCGGCCTCGCCGCAGCGCCCCGTAGCCTTTGGTCGGCTCGAAGGCCATGGATTGACCAATAGCCGCTACGCTGTCGCGAGCAAGCTCGCTCCCACAAGATTGTCAGAGTGTGGATGCCTGGGGTCGGCTTTCCTCCCTGTGGGAGCGAGCTTGCTCGCGACAGTTCCCCGCATCATCACGCAAAGCACTCGAGGTATTTCACCCCGGCGCCGGTATTGAAGAGGACGACGGATTCGTCGGGGCGGACAGTTTTCGCGGCGAGCAGGTGCTTGAGCGCGGCATAGGTGGCGGCGCCCTCAGGCGCGACGAACAGGCCCTCGGAGGCACCGACTTCGCGCACGCTGGCGATCATTTCCTCGTCGGTGACGGCCACTGCGCCGCCGCCGGATTTGCGTAGGATGTCCAGCATGATGAAATCGCCGATGGCCTTGGGCACGCGCAGACCGGAAGCCTTGGTGGTGGCGCCGACGTGCTCGGCGGCGAATTTGTCGCCGGCGTTGAACGCACGGACGATGGGCTGGCAGCCGCTGGCCTGGACGCTGAACATGCGTGGACGTTTTGCACCGATCCAACCCATGCGCTCCATCTCATCAAAAGCCTTCCACATGCCGACGAGGCCAGTGCCCCCGCCGGTCGGGTAGAGGATGACGTCGGGCAACATCCAGCCGAGCTGCTCGGCCAATTCGTAGCCGAGGGTTTTCTTGCCCTCGACGCGGTAGGGCTCCTTGAGGGTGGAGACATCGAACCAACCCTCGGCGGCCTTGCGCTTGGCGACTTCGGCACCGCAGTCGGTGATGAGTCCGTTGATCAGGGTGACATGCGCCCCCAACTCGCGGCACTCGATGATGTTGGCCTTGGGCGTGTCCACCGGCATGAAGATATGCGCCTCGATGCTGGCCCGGGCGGCGTAGGCGGCCAATGCCCCGCCGGCGTTGCCGGCGGACGGCGCGGCGAGCTTTTTCAGGCCAAACTGCTTCGCCATGGAGACGGCGGTGGCCATGCCTCGGGCCTTGAAGCTCTGCGTCGGGTTGAGCGACTCATCCTTGATGAAAAGTTTCGCGAGTCCGTGCTTCGCGCCGAGACGCGGCGCGGGCAAGAGGGGCGTGAAGCCCTCGCCGAGCGTGATGATGTCGGTGTCGCTCCGGACCGGCAGCACCTCGCGGTAGCGCCAGAGCGATTTCACGCGGGTGGCGAGGGCGGCCTTGGTCAGCGTGCGAGCGGCGGCGGCGAGATCGTATTGCGGGTAGAGCGGCTTGCCGCAGGCGGTGCAGACATTCTGGGGGACGGAGGCGTCGTGCTCCTTGGCGCAGGCCGTGCAGGCGAGGTGGGTGAGGTGCACGGGGGGCAGCGAACACAGTTCCACGGCGGGATGCAGGCACAAAAAAGCCGGCCCCGAATGGGGCCGGCGGGGAACAGGTGTTCAGCGCCGGTGCCAGGTGCCGCGCGACAAGCCGCCGGATCTGGGCCGGGCCGGATGGCCTTGCCCCTGCGGTGCAGGATGCGGCGCCTGGGCCTGGAACTGGCGGGGATGGGCGCCACCGCTGTGACCTTGCGGTGCGCGTTGCTGCTGTTGGGCGCGGCGCGGATCGACATAGCGTTGCGGGGCGGCCGCGCCGATGCTCGGGGCGGAGTGGTAATTGAAACCCTCGAGCTTCAGCTGGGGCACCTTCTGGCCGATGAAGCGCTCGATGCTGCGGATTTCCCCGGCCTGCTCGGGCGTGGTGAGGGTGAACGCATCGCCCACGGCCTGGGCCCGGCCGGTGCGTCCGATGCGGTGGACGTAATCCTCGGGATTGGCCGGGATGTCGTAGTTGATGACATGAGAGACACCGGCGACATCGATGCCCCGGGCGGCGATGTCGGTGGCGACCATCACCTCGTATTTGCCGGACTTGAAGCCTTCGAGCGCCTCGACCCGCTGCGATTGCGAGCGATTGGCGTGGAGGACGGCGACGGAGTGGTTGGCGGCCTTGAGCTTGCGGGCGATCTTGTCGGCACCGTGCTTGGTGCGGGAGAAAATCAAGCAGCTGTGGAAGTCGGTCTTCTCCAGCAGCGCGATGAGCAGGTCGAATTTCTTGATTTGCGAGACGGGATAAAAGGCGTGGCTGACGGACTGGGTGACCGTGCGGGCGACGCCGATCTCGACGCGCGCCGGGTTGCGCAGCGCGAAGCGGGCGACGTCCTCGATCTCGGGCGGGATGGTGGCGGAGAAGAACAGCGTCTGGCGCTCGCGTGGACACATGCCGATGATCTTCTTCACGTCCTTGACGAAGCCCATGTCGAGCATGCGGTCGACCTCGTCGAGGATGAGGATCTTGAGGGCGTCAAGGCGGAGGGTGCGCTCCTGGAGAAAGTCCATGAGGCGGCCGGGGGTGGCGATGACGACGTCGGTGCCGGCCTGGATCTCGCTGCGCTGGCGGCCATAGCCGACGCCGCCGTGGACCACGGTGGCCCGGAGGTCGGTGAAGCGGCCGAAGTCGCGGAAGGCGGTCTCAACCTGCGCGGCGAGCTCGCGGGTGGGCTCAAGGACGAGGACACGCGGTCCCCGGGCCTCGTGTTTGCCGAGGCGGGCGAGGACGGGGAGGGCAAAGGCGGCGGTCTTGCCCGTGCCGGTCTGGGCCGAGCCGATAAGGTCGCCGCCGCCGAGCACGACGGGGATGGCGCGCAACTGGATGGGCGTCGGATCGGTGTAGCCCATGGCCTTCACACCGTTCAATAGGGCGGGCGGGAGCCCGAGCTGGGAAAATGGCATAGAGGACAATTACCTCGCGGCTGGGCAGACAAAGCGAGGCAAATCACCGCCCGTGAAGATTGGGCTCTCTTTTTTGGCCGACGACCTCACAATGTTAACCATGGAAAAACGCCCGTTCAACGAACTCGGCCTGTCGCCCGAGATATTGAAAGCCGTGGACAAGATGGGCTTCGAGGAGGCCTCGCCCATCCAGACCGCGGTCATTCCGCATGGGATGGCGGGCAAGGACGTGGTCGGCCAGTCGGCGACCGGCTCGGGCAAGACGGCGGCGTTTGCCATCCCGGCGATCGAGAAGGTCGACGTGCGGCTGCGCCAGGTGCAGGTGCTCGTGCTCTGCCCGACGCGCGAGCTGGCGGTGCAGGTGGCGGAGGAGTTCGGCAAGCTGGCGTTTTTCAAAAAAGGCCTGATGGAGGTGCCGATCTACGGCGGCCAGAGCTATGAGCGGCAGTTCCGCGCCCTGGCGGCGGGGGCGCAGGTCGTCATCGGCACACCCGGTCGCGTCATGGACCACATGGCGCGCGGCACGTTGAAGCTCGGCGCGTTGAAGATCGTGGTGCTCGACGAGGTCGACCGGATGCTCGACATGGGTTTCCGCGACGACATCGAGCACATCCTGAAGTCGGTGCCGGCGGAGCGGCAGTGCCTGTTTTTCTCGGCGACCGTGCCGCGGGTGATCCAGGACCTGATCAAGCGCTACACCCGCGACCCGGTCTGGGTGCGGATCGAGGCGCACGCCCAGAATGCGCCGCAGGTGGAGCAGGTTTACTTCGAGGTGGACCGGCGCTCGAAGATCGAACTGCTCACGCGGCTCATCGACCTGCACGACTTCCGCTTCGGCATCATTTTTTGCAGCACCAAGATCATGGTGGACGAGTTGGACGAGCACCTGCACGCCCGCGGTTATTCGACCGACCGGCTGCACGGCGACATCACGCAGGCGCAGCGCACGCGGGTGATGGACAAGTTCCGCCGGCGCGGCTTCGAGTTTCTCGTCGCAACCGACGTCGCCGCGCGGGGACTGGACGTGGACGACCTGGAGGTCGTGTTCAATTTCGACCTGCCGAACGACGCGGAGGATTACACGCACCGGATCGGCCGCACCGGTCGCGCCGGGAAGAAGGGCATGGCCTTCACCTTTGTGGCCGGCCGCGAACTCTACAAGATGCAAAACATGGTCCATTATGGCCGGCTGAAAATCCGCCGCGAGCGGGTGCCGTCGATGGACGAGGTGGAGGAAGCCAAGGGCAACGTGTTTTTCGAGAGGCTCCGCGCCACCCTGGTCGAAAAGAAATTCAAATCGCACGACCTGATGGTTGAGCGGCTGATCGAGCAGGGTTACACCAGCACGGACATCGCCTCGGCCCTGATTCATCTGCTGCAAGGCGCGGTGAACGAGCCCCCGGCCAAGGCGGCCGGCAAGACCAAGGCCGAGCGCATCGCGATGAATGAAGCACCGCCCATCGCGAAGCCGGCGGGGCCGGCGGCCAAGACGGAGCGCGCGCCGGCACCGGCCGCCAAGGTGGAACGGGCTGACCCCAGCGCGTTTCCCGCGAAGTCACCTCAAGCCAGCGCGCTGGGGGCAGCGGCCGTCGCCAAGGCTATGGCCGCCGAGACGCGCTCCACCCACGAAAAACCCTCCGGCGACAAGTTCGCCGCGCAAAAGCGCACTTACGAGCGCAAGGCCCGCACGGGCCGCGCGCCGGGGTTCACCACGATTTCATTCAACGTCGGCCGCGCGCAGCTGGTCACGCCGGCGGATCTGGTCGGCAAGATCGCCGGGGTCACGCGCCTGCCGGCCAACGTCGTGGGGGCGATCGATATTCACGAGGAGCACACGAACGTGGATGTGGCGACGGAGCACGCGGCGGTAGTGATCGCCAAACTCGCGGGCATTCGGGTCAAGAACCAGTCGCTGAAACCCGCAATCGTGCCGCCCGGGGCGGAATGAGCCATGGCCGGTCGCCCGCTGACACCCGAGCATTTGACCGCGTGGGAGGTCGTGCGGTTGCTCAAGCTGGAGCCGCTCGACCAGGAGGGCGGCTATTTCCGCCGGACGGGTGAATCGGCGACGATCCTGCCCGGCGGCCAACGCGCCTGGTCGATGATCTATTCCCTCATCACCCCCGAGGGCTTCTCGGCGTTGCACCGGCTGGGCAAGGAGGAGGTCTGGTGCTTTCATGCGGGCGATCCGTTGGAGTCGTTGCGCTTGAGGGCGGATGGCAGCGGCGACTGGGTGAAGCTGGGGCTGAATCTCGCGCGCGGTGAACGGCCGCAGGATGTCGTGCCGGCGCAGACCTGGCAGGGCACACGGCTGGTGGCAGGCGGACGCTGGGCGCTCGTGACCTGTGTGGTCGCGCCGGAATTTGAGTGGAGCGATTTCGAGCTCGGCACGCGCGAGGCGCTGACCGCGTCGCATCCCGGATTTGCCGCTGATATCCGGGCACTGACGCGGGCGCAGCCGCCGAATGGAAAACTGTAGCGGCGGTCTGCGACCGCCGTCGATGATCGGCGGATTCTTCCGGCGGTCATAGACCGCCGCTACAGGGATGCGGCCCCGTAGGCCAAGCGGCGCGGCGCGTGACTTGACAGAGGGTGGGGGCATCAATATCTCAAAAGCCCGTTGTCCATGGAAGCCGCCCTTGATCAGCCAGTGCTCGTGCTGAACCGCCTCTGGCAGGCGGTGAACGTGATTGGGGCCCGCCGGGCCTTCGGGTTGCTGGCCCGCGAGCACGCGCAGGTCGTCCACCAAACCGAGGACGCGTTCCGCACCTACTCGCTGATGGATTGGATAGATTTTTCGGTTTACAATCCCCCGGTTGATGCGTTGGAGACGGTGCACACCGTCAATCGCAACATCCGCCTGCCGCGCGTCATCCTGCTGACTTTTTTCGACAAGCTGCCCTGCAAGGAACTGAAGCTCACCCGCAACAACGTCTTCGAGCGCGACAACGAGAAGTGCCAGTATTGCGGCCGCGCCTGCAAGCGCGAACAGCTGAACCTCGACCACGTCATCCCGCGCCACTACGGCGGGAAAACGACGTGGGAGAACATCGTCTGCTCGTGCATCAAGTGCAATTCGCGCAAGGCCAACCGGCTCCCGCACGAGGCGCACATGCGGCTCATCCGCAAGCCCGCGCGGCCGAAGTGGCGGCCGGTCATCTCCCTCGTGCTCGGGAACCACAATCACGAGAAATGGAAGGACTTCCTCGACGTCGCCTACTGGAACGTCGAGCTGGAGGAATAAGGGTTTTTTTGGTGGAACGCGGCCGCCGGACGCGTTTATCCACGAGACCCTGCCAAACAACCCGTCCGGAGGCCGGGTTCCACCTGCTATCGATAGTCCTCGCGGGCGGGACTGAAAACATCGAGGACGCGGCAGGCCGTCAGGGTCGTGCCGCCGTGCAGGACGCCGCCGGGGATGAGCGCGACCATGCCCGGTTCAAGCACCATGGTCTCGGTGCCGACGGTGAATTGGAAACGGCCCTCGATCACATAAGCGACCTGTTCGTGGGGATGCTGGCGCAGCGGGACCGTGAGGCCGGCCTGCAGCGCGACATCGCCGATGGTCAGACGTTCGAGATGGGCGTAATGGCCGCGAACGGCACCGCCGAAGATTTCCTTGGCGGGGAGGGAGGCCAGGGTGGAGAAGGACATGGGGATGGTCGGAGAACAGGGGTCAGAAGACAGAGGACGGACAGTCGAAACCTGTCATTCTGAACGGAGTGAAGAATCCAGAATCATATTCGCTGGCGATCATGCTGCTGGATTCCTCGCTTCGCCCAGAAGGACACGAGAAATATCTTATACCAACGTCCCGAGAGAAATAGACTGTCATTGCGAGGAACAGAGCGACGAAGCAATCCAGCTGGATCGCCACGGCGCGCTTCGCGCACCTCGCGATGACAAAAGTCTAAAACTTAAGGGACACTGATATTATCCGCGTTTATCTGTGAAGTCCGTGGGCAAAACGGTTCCAGTCACGCGGATGACAGCGGCAGGGTGAGACGCATGGTGGTGCCGCGCGCACCGGTGTGGCGCAACGTGAGTTCGCCACGGTGGTCTTGCATGATCCGCCGCGCAATGGCCAGGCCGAGGCCGGTGCCGTCGGCACGCCCGGACAGAAATGACTCAAAAATGCGCGGCCGGATGGTCTCGGGGATGCCGGTGCCCGTATCGGTGAGGTCCACCTGCACGACGCGGCTGTTCCCCGTGGATTCCTCCGTGCAGACCAAGGTGAGCTGACCGCCCTGCGGCATCGCCTGCAGGGAATTGAGGGCGAGATTCAAGACCACCTGCTGCAACTGGCCCTTGTTGCCCACCACGAACAGCGAGCGCGCGGGAGCAGCGTAGTGCAGCTGCACGCCGGCCTGGGCCAGCTTGATACGGAGCAGGACGAGGGTGTCGTCGAGGATTTCCGCCAGCGCCCAGCGCGAGTGCAGCGCGGCCGGCGCACGGACGAAAGACAGCACGCGGGAAACGATGCCTTCAAGCTGTTCGATTTTCTCGGTGATAACCTGAAGGTCACGCCGCCGCGGGTCAGCGGCCGGGAAATCGACGCCCAAGGCGCCGTGCAGGAGCTTGATGACGGTGAGAGGATTCCGAATCTCGTGGGCGATCTCGGCGGCGAGCAGACCGAGGGTGGTGAGGGTCTCGTTCTTGCGCAGGACTTCCTCGGACTGGAACACGCGGGCGTAGAGCCGGGCGTTCTGGAGGGCCACGGCCGCGAAGCTGGCGAGGGCGGTGAAGAGCCGTTTTTCATCGTCGGTAAAACGGTGCGGTTGGTCGTGAAAGACCGACAACACACCCGTGGGGGTGCCTTCAAGCACCAGGGGCACGGCCAGCGCGGAGCGGAGCGACGGGTCGCGCGGCAAATCGGCGGCCTCGCGGAAGCCGGGGCCGTCGATGTGTTGAAACTCGGTGGCGCGGCCCGAGCGGATCGCCGCATTGAGGAGCGAGGTGTCGGCCGGCACGGCCTGCTGCTGCAGGGTCAGGCTAGCAACGGCGGTGTCGCCCGCCGCCGCCCAGGCGTGCAGCCGCAGTTCGCGCCGGGTGTCGTCGTAGTCGTGCAACAGGCACAGACGGGCATTGAACAGCGCGCGGCCGCTTTGGGTAAGGGTGGACAGCAGCTCCTCGGGTTCCAGTTGGGCGACCAGCGCATGGCCCAACTCCACGAGCGTGGTGAGCTGCGTGGAATTTGCGCGCAGCCGCTCGTATTGCCAGAGACGGTGCAGCACGGCGCCGGCCTCGGCGGCGTAGCGGGCCAGCCGTTCGAGGTCGGCGGGGGTGAACGCCGCGCGCCGGTCGGCGTCGAGGTTAATCACCCCGATGGTATGACCGTCCACGAGGAGCGGCGCGGCCATCTCGCAGCGGACGCCGCCGCGGGCCGCAATATAACGCGGTTCAGCGGCGACATCGGCCACCAGCAGCGGTTTGCCATGCAGGGCGACCCAGCCCGTGACGCCCTGGCCGGGTTTGAGGGCAAAGTCACCGATAGCGGGGGGCAGGCCGTGCTGGGTGCAAATCTCCAGCAGGCCGGTCTCGGGACTGAGGAGCGCGAGCGATCCGCTTTCGGCGGGGAAAGCGGCCACGATGGTCGCGAGGATCCGGCCCTGGGCGGAAGCCGCATCAGGAACGCTGTTCGCGAGAGAGGCGATCGCATACAGGATCGCCATGGCCTTCGGATCATCGGAGCTCATCCGCGCCAGCTGAACAGGATTGGAATGGCTTGGGGAGAGAAAATTAAACCGGCGCCGCGGGGGCCGCGGCCGGAACGGCCACCGGCGTGATGACTTCCCGCAGGGCATCGCGCAACGCGTGCAATTTGGCGGGATCCCCGGCCCCGGTCCCGGGTTGTTCGGGTTCGATGTAGAAGGTGTCGATGGCGACGGTGCGCTCGGTGTTGATGCGCGCAAAGGTGGTATCGAAGCCGTGGTCGGAGATCGTCTTCACCAGGCGGTAAAGCAGGCCGATCTGGTCATGAGCCTGCACCTCGACGATGATGCGGTTAAGGGAGAGTTCGTGATAGACCTCGACCATCGGCGGGAAGGAGGCGGGCAATTCCGAGGCGGTGGAGGCATAGCGGGTGGCCTCGGCGAATTTTTTGGCCTGCGCGGTGATGTCCGGCAGCAGCTCCTTGTTGTTCATCAGGGCCTCATCGACCGTGCGCGCAAACGTGTCCATCGCCTTCCGGTTCTGCACCACGCCGCGCCCGGGCTCGGCGACATGGAAGGTGTCGATGGCGATGTGGTCGGAGCGGGTGGTGATGCGCGCGGACAGGATGCTGAGCCCGGCCACGCTGAACGCGCCGGCGAGTTTGTAGAACAGGCCGGCCCGGTCCCAAGTGACCACATTCACGGTGGTGTAGCTGCGGTTGATGTCGTCCTTCCACTCGATGATGGGCCGCAGGGCGCCGAGGGAGTCGGCGGCGGAGATGGAGTGCAGCAGCTGGTTGACCATCCGGATATGCAGCCTGATCTCCTCGGCTTCGGCCTGGATGAAATACCGCTCCGGGAGGAGGTTGAAGTGCGCGGTAATCTCATCCGGGCTGATGCCGGGGATGGTCTGGGCGATGAGGGTCTGGCGGGTCATTTCAATGCGTTCCTGGAGGCGGGTGTCGACTTTGTCCCCCAGGGTCAGGCGCTCGAGGGTGGTCTCGAACAGCCGCCGGTGGAGGGAGTTCTTGTAACCGTTCCACAGGCCGGCCGCGGTGCCGCGGGCGTCGCAATAAGTGTGGACGTAGAGGTAGCGCAGCCGGTCGGGTTCCAGCACCAGCTCGGCAAAGGTGGCGGAGGACTGGGGATCATCCAGATCATGTTTCTGCCAGAACCGTGCCATCAGCAGATGATTCTTGATGATAAAATTAATGGTCTCGCGGCTGCCCGCATCGACCCGCAGGCGGTCCAGCACCGTGCCGGCGATCGTCACCCCGGATTCGGCATGGCCTTGGATGCCCTCGCTCTTGCCGATGTCGTGCAGCAGCAGGATCAGGTAAAGCAGGGCGGGGCTGGCGGTCTTGTGCAGCTCGGTGCGGTAATTTTCCGCGATGGGATCGGCGGCGGTGAAGATGGCGTCGAGTTCGCGGATGGCGCTCAGGGTATGAATGTCCGCGGTGTAGCGGTGGTAGTATTCGTGCTGCACGAGGCAGGTCAGCGGGGCGAACTCCGGCATGAACCTCCCGAGCACGCCCAGTTCATGCATCAGGACGAGCGGCGGATGCACCCGGCCCGCTTCCTCCAGCAGGGTGCGGAAGCTCAGGTTGGCGTCGCTTGAGGCGATCACCTTTTTGTTGATGAGTTTGAGCGAACGGCGGATGAGCGCGGCCAGATCAACGTCGGGCGAGCAACCGAGCTGCTGGCAGTGGCGGAAGACACGGATGAGCCGGACGGGATCCTCCTTGAAGATAGTGGGATTTTCGGCGGCCAGCTCACGTCCGCGCAGAACGAAGCCGTCGAGGCGTTTGGTGCGGTCCGCGCGGCGGGCCAGGAGCAGGTTTTTCAACGAGCCGACAAAGCCGGGGCCGGCGGCGATGGTCAGGGCCAGGCGCTGCTCGATGATTTGCGAGATGCGGCAGATGGCTTGCGCGTGACCGTAGTAGTCCTGCATGAACGCCTCGACGCGGGCCAGGAGGGCCTTCTGCGGGTAGCCCAGGTTGGCGGCAAGCTTCGGCTGCGTATCGAGGTTGAGCACATCCGTCGGGTGCTTGCTCATGTAGTGGAGTTCATTGCGCACCCGAAGCAGGAAGTGATAGCCGCGCTGGAAGGCGCGGAGCTCGGCGGGTTGCAGGTAATGCTGCTGCTCCAATTCGTCCATGCGGGTGATGCCAAGGCGCACGCGGGCCATCCAAAGCGCGTTCTGGTAGTCACGCAGGCCGCCGACGCCGTTCTTGATGTCCGGCTCCTGCATGAAAACGGTATCGCCGTGTTGCGCGCGGCGGGAGGCCTGGTCGGCGAGGCGCGCGGCGATATAGGCCTTGGGGTCGTCGGTGAGGTAGTGCTTGCGGTAGGCCGCGGCGAAATTCTCGTAGAGCGGCGCGGCCCCGGCGATGAGGCGCGACTCCAGCAGGGAGGTCTTGGTGCGGATGTCGCGCGCAGCCTCCGCGAAAACCTCATTGAGGGTGCGGGAGGAGTGGCCGATCTTCAGGCGCAAATCCCAGAGCGGATAGAGGACACCGTTGGTGAGGTGCTCCTGGAATTTCCCGAGGCCCTTCACGTTGGCAGGGTAGAGAAACATCACGTCGATGTCGCTCAACGGGCTGAGTTCGCCGCGGCCGTAACCGCCCAAGGCGATGAGGCAGACCGGGGTCGGCGGCTCGCCCTGCTCCTTGCGCCAGGCCTCCAGCGCGGCGGCGAACAGCGGTTGGAGCAGCCGGTCCATGCGACTGGCGAGGGCGTGCGCCACCTTGTGGCCCGGCGCGCCAGCCTTGTGCTGTTGGTTGATCCGCTCGCTCTCGGCCGCCAAGTAGGCCTTGCAGGCGGCCAGCCGGTCCGCGACAGAACTATCGCCCGTGAATACAGGCTGCAGGCGGGTGGAGGGCGTGGCGCGGACGGGCATGGGAGGGGTTTACATGAGCAGCGTCACCCGCTGGGGAAAAGCTGGAAATGTGCCGGCGACGGTCGAAAGCACGAAATAATAATCTGGTTGACGGGCAAATCCGGGGTTGAATACTCCGCCTCTCTTCCGCGGGAGTAGCTCAGTTGGTAGAGCACCACCTTGCCAAGGTGGACGTCGAGAGTTCGAGTCTCTTCTCCCGCTCCAATTTGGGAAAGCGCCCAGTGATGTCACTGGGCGCTTTTTTGTGCCCTAATACCAACGTCCCTTAAGAAACAGACTTTAGGTTGGTGCGCCACTGTTTAGTCCATCGAGCAGCCAGCCGCGGCCGATCAGTTGCGCCACCCTGGTT